>JAUWNW010000133.1 GCA_030612445.1 Candidatus Aminicenantota bacterium
CATGACTCCCAGGGCATTTTGGCCCTCGATAAGAAGCCCGCTCACATCATAGGTGCTGTAAAAAATACGATCGCGATAATCGGTCCAGCCCGGCTCGAGAACATGGTCGCCAATGCGGCGGCCGTTCAGTCGCGCCTCATAGTATCCCAATCCTGTGATGTAAAGCCGGGCCCGGGTAATTTTTTTCCCCACATCAAAGGCTTTGCGGAACAGGGGGGCCGGGTCCTCAGCATAAAAATCCTCATCTTTTTCCGGAAGAGGTATGCCATCTGAGATCCAAATCCCCTTCCAGTCTTCAGGAAACAGCAGACCGATCTCCCAATACGCAGGTTTGCTCCAACCAGAGCGTTTGCGGGCTCGGTCCCAGACACGGACCTTCCAGAAACATCGCTGCCGGCTGGTCAGGGGAATGCCCCGGTATACTCGGTGCAGAGACTCAGCAGACTCCACCCGGCCGCTGTCCCATAGATTGCCCTGGTCCTGATCCAGTTTCTCGCGGCTGTCCGCCACCAGGACCCGGTAGGCGGTTTGTTTCTGCCCGCGCTCCCCGGACTCCAGTACCCAGCTCAGGCGGGGCTGAGGCGTGTCGATCCCCAGGGGGTCGATACGGTATTCGCAGCGCAGGCCTGTGGCAAGCATGCCCTCCGGGGAAGATGAGGCCGGGATAGCACTCAGAGTCCATATCATAAGCCCCAAAATCCAAACCAGACGCCGATCCTTCATTCTCTCTCCTTTGAAAGCCTTGGACTCATACATCGATGAGCACCTTCATACTGCGCTCTCCGTACTCCTCGATATATTTGTAGGCCCGGGCATATTCCTCAAAAGCAAAATGCGTGGAAATCAGAGGATCTAGGCGAATCCGGTTCGATTGGATCAATTCAATGGCTGTGCGGTAGTCATTCTCCTTGTACATCAGAGTTCCGATCAGTTTCAGCTCTTTATCCTGGACCAATCCGATGTCAAGCGTAGGCTTTTCAGCAAACACACCCACCATAACACATTTCAATACGTAGGCCAACGCAGCGGATTTGTCAAGTAAATTACATATTATTCGTTATTTACTCTACAATAGTTGGATTCCCGGAAAAACCGGAATATCCTTTTCGTATTTTTCCAGGAGAGTATTGACAATCCCATTGGCATCCTTTCTGGTCATACCCGAAAGAGCCGTGCCATAGTCGATTTCTGCTGCCAGCCGGCACTCAAAGAGATCACCCGTGCCCCTAATCGCGGTTCAAGGCATTCTTACAATAATGTTTGCTATGTTTTTTTCCCTTAACATATCGTTAAAACCGGGAAGATCCTTTTTAAGCAACTCGACTAGCTGTTTCTGGGAGGAGGCCAGCTTCTCTTTATGCATCTCATTCACTTCATACTGAGAAACAGTAGGTTTGAAATCAGATTTGCCGATTTCAGAAGCAAAGGCTGAAATCTTAGTGTGGAGTTTAGCCTTTAAGGTTAGAATATCCTGACTAGCAGTACCTCCTGTAAGCCTCATTTGAAACAAATTCTCTTCTACAGCTATGAATTTCTCATCGAGTTCCTTGCCAGCATTAATAACCGGGACTGCGCTTTCGTCCCCTTCCAGCAATGCTCCTAAATCATAAATCTGCTTCCTTATTAATTCAACTTGATTAATCATATCCACTAAATTATTTAAGTTATCTCTTACTTTCAGCAACAGTTTTACTTGAGCCTGAATATCCGCCTCGCTTCCAGCCGACTTCGGATCTTTCTTCACATAAAGTTTTTGGATAAATTCCTGTCCATCTACCTCAATTTTCACGCTGTAAGACCCTGGCGCAGCCAGAACTCTGATAGGACCCCCTGCCCCGACCAACGATCGCCACCCTTTTGCTCCGGCCCTAACATGGGGTGCTCCAATCGGACTGGTTCTCAATTTGATCTCTTTTGTTTTTTCATATCTCAGGTCCCACCAGATTCGGTTGATGCCAGATGCTTTAGTTCCTTTGAGGGCTCTTATTTCTTGCCCCTTATCGTCAAGGATGTATATTTTGATCTCTTTTTTGGGAGCAGACTTCAAATAATAATTAAGGGAAGCTCCGTAGGGAGGGTTCTTTCCAGCACTCTGATCATCTGCATAACTCATAAACCTGGGCAAGGATAAAAACCGGTAAGCTGATCGAGGAGGAAAAAGATAAACATCCGACTTGAAAACATCCGGCGCTAGCTGCTGAAGGGGGGTAATATCATCTAGAATCCAGAAACCACGCCCGTAAGTGGCAACTACCAGGTCATTGAAATGTTCTTGAATAACCATCCAGTGCACAGGGGCGTGGGGAAGGTTGGTCTGTAAAGGAATCCAAGCAGCACCATCATTGAAGGAAACATACAACGCATTTTCAGTTCCTAGATAAAGCATCCCTTTACGGACAGGATCCTCACGGATGCAATGCACATAGCTCAACACTCCCCGGGGAATATCCGAACTGATCAATTTCCACCTTTTTCCATAATCGGTAGTTTTATAGGCATAAGGGTCACGATTGTTCATCTGATGGAAATCCACGGTGATGTAGCAAGTTCCGGCATCATATCTGGAAGGCTCAATGTTGCTCACTGTGCCCCAAGGCGGTAAATTGGGAATATTGCGGGTAACATTTGTCCAATTCTCTCCCCTGTCACGCGTTACTTGCACCTGTCCATCATTGGTACCTGCCCAGATCTGACCTTTCTCCAGCGGTGACTCAGCAAGAGCAAAAATAACACAGCCATACAATGGGCCTGACATGACATCCGATTTTTGCTGCTTGCTCTTATCATTAGTGGAAAGGTCAGGACTTATAACAGTCCAGCAATTTCCACCATCTATAGTTTGATGAACAAACTGGCTACCCACATAGACTTTGTTGTGATCGTGTGGCGATATGGCTATAGGATAGGTCCACTGCCATCGATACTTTAAATCTGCCGCTTCATCACCTTCCACATAGTCATGCCACACACTGACTCCTTGTGTATGTCCCGTACGAACGTCGAATCGATCGAGCATACCACAGTATGCCCCGGCCCAGATAATGTTGCTGTCAACCGGATCAGGAATAGCAAAGCCACTTTCATTGCCCCCCACAGAATGCCACATACCTGAGGGAATCAGTCCTCCTGCAAGGCTATTGCTTGGCCCCCGGCAGGAAGGCCCATCTTGTCTATTGCCATAGACAAAGTAAGGGATTTGGTTATCAACATCCACATGATACATCTGAGCAATAGGCAGCCGGCGACTGTGCCAGGATTTACCCCGGTTGACAGAGATACTCACACCAGGATTATCATTGCCTACCATGATCCGATCAGGAATCAACGGATCAATCCACACATCATGGTTGTCTCCACCTGGTCCTGAGGCCCGCGAGGGAACCTTGAAAGTCTCCCCGCCATTGAGCGACACGCTGAATCGTGTGGCCACAAAATATAGCTCATTGTGGTCGTTAGGAGAGACAGTAAATCTTGAATAGTAATCGGATCTTTGGTTTAGCGTGTGATCACGGTTGATCAATTTCCAGTTCTCACCCCCATCATCAGACCTCCATAGAACTCCATCCTCAGTTTCAATGAGGGCATAAAAACGATTGGAATTGCTTGGAGCCACTGCAACTGCAATCTTTCCCATCTCTGAGGCTGGCAACCCATGCCCTTCAAGCCGCTTCCAAGTGGTGCCGCCATCTCTGGACATGTGCAGGCCGCTGCCTGGCCCACCACTCCACCTCTCCCAGGTATTCATAAATATTTGCCACATTCCAGCAATTAGAATCCTTGGATTATTAGAGTCGATTGCAAGATCAGAGCAACCGGTGTTTTCATCCACAAAAAGTACCCGTTCCCAGGTCTTGCCCCCATCTAGAGTACGGAAGACTCCTCGCTCTTGTTGGGGCCCATAGCAATGCCCCATCGCAGCAGCAAAAACTATGTTGGGATTACGTGAGTCGATGATAATCCTGCCTATCCGACCAGTTTTCTCAAGCCCCATGCACTTCCAGGATTTTCCCGCATCAGAGGATTTGTAAATACCGTTTCCAATGGAAATATTACTGCGAATAAAGGTTTCTCCAGTTCCCGCCCAGACGATGTTGTGATCTGTAGGAGCAATAGCTAAAGATCCAATAGAGGAGACCGGCTGACTATCAAAAATAGGATCCCAGTGAACACCTCCATCGCTAGATTTGAATATGCCTCCTGATGCTGCCCCTATATAACAGATGTTGGGATCACCAGGCACTCCCAGTACTGCAATAATACGGTTTCCCTGGGGACCAATGTGGCGGTATTTAAGCTGATTAAACATACTGGGATCAATCTCCTGGGTTAAGCCTTCACCTAGGGAATTAATAAAAAAGAAAAAAATTGCCGCAACTATCACCAAAATGTAATTCGTTGACCAAGCTTTTTTTATTAACATCTAAGGCCTCCTTTCATTCTGATTTTATTCTATTTTTTAAATAAGAGGCAGTCAATGCTTCTCAATTTTCACACGTAAGCAATCACAGGTTCAAATCCTGTATCACCCCCCATTTTTTTATAACTCACCTTGTATCAGGGGACTCTTGCGAATCGTGTGTGGCCAGGGAGCTTGTGGCAAAGAAGTATGGAAATAGTCTGTAAAATGATGTAACTTGTTTGTGACTACCTCACATCGGTTTAAGGAGGGGCAATGAGTTCAGAAATAATTATTCAAACCAATGATTTGTCTGTTTATTATGGGACCCACCGTGGGGTGAAGGACCTTAATTTATCTGTTCAAAAAGGTGAGGTTTTTGGTTTCTTAGGGCCAAATGGTGCTGGAAAAACAACAACACAGAGAGTAATGTTGGATATTATTCATCCCACAAAAGGCAATGCAACTATATTTGGGCTTGATTGTCAAAAAGATGGCGCAGCTATTCGTGAACGTATAAGTTATTTACCTGGAGAACTCAGCCTGTATCCCTCTATGAAAGCAAGCTATTTCCTGGATTTGCTCGGTTCCCTTCAAAAAAATAAGCTGGACAAACTTTATCTTAAACGGCTATTAGAACTTTTAAACCTCGATCCATCCAGAAAAATAAAGGAATATTCTCATGGAAACAAACAAAAAATAGGTGTTATTGCCGCGTTTATGGGAAAAAAAGATTTAATTATTTTGGATGAGCCTACAATTGGCTTAGATCCCCTTGTTCAGCAAACTGTTTTAGAATTAGTTCAAGAAGTTAAGGATGAAGGGCGTACGGTTTTCTTATCCTCACATAATTTAGAGGAAGTACAAGCGGTTTGTGATCGTTTAGGTATTATCCAAAATGGAGAGTTGATAAAAACAGAAAAAATAGCAGCTCTCACAAGCCAGCAGCTGAAACGCCTTGAAATTAATTTTAGGAAAGAACCTCCTCATGATGCTTTTGTAATTGAAGGCGTAAAGGAAATAAGTCGCGAGGGGAATCTTGTTATGTTTGAAGTCAGTCAAAACTTAGATAGACTGATGGAAAAAGCCGTACTATATGGAATAATAGATATCGAGACCAAAACCGTATCTTTAGAAGAGATATTTTTTGCCTTCTATAGATCTCAAAACAAAGGTGGCCAAAATGTTTAATTTATTTATACATGAAATAAGATCACGCTGGATAGCAATCCTTGGTTGGGGTTTTGGCCTAATTCTTTATGGAGCAATATATATACCAATAGCTCCTGGACTATTTAAACAATTAAAGTCTTTAAAGGGTCTCTCTATTTACCATCTGGTAGGTATGCAACTTGGATCTATTGAGGGCTATATGGCCTCCATTATATTAGTATATATCCCTATTCTATTAGGTATCTATTGTATTATAGCTAGCACATCTAGCTTGGCTGGAGAGGAAGATAATGGAACTCTCGAGTTGATAGTTGCCATGCCCTTAAGCCGTGGGCAAATATTAACAGCAAAGGCTATTGCTCTTTCTGTTGTTGCCTTATTTATAATGATTATCACGAGTAGCGGTAATGCTTTTATCCTGTGGGTAATAAAAATAAATAATCCCATAAATGTAACCCCATTTGGTCTTTTTACAGCTCTTATGAGCAGTCTGCCTTTAGCTTTAGGATTTATTATGATAGGCTTTTTTCTCGGAGCAATTCTGCCAAATCGTCGATTATCAGCAACTGTTATGACAATTTTTTTTTATAGCCAGTTTTTTTGTGAAAAATATTGCAGGTATGGTAAAATCATTGGAACCAATAAAATATTTTTCTCTCTTCAATTATTACAATCCTACCAAAACAATTTTTACAGATGGTCCACAATTATCAGATACCATTATCCTATTAGGAGTAGCAGCTGTATTTTTTATTCTGGCCTTGATTTGCTTCAATAGACGCAACATTACTGTAGGAGCCTGGCCTTGGCAGCGAGGAAAGATAACGGATTAGGGACAGATCATCCTCTTAATCATTGGACTTCATACTGAATTAAAACTGTGACCAAAATAAACCACAGGTAAGAAGTCACAGGGTCAAATCATCTATCCCCCCCCTTTTTCAATTTTTATTTAATATAATTACTGACTATTTTTGCCAATAATGAATAATAGTCGGATTTTCCAATTTTTAAGAGAAATATATATTGATTATACACATAATAGGTGTATAATATGTGTATAGTTTATTGCCCAAGGAGGTTAGACATGCAAGTAAGACATAACATAACACTGGATGAAGATGTTTCAAAGGAACTCGATACAATGGCAAAGGAACTGGGAGAGAAAAAGAGCAAAATTATAGAAAAAGCTCTTACTGTTTATTTTGATCTTCTTGATCATAAATTAGCTATTAAAAGAATGAAGGACCTGGAGGAAGGGCGCGATAAGTTAATCGATGCCGAGGAGGTTTGGAAAGATTTGGGCATCTAGAGATGTATAAGCTTAAATTTCTAGGAAAAGCTCTGGGTGACTTAAAAAAAATAGATAGAGCTCATCAAATAATTATTAAAGAAAAATTGCTTATGCTTGCAGAGAATCCCCAGGTTCTTAAGAACAATATCAAGAAATTAAAAGGAACAAAGAATAATTATTACAGATTGAGAGTGGGCAACTATAGAGTTATATTCAAGAAGAAAGAGAAGCAGCTTATAATAATTATTGTCAGAATAGGCCACAGGAAAGAAGTCTATTTTTCGTTAAAATAGTATAATCCTGTCTCCATTTTAAGCGGTTAAAATCTTTCCGTTTTTGTAGGTGAGACCTCCCACAAGAGAAGTCTCAGTCGATGTGATGTCCCTGGTAATGAAATCCATTCCCTGACATTCGGATTGCAGCTTGGATAAAAGCTCTTTATTTGTTAAAGGAGATTGAGGGGTTTTTCCAGCTCCGCCATATCCTTGGGAAAGAAATACTGTTCAATAAAAAATCAGCAAGAAAGAGAGAATCTCATAAACCTTAAGGAACCTGTCAATCTAATTGACTCTGTATTCATTAATTGATATTCTTTTAAACGAACAAACGGAGTGTAAAAGGCAAGGACTTTTACATACCTTGCGGTAAGGATAAATGCATAAGTCGCGCTTCCAGGACCGGCTGCGAAAAATGAACCTGCCCGAGGGAAAATAAGCGCTATGGCGTGAAATTAATTATTTCACGACATATTTGAATAAACTGAGACCAAAGTGTGGCTATATTTTGTCAAAAATATAGAAAA
>JAUWNW010000155.1 GCA_030612445.1 Candidatus Aminicenantota bacterium
TGCTTTTGAAGTTATTTTTCCTGATAATATTGATCTGCAGTATGATGGAGAGATAATCAATTCGGTTAAGGCATTTAAGGTTTCGATCCTGCCGGCTGCCCTTAAGGTGCTGGTATGATTATGAATAGTTCAGGTTAATAGTTTATGATTATTTTTTCAGATAGTATTGAATACGCTGATAGTTTATTTTCCAATCTTGGAGAATGGAATTCCGGCAAAGCCAGCGGCTTAGATCCTGATAAAATTCCTGAGCAACTGTTTAAGGGGCTCTATGGGGACAAAAAAGTTCTTAAAACATCTAAGCAGAGCAAAACCTGCTGGCTGTATACTTTTCTGGTCGAAAATGCGCCTGCATCCCATTATGACCTTCTCCTGGAATTAAACCGGGAGAGGACAGTTCTGCCGGATAGAACCCTTTGCCTGGCGGGTTCTGGAGAGAAATTTCATGGCCAAAGAAATAGACCCTGGGCTGCAGTTCCTGGTAATATCCATTTAACGGTAGTTCTTAAACCGGAAAGGAAGGTTAGCAATTTCCAAGCCTGTTTCCCTGCTCTGGCTGCAGTATCAGTTGTGGAAGCTATAGATGGGATAAAAGGCCTTTTTGGTAGAGCCGGGATTAAGTGGGTTAATGATGTAGTAATAGATGAGGTCAAAATAGCAGGATTTATTGCTCATTCGCAATGTTTGGAAGGTTTAATCCAAACAGCTTTTTTGGGAATAGGTTTGAATGTTGAAAAAACTCCAGAAGTGGAGTCAAGTCCTTTTGTCCCAGAGGTCGGGTCGCTTGGTGATTTTTGTGATCGGGTGGATACCTGTCGTCAAAGCGATGTTCTACATAGGCTGCTTAATGCTCTTGAGCGGAATTATAAAGCAATGCTGAGGGGAGAGTGGCAGGCTATTATTGAGGTATACAGGCAGCGCTCGCTTGTTTTAGGGCGTGAGGTTATAATATTTTCTGATCCTGTAAATAAAAAACAGAAAGAGCTTTATGCTGGAAGAGTAATTGGTATCGGGAATAACCTTGAGCTTTATCTAGAAGGGCAGGAAAGGCCAGTTTATGCGGGCCGCTTGGTTTTTAAAAAATGAAGCCTCCCTAATGGCTTTTCGTAATAATGGATAACTGGGTAGAAAATAAGTAGATAAGAGCAGGATAAAGCTGAGCGTATCCATACCCTCAGCTTTATCTGATACCTTATTTATCAGTAATTACTCAGCTTTTCAGAGAACCAGGCCCAGATCTTTTTGTGGAAAGCCAGGCTGGGCGGGTTGTTTTCTAAAATAGAAAGCAAGCTTACTGCTTTTTGGTCCGCGGGAGTAATTTTGTGTTTTTCGTCTTGATCATAGAGTGAAGGAAATTCAGGATGGAACTGGATGCCAAGTACATTCGGATATTTTATATGTTCGATAGCTTCAATTACTTTCCCGTCGATAGAAGTTGCGATCACAGTCATTCCTTTTCCCAGTTTATCTACGGCCTGGTGGTGAGCGCTTAGGACTCTGGGTGTGTCTTCTACTTTAAAACCGAATTCCTTGATGAATTTTCCCTCAGCTTCAAGTTTTATGGGATGCAGGTGGTAAGAGAATAGGTTTTCTTCCGGATGCAGGCGGGCAAGAGGATTTGTGTGCCAGTTCTCCTGCGAAAGTGTGATAGCCTCTTCTAAAAAATCTATTCCGTATTTTTCCGCCCAGATATCCTGGACCATGTTTCCTCCAGAGCCGACATTTAGCGTTTGTTCTCCCAGACATATCCCCAGCACCGGGAATTCAGGAGCGGATTCCAGCAAAGGTTTAAAGCTTTCGTCCTGGCTGCCGCCGAGAAGATGAAACACGAAAGACAGTTCGAAAAAATGCCGGTAAGGAGTTCTGATAGAAGTAAGGAGATTAGTCTGCTCGTTGTAGAGATAGGGAGGGATGTCATCTCCACCAAAGAAAATGATTCCATGGGATTTTTTCAAGATGAGTTTAAAATCATTTGAGAGGGGGTTTTTTTCAAAAAGATTGTCTTTATTGATCTCACCGGATACTTTATGAAATTTGATCCAGTCGATATTTTTTTCCCTAACCATGTCTATTGATCTCTGATAATCAGAGCGTTCTTTTTCGTGAAAAACTCCTATGATGATGAGATTATCGGGATTGAAGATATTCCGCTCTTTGAGCTTTATCAATGAACGGAGGCTGCCGAAGGAAGGATAGAGAATAGCCAAGCGGATCTGACCGGGCTTTTCCTCAGCTGTATCAAAATATCTCAGGTCATTTCCGGATTGAACGGTACAGTTGAAGGCTAAAGCTGACAAAATAAATAGGACAAAAAATCTCCAGACTGCTTTTTTCATGCTAACATCTCCTTTTTCACAGATTATTCTGGCTCAACATTCTACCTGAATTATAGAATCCTAAATGTATTTTAGCAAGCAGGGGAAAATCCTGGAGTTCCCTCAATTTTTTTTAGGGCGAAGAGAACTTTCTCGCGTGTTTTTCCGTCTATATGGAGTAAGAGATGGAAAATAGAAAACACGACTGACATATTGCCAAACTGCAAAATATATAAAGGTAAAGGGAAAATGGAAAATAGGAAAAAGCATTTTGAAGGAAAAAGCTTGAAGAAAGTGAGCTTTTGTACTCTGATGGTACTTTTTTTAGGGATAATACCGCAATTTATTTTTACTGAAAATCAGCAGATAAAAAATATCCCCAGACTTTCCCGTGCCCCCAAGATTGATGGTGTACTGGAAGCGAACATCTGGGAAGCAGAGTCTTTAAAGATCGAGGGTTTTTTGCAGTTTTCACCGGTAGAAAAAGGCACCCCTACTGAAAAAACTATTGCTTATCTAGGTTATGACAAAAAGAATCTATATATTGCTTTCCGCTGTTATGATTCAGAACCTGATAAGTTGCGGGTTTCAGTTACCAATCGTGATAATATTATGACTGACGATTGGGTGGCGGTTTTTTTGGATACATTTAATGAGAAGCGGCGAGCCTTCTCCTTTATGATAAATCCTCTGGGTATTCAAATGGACCTGATGCGGATTGAGGAAGGTGGGAGTGACAATATGGATCCCAGTTGGGATACGGTTTTTTATTCGGACGGAATGATCGATGAAGATGGATATACAGTGGAGATTGCAGTGCCTTTTAAGAGTATCCGTTTCCCTGACCGGCAGGAAAAAATCTGGGGAATAACTTTAGGGCGGACCATTGCCCGCAGTGGTGAGATCATACTTTGGCCGCCTATGTCTCGGTCGATTCCCGGGCTTTTAACCCAGGCTGAGGAAATGGTGATTCGAGGAGAGGTGGAAAAAGGGGGAAATTTTGAACTGATGCCCATTTTTACTTCATTAAAGACTAAAGGAGCCAAGGCCGATGCTCAGCCCGGGATAAATTTTAAATGGGGGATAAGCTCAGACCTGACCCTGGACCTGACTGCTAATCCTGATTTCAGCCAAATTGAAGCTGATGTCCCTCAGATCAATTTTAATCAGAGGTTTGCCCTCTATTATCCGGAAAAGAGGCCTTTTTTCCTGGAAGGAATGGAGGTATTCCGTTTTCCCAAAATACAGATGGTCTACACCCGCCGCATCATAGACCCTATTGCAGGCGCCAAGCTTACCGGTAAGGTAGGCCGTTTTACTTATGGGCTGCTGTCCGCTTATGATACCAGCCCTACTGAAAGCCTGTGGGAAGTGCACAACGGCGGCAGCAGCCGGGAAAATAATGCCCTCTTTAACATCTTTCGTATGAAAGCCGATGTGCTTAAAGAATCTTATATCGGCTTTTCCCTTACGGACAAGGAGATCGATGGTTCATTTAACCGGGTTGCCGGAATTGACGGGCAGTTTAAATTACAAAAAAAGCTATTCTTTTCTTTCCAGGCGCTGGCTTCTAAAAGCAGTTTTGGGGAAGAGGTGTCAGATATCTCTCCTGCATTTTATGGAGAGATCGGGTATTATACAAAGCATTTGGGCGGAGGGCTTAACTGGACGTCTATCCATCCTGAGTTTGAGGCTGCTTCCGGTTTTGTTAACCGGGTGGATTACCGGACATTTGGGGCATACACTTATGCTGCTGTTTACCCTCAGAAAAAATATTTAAACCAGGTCAGATTCAACCTTAATGCCGGGCGCCGTTTTGATTATGACCTGGATGTTCTGGAGGATGAGTGGATCAGCCCGAGTATCCAGTTGCGTTTTACGGAATTCAGCCAGATGAATTTTTCTTATCGTTTTGAGATGGAACATTATGGAGGAGTGGATTTCAGGAAAAACTCTTTTACCGCTAGGGGAGAGCTGGTCTTTTTGAGCTGGCTGCCTTTCGGATTTAATGTGCGTACCGGGGATAGTATTTTTTACGACCCGGATGACCCTTTTCTCGGCTACAGTAACTCCTTCGGGATATTTGTTACCTTGAAACCGAGTAGAAGATTGCAAATAGGTTTGACCTTCAGTAAAGAAACTTTCTGGGAAGAGGGGGGAGGAGAACAGTTATATGATTTCAATGTTATCCGCCAGCGTACGACTTATCAATTTACAAAATCTTTTTCCCTCCGGGCTATTATCGATTACAATCACTTTAATAAAGAGATATATGGAAGTTTCCTTGTCAGTTATATCCTGAAGCCTGGAACAGTATTTTTCTTGGGTATTGATAATAATTTAAGCCAGAATAATCACAGTAAGTATACCAGCGATGATTATAGTGTATTTATAAAATTTTCCTACTGGCACCGAATATAGCCAATTTAGCTTCATAAAATCGAAACCGTGGTCTTCCCGGAAGCATAAAGAGTTATTATTATATTTTTGTTATCCGCCAGGCATTTAAATTTATTAGATATCTCTCCGGTCTCTGTATCGCAGATTCTTTTGCGCCAGAAAACTTTTTCGATTTTATATTCGCGGTCATCTATAATAATTGCCCTGGGAGTCTCCTGGCTTTTATAGCCTGAGTAAAAGCTGACTTTACATTTCATTTCTTTTTCTTTCATAACTATTTATAAAAATTGTCGATACGAATTATACTTCTTTTATATCAATATTTTACATTGATTGATATACAAATCCTATTTTCCATTTTGGTCACAATGTAATCTCTATTTATAATCGACTTGCCCGTGTCCATGCCGCACAACTTTTCTTTCCTGCCTTTTCTGTAGTTCCTGTTTTTCCTGTAGTTCCTGCTTTTCCTGCAAAGCTTAAAAAAGTATAATCTATAGGTTATGAGCTTAGATTTCATCCGTGAGACAGCCCAATTCCGGCAGCTTCTCCGGGCAGTTAAACAGGGGGAAAAGGGATTATATTTATCTGGTGTTATAGAAGCAGCAAAACCATATTTTTTGGCAGCTTTGATGCGGGATTCTGGCAGGAAAGTAATTTTTGTCCGGCCCGCTGACTCTTCTTTAAATAATTTCGAAGACCGATGCCGGTATTTTTTAAGTGTTTTTGCTGCTGACCTGAATATATCTTGCCTTCCTTCTCTTACAGAAAATCCTTATCAGGAAGTAGTCCCTTCCCTTGAGTCGGTCTCTTCCCGAATGGAATTTTTCTATGGACTAGTAAATGAGCTGCCTTCGCTGATAGTGACCAACCTGTTTGGCCTGATGAAGCCTTTTCTACGCGTAAATGACCTGAAGCAACTTTTCCTCAGTTTGGAAAAAGGAGCTTCTCTATCACGCGAATATTTGCTGCAAAAGTTTTCGCAATATGGATATGAAAAGGAAGATATAATTAATTCACACGGAGAATATGCCTGGCGGGGGGGAATTGTTGATGTTTTTTCTCCTTGGCAGACATATCCCAGCCGCATTGAATTCAAGGGAGACGAGATTTTGTCGATCAGGGAATTTGATTACTCTTCCCAGCGATCTATACGCCGGGTTGAGCGGATAGTTGTTCCTTCTATTCGTGAATTTCCCGGAGACATAGAGTTTTTTCAAACCTGGCTAAAACTGGCTCGAAAAAAGGCGGGGGCGTCATGCCTGCAGGATTTAAAAAAGAAAACCGAGAGACTTCAAACAGGGAATGTTTTTCCTGATTTTGCTTTTCAAGCATTAGCCCTGAAGGAGCATTTTACCCCCTTCACCCAATATCTTAGTGATTATCTAATAGTTATCGATGACTTTGAAAAAACAGAGGGGGAATGGGAGAAAACTCTAAGAGAGCTAAAACAGCAGTATAATGAATTAAAAGCGGCTGATAGAGTTGTATTACCCCCTGACGAGATTTTCCCCCCCCAGATATGGGACAAGGTAAAACATGATGCTCTGAGACTTAGTGAGCTGGCTTCATCTTCGACG
>JAUWNW010000149.1 GCA_030612445.1 Candidatus Aminicenantota bacterium
TACAAAAATCAAAATTACAATAGTATTGTTATTCAATTACTATATACGAATTAAATTGCGATAAGTTCAATCCCATGCTAATCTATATCTATTGAAGGATTTTCGGATGCCTTGATCTCTTCGATCTCAAAATACTCTGAACGTTTAAATTGGAATAGATTTGCAATAATGTTGGAAGGGAAGATCTCGGTCCTCGTGTTAAGATCACGCACGTTGCCGTTGTAGAAGCGGCGGGATGTTTGGATGCGGTCCTCTGTATTAGCCAGTTCCTTTTGGAGTTCTAAAAAATTCTGACTTGCCTTTAATTCCGGATATGCTTCTGAGACGGCAAAGAGGTGGCGTAATCCCTTAACCAGAATATTCTCGTCGGCAGGCCTGGCTGGAAGGGGAGCCGGTCGAGCTTAGGGCTTGGCTGCGGGCCTCAGTCACTTTATTAAGAACCTCTCGTTCATGTAAGGCATAGCCCTTGATTGTTTCGACCAGATTAGGGATTAAGTCATACCGCCTTCTCAGTTCCGTTTCAATTCCAGCCCAAGAATCCCGCACATGCTGGCGCAGCCTCACAAGCGAATTGTAGATACAAATGATCCAGATCAAGGTAAGCAGCCCCAGTCCTAAAAATATGTATATTCCTGTCATATTCCCTCCAATAATTAAGCTTCAAGTTTTTTGGCTGTTATCCAGCTGTTGTTTTTTAACATATTCCGGTAGACGCTTAAGAATACCTTGAATAAGGGCAAAAGCATTATCATAGTCCTGTTCGCTAAACCGTTTTTCACGCCAGGCTATGATAAACTCAGGATCGAATTGAATGTGGAATCTTGGCGATTCCATCAGATAAACCATCATCCGCTGATGGATCACATGGTAAGCCCAGCGTTTTTCAGGCGATTTAACGTAAAATTTGCGGCTGAACTCTGCTGATTCGAAATCAATGTCATCAAATCCAAAAAAATCAGTTACTTTATCGAATATGTTTTCTGGCCGGAGGTAGAGCGGCTTCAGCGGAAGCGGGCTTTGGATTATAAGAGCGGAAAAGTTATGTACTCTTCTGGACTTGCCATGGCCGGTCACATAGTGATAGTCAAAAGCGGTTAAATCCCTTCCATCCAGTTTGCCGCGCATGATGTTGTAGGCATATCTGCTGTGACCGCGGCGAAGACACTTAAAGGAGGAATAACGGGGGTCTGTTTTTTTGTCTTTGTCAGGGGAAAAATGCAAGCCTTTAGATTTGGCATAGGCTGCCATCTTTTTGCGGCGTTCCAGTGAGAGTATATAAGCGAAAAGGACGATTATGCCTACTAAGGCAGCTATGAAGAAAACTGTCAGTACTTGCATATAATTATCCTCGAATCAACTTGGATTCATTTCGAGGATAATTATAACATTTCGGATATTATCGGTCACATCATTTTATTCGCAAATAAATGACTACCTGGAATATTCACGAGTCGAGCTTGCCGCAGATGCGAGGCGTAGCGGATGAAGCTGTGGTCCTTCACTGCGAATCCGCTGCAACAAAGTAGATGCGGTGAGATCGGCTTGCCCGGAGGGGAATGAAATGGCGATTAAAATTAAAAATAAAGCATGAAAAAAGTTTTGATAATTGTTTTCGAAAAAATCTTGCATATTGCTAAAAAGAAATTAATAATAAAAACAGCGTCATTTTTTTATGAATTGTTCAGGTTATTCTGATAAAGTAAGAATGATAAATAATAAAGGAGATTTTTTATGTTCAATACTACAACCTATGTAAAAAGAAGGGATCGTCTAAAAAAACAGGTAGGTTCTGGAATATTGCTTTTTCTGGGTAACGAGGAAAGTCCTATGAATTATACGGACAATCCTTACCACTTCAGGCAGGACAGCACCTTCCTCTATTATTTCGGCTTAAACTCTGCCGGATTGAATGCGCTTATAGATCTAGATGAAGATAGAGAAATAATTTTTGGGAATGAACTTACCATTGATGATATTGTCTGGATGGGAACCCAGCCGACACTCCAGGAAAAAAGCCGGATAGTAGGGATTGAAGAGACAGCCCCAGCGGCTAAGCTGAAAGAATATATAGAGAAAGTAAAGAGGAAACAAGGAAAAATCCATTTTCTCCCTCCTTACCGGGCGGAGCATTCTTTAAAATATTTTAACCTCTTAGACATACATCCTGAGGAAACAGCTGGATCGGCTTCCCTTGAATTTATTAAAGCTGTAGTTGCTCAGAGGAATATAAAATCAGAAGAAGAGGTTGCGGAGATCGAAAAGGCTGTCAACACTTCGGCTGATATGCATATAGCAGCCATGAAGATAGCCAAAGCGGGGATGACTGAAGCAGAAGTTGCCGCAGTTGTCGAGCAGATCGCGCTTGCTTCCGGCGGGCAGATATCCTTCCCTGTTATTGCCACTATCCATGGGGAAACCCTGCATAATCATTATCATGGTAATACTTTAAAAGAGGGCGATATGTTCCTGCTTGATGCAGGAGCAGAGACTGCTCTGGGGTATGCAGGTGACCTTTCCAGCACATTTCCGGTTGGGAAAAAGTTTTCCAGCCGGCAAAAAGAGATTTATAATATAGCTTTGGCTGCTCATGAAGCGGCCGTGGCTGCTCTTAAACCGGGTGTAAAATTTAAAGATATTCACCTTTTGGCCTGCAAAACTATCGCCTCCGGAATGAAAGATATGGGATTTATGCGCGGAGATGTAGAAGAAGCAGTTGCGGCGGGAGCCCATGCTTTGTTTTTTCAATGCGGTACAGGGCATATGATGGGCCTTGATGTGCATGATATGGAAAACCTGGGGGAAACATATGTAGGTTATGACGGTGAAAAGAAAAGCACGCAGTTCGGGTTAAAATCACTTCGGCTTGCCCGCGAACTTGAACCCGGATATGTGCTTACCATAGAGCCGGGAATTTACTTCATTCCCGAACTTATTGATATGTGGAAAGCTGAAAAAAAATTAACCCAGTTTATTAATTATGACAAAGTTGAAACATATAAAGATTTTGGAGGACTGCGGAACGAAGAAGATTTCCTTATTACTTCCGGTGGATACAAACTCCTGGGAAAACCTGTTCCTAAGACTATAGATGAAGTTGAAATATTAAGGTAAGCAATAAAAAGATACTATTTTTTCTTCCAGGAAAAGGGTGTTTTTTGTCTTTTCTCAATCCATTGCCGGTTCATATTTATTCCCAGCGAGCTGTGTCCCATCGATTCCCCAGTATCATGAACAAGTGCCTCCTGGTAATATTTGAGAGCTTCTTCTCTATCTCCCAGAAGGTCCTTAAGGTGTCCTAACCAGGTAAAAGCAGTGAATTTATATAGCTTTGAGGTTTCCATAACCGTGACTTTTTCCATAGCAGTAAATGATTCAGGATAATACCCACTATCGAATAACACCAATCCCAATTTAAACCAGAAACTTCTTTTGTCGATATTTTGATTTTTTGCCTTTTCATAGATTAAGAGGGGCGCATTGCCTTCCCGTTTCCAGTTGAGGTCCTCTACTAGCTTAATTAGCTGTTCAGCAGTGATATCGATCGAGTAGCTGGCGCTGATTTTCCAATCGATGGCTAAGACTCTGATCGGATGTTCTGAGTCATTCTTCAGAGTAATCGTTTCTTTCCCCTCGACTTTCCCTTTTTCGAGATCTATTCTGGCATCGATAAGATAATGGCATTTAGGCGGGTCATAGGGAACCCAGAATCCTTCCTGGCTGGAATGTAAGGTCACAACCAGGGGAGCTAACATAATAAACAGAATAGTAATTACTCTTTTCATATTGTCCCTCCGGACAATTCATGTATTTGATTCCTAAGATATCTCATTCAAAGCTTTCAGAAAAATGTCTGCGGTTTCAAGAGTATCGTAGTGACAGAAAGAAGCCCTGCACAGGCTGGGGCGTTTTAAGACTCGGTAGACTGCCGCAGAATAATGGTTGCCGTCTGCGATCTGGATCCCGGATTCAAGCCAGAGCTGCTTTTTTACTTCAGCAGCACTTATTCCTTCTATCTCAAAAGCAAAAGTCGGGTCTCTCTCCTTAGCCATTTCCAGGTCAGTTATGCCCAAAAATCTGATTCTGCTGGGGTCAAGGCGCTGTATCCCTTGAAGGATGCGTTTTGTAAGAAGTGTCCCATATTTTTCTATTGTCTGCATAACCTTTGAGAAACAAGCTCTCCTGTCTAAGTTAAGCTTTTCTTGAGGGTCAATAACCTCTTTTTCCAGCCACAGCAGGTACTCAAGAGCTGCTTTAAAAGCAGCCAGGACTGCATTGTTCAGCATTCCCTGCTCAAATTTATGGGGCGATATATCTTTGGCAGTCTCTACACGATAAGGGCTCAGTTTATCCATCCATTTCTTTTTCCCCCACAGGATTCCCAGCATCGGTCCGAATATCTTGTATCCGGAAAAAGCTAGAAAATCACAGTCAATATCCTGTACATCGATGGAACCGTGAAGAGCATGGTGAACAGCATCAATACATACTACACAATCAGGGGATTTTTCCCGGACAGCAGCTATGATTTTTTTAAGCGGAACAATTGAGCCAAAAGCATTGGCAGCCATAGTAAGGGCAATGGCCCCTGTATTTTCATCTACCAGGGATAATAGGTGGTCAATATCCAACCGGTATTCCTCATCTATACGTGCTCTTCGTACCTCACAACCTATTTCCTCACCGAAAATTCTTTCCCAGGGAGACACATTAGCCATGTGGTCGAGGTTAGTAACAATTAAATTCTGCTTCTTAGATATATGTTTCTGAAAAGAAAAGGCCAAATTAAAAAGGGCATTAGTGGTTGAAAGATGGAAGCTGATCTCATCCGGGGAGTCTGCATTTATAAAATCAGCAGCTATACTCCGGACTTCCCAATGCAGGTCTTTTGTAGCGATTTCTGCCGGATATACTTCTCCCGGCATGGGATGTGATCTTCGAGCCGCATCCTCTATGGCTTTTACGGCGGTGTCGACAGTTATGGTGCCGGCTCCGCAGTTTAAATAGGTTCTTTTATTACCGAAAAGATCTTTTTCCAGCAGAGGAAACCGCTGCCGAATTTTAAAATGGTTACTTATAATCCTTTCCAAGCGTTTGTTTTTTTGCATGGTTTAATAATTCCTCCCAGCCTGACTTATTCATAAAAAAATGGCGATGTTTCTATTATTAATTTATTTTCAGTAATATGCAAAATTTTTTCAAGAATAGTTATTTTAAATCTTTTCTCGTTTTCATTTTTAATTTTAATCGCCATTTTTTTACCAAAGGCGAGCCGATTTTACTGCAGCTGCTTCGTTACAGGGCACTTGCGGTGAAGGACCACAGCTTCATACCCTGTGCCTCGCATCTGCAGCAACCTCGACTCGTGAATAATCCAGGCTAGTATATAAATATTGTAGATTATAACATTGTTACCAATAAAACTCCTGCAACAGCTATAAGCAGGGCGATGGTTTTTCTGAGGCTAACGCCTTCCTTAAGAAATATTACTCCCAGGACAAAAATAAATATAGTGTGCATTTGGTTTAAGGCAGAAGCTACTGATACTTGGGTAAGTTTCATCCCTCCCATCCAAGTGATAAGGGCTAGATACCCCCCAAGTATAGAGGCGGGAAGCATGGTCTTCCAATTGCGGCGCGATAATATCCCGGCCAGGATGGAACGGCGTTTCGGATGGGCCTTGAGAGCTACACCGGTGAATAGGATGCCTCCGATAGTCCGGATCAGGGTCGCCCCCATGATCGATGTTTTTCCCAAGATAGGCTTCATTATAATAATGCTTACAGCCATAGCAAACATGGCTGCTATCCCTAAAGCAATTCCGGTCAGAAGAACTTTTCGGGGAATCGATAGGTTGTTTTTTTCGTAGGATACGGCAATTACGGCAGTGATTATTAAAAAAGCCCCAAAGATCTGAAATATAGTTAAATTCTCAGAAAGAAATATTGCAGCAAGTAAGATTACAAATGGACTGTAACTACAATCGACTATGGCAGTAAGACTTGCGCCCAAACGATTAAGACAGGCAAAAAACAGAGTGTCTGATATTCCGATACCTATTACCCCGCTTAATAAGAAGAGGCAATAATATTTAAAAGGAACTAGAGGAAAAAGAGGCTCATTGAAAATAAGTATGGTTATAATAAATAGGAAGGTGGCCAGGATAGATTTATATAAATTAAGTCCAAGGGGATGAACGGCTTTACCACTTATCCTGAAAAGTATGACCGCTATGGCCCAGATAAATGCTGAGGCCAGGGAAAGAGTTTGCCCCGGAAAGGGAAAATTCAGCAAAGATTCCATTGGCTCTGTAGTATAGCACAAGGCCTGCCTTTTATTGACCTAAATTTATTCATATGATATAAGGTATAAGGAGTGTTAGGGAAAAAAATAATTTGTAGGATTCTTCGAAGAGCCGCCATTTTTAGTCTAACTTTATGCATGCTTTTTGTGCTTGCCGGATGTAGAGGAGGCGAACAACCTATTGAATTTTCCAGCAAATGGAGTGATGGACTCGATCGGGTCTGGATTGGGGCGGATTTTTGGGCCAACAGGTTGCAGGACTGGCGTGTATCTGACGGCCGTCTGGAATGTCTCGTAAGCGCTTATGACAGATATGTCAGCCTCTTAACCAGGGATTTGGGAGACCGGTTGGGTGACCTGGACATGAGTATTAATATTGGCAGGCTTTCTTCTGAGCAGGATGTAAATACGCATGCCTGGGCCGGTTTTCGTATTGGTGCTAAGGGACAGTTTGCTGAATATCGGAATACGGCTGTCCATGGTAAAGGCTTGGAAGCGGGGATTACCATGAATGGAGGATTGTTTATTGGAAAATCCTTGGATGCGGTTCAAATCGTTCCGGATCCCGCCCTTGAAAATCAGATTTTTAAAGAAGTAAAGCTTCAAGTCAGACTTAAGCCTCAAGACGAAAAATTTTTTTTAGAGCTATCTGCCTATCATCCTGAAACCGGGAAACTGCTGGGCCAG
>JAUWNW010000126.1 GCA_030612445.1 Candidatus Aminicenantota bacterium
CGCTAGCTAACCTGAACTATTCACATTGGCCTGGACACAGGTAAGTCCCTGCGAAAGACAGGGATTTACCAGTGTCCAGGCCCCCCCGGAGCGGATTATTCATGCTGAGGGAAAAAGATTTACATTTTGGGCCTTGCCCAAATTGGAATGTGCTTTTTGTTTTTTGGATGTAAGCCAAAAAAGAAAAAGCAACTTGTTTTATCCGCGTTCCTCCGGGAAATCCGCGTCTAATGCTTTATCTCTTTAATCCGTGTCCTCAGCGTCCTCAGCGTAAACTTATTCTTTTTTATTTTTATCTATGTTTAGCCGCGTTAATCCGTGTCTATTATTGTTTTTCTATTATTTTCCTGGACTAATTTCAGCTCTTACCTTCTCCATAAGCTCAGAAAGCGAGCTTTCATCATACCCTTGCACCGGTACCGGCTTCTTAAAATCCACTGTTATCTTTCCTTTTTTTATAAAGAAATTGTATTTAGGCATTAGTTCAAAGGACCCGGTTATGGTAATGGGAACTATAGGCACGCCGCTGTTTAAGGCCAGATAAAAACCGCCCCGGCGGAATTGCTGCAGCTTTCCGTTCAAGCTTCTCGTTCCTTCCGGAAATATAAGGAAAGAATATTTTTTTTCCTTTATCAGATTTACGGCTTTAGTAATACTTTTTCTCCCACCCATTTTTCCTTTCCGGTCCACAGATACATATTCCACGATCTTCATTCCCTGGCCTATCACCGGCACCTTGAACATTTCCTTTTTTGCAATAACATGCACAAATTGGGGAATAAGCGCTATCACTACCACATCCAGCATACTCTGGTGATTGGCCATAAAAATATAGGATTTATTTTTAGCGAAATTTTCAAGCCCGGACACTTCAATATCAATTCCCAGAACAAGCCATCCTAAGCGGAGCGAGCCCCGACCGACAGAAATAATAGGCTCCGGCCACTTAAACAGAGGACAAATAAGAAGCAGGGGAATCATAAGAATACAAGTGATAATGTAAATAATTAAGAGGATTATTGTTCTCATCTACTACCTGGACTATTCATAAGAAATGTCGATATATATAATATGAAGTAAAATGCAAATTGTAAATGGAAAAGCAGAAAAACAAAATTTTACGCTGAGGACGCGGAGGACACGGATAAACAAGGCGCTTTTTCTTTTTTGGCTTGCATCCAAAAAAGAAAAAGCTATTTCCAATTTGTGCTGGTGCACAAAATGAAAACCATTCAATCCCATTTCCCGGTTTTTACTTCGCGAAGCGAAGTGATGAAGGGTTGATTTTTTTTGCCAAAGAATTGGCAAAACAAATCAAGGTCTTAATCTTATCCGTGTAAATCCGCGTCTAATTCTTTACCGCTTTTTCCCCGTGTCCTCAGCGTAAAATTCCGCAATGGTAAGTCTTTTTCTTTCCGAAAACATTAGCACCCCTCTTTTTTGCAAAAAAAAAGGGCGGCTTTTTTTCAAAAGCCACCCTTTAAACTTCTGCCTTAGGTGTTATTAATTAGAACCTGTCCTAGGAGCTCGAATCCAACTACCGCTCCAATTTATTAAATCCTTATCAAAATCAACCATTCCACTCACTTCAAACAACCCGGAAGAGGTGTCTGCTGGGTCATAAGGAAAGACTTCTAGTACGCCCTTACGGCCATACGATTGTAATATAGTGTCATCGTCCCCAACCATATCTGCAGTTATACCGCTAAATGTAGCACAGCCAGTGCCAGTGTAAATATAGAAAGGGTTTCCCCATTGGTCATTTACAGGGCAGATCTTGATATAGAAAGGAGCAACAGCCGTAATAAAAGCATCGGAGCCACCGGCCGCTAATACCCGGCTTGTTCCCGTATCAGGTGCCTCTCCATGGTCGGTAGCATAATCAATAGCCCCGGTCATAATTGTTATCACATCTTTCATGGTAGCTTTCTGTTTGGCTTTTTGCATGGCAGTAATCGCGTTGGGGATAAGTAAAGCCGCCAAAATACCAATGATCGCAACCACAATAAGCAGTTCGATCAAAGTAAAACCTTTTTCTCTTTTAAGCATTTAAATCCTCCTGTTATTTTCCAGTGATTCTTTTTTTTTCACTAGATTATTTCATGACACCTAAACTAAAGCAAATTTTATGCCAAGCTTTACATTGTTTAACTTCTTTATATTAAGCAGGTTACATATTCCCATCATCCAACTCCCTTCATTATTCAGCATTATTTGTCACCCGTTTGACAATTTTTGGCAAACCCCCTGCTTATGCTTATAGCAGGCATTTTGCAATATATCATAATTTTAACAATGTAACAATGTAGCAATGTAACAATGCCTCTTCTTCTATTTTCCATTTTCTGAAGTTTCTGTTTTTTCTGTTTTTTCTGGTGTTCCTGCTTTTTCTGCTTTTCTCTATTTACCATTTACTATTTACTATTCACCGCTTTTACCCCATGCTTTTCAATCAAATAACGCAGGGAACGATAATTGACTCCTAAAATCTCTGCTGCTTCTTTGAGTCTTCCCGAGGAAAGGTCCAGGGCTCTTACAACATATTTTTTAGAAATCTCATCCAAGGTTTCATTCAGGTCAAATCCAGGCTCCAAGGCGAATTCTTTAGGCGATTTTTTCCTGGGAGCCAGCAATTCATCCGGAAGGCTCTTTATAGTTACCGTCTCCCTCTCCTCAATAGCAACTATTCTCTCAATAGTATTTTCCAGCTCCCTAACATTGCCCGGCCAGGCATAAGATTCAAATATATTAAAAACCTCAGGAGCAATCCTCTTCAGCTTGCTGCCCGTTTTTAGACAATATTTCTCAAGAAAATGGGTTACAAGCAGCGGGATGTCGTCCTTGCGCTCTCTTAGAGGCGGCATCTCAAAGGAAATTACATTTATCCGATAAAACAGATCTTCCCGGAATTTTCCCTCATCCAGTCTCTGCTTTAGATCCTGGTTAGTAGCGGCGACTATGCGTACATCGATCAAGATCTCATCATTCCCCCCGACCCGCCTGATTCGCTTATCCTGGAGAGTCCGCAGGAGTTTGACCTGAGCAAATGAACTCAACTCCCCGATCTCATCAAGAAAGATCGTGCCTTTCTCAGCAGTTTCAAACATTCCTTTTTTATGGGCAATTGCCCCGGTAAAAGAACCTTTAACATGACCGTAAAGCTCGCTTTCCAGTAAATTTTCCGGCAATGCCCCGCAATTTACCGCGACAAAAGGCCTATCCTGCCTGCGGCTGTTAAAATGAATGGCCCGGGCGGCAATCTCTTTGCCTGTGCCGCTCTCCCCGCTTATCAGTATGGTAGAATCAGAATCAGTAATCTTTTCAATTAAGTCGTAAATCTCCTTCATCTTTTTATTCTTACCGATTATATTTTCAAAACTGTTTTTTTCCTTGAGCTGCTGTTTCAGCTTGATATTTTCCGTTTTAAGCTTTCGTTTTTCCAAGCCCTGGGCGACAATTATCTTAAGCTCCTCAATATCAAAAGGCTTTACTATGTAATCCACAGCTCCGTTTTTAAAAGCTTCTACCGCTTGTTTTAGAGTGCCATAGGCTGTGATCATAATGACCGGGGTATTAGGGGTTTTATCCATAACATGCTTTAAAATATCCAGACCACTCATCTGGGGAAGCTTTATATCAGTAAGGATCAGATCAAAATCCTCTTTATCGATCAACTCAATCCCCCTGGGTGCAGATAGGGATGTAGATACTGCATAGCCTTCTTTTTCAAATACTATTGTGAGAAGGTCAATAATGCTTTTTTCATCATCTATTATCAGTATTTTATCCATTTTTAATATCCTTGTTTATTTATTGAATTCAGCTGCACTCTGCCAGGGAAGCAGGATGACTATTTTGGTTCCTCTTCCCGGGTCGGAAAAAACCTCGATCCTGCCTTTATAATCATCGACAATGCGGTGGACAATCGCCAGCCCGATTCCTTTTCCTTCTTTAAATCCGGAATAAAACGGTTCAAAAAGCCGGGCTTTTTCCTCTTTTGCCATACCCGAGCCATTATCAGAAAAAACCAGAGAAATCTCGTCTTTTCCTTTTTTAATAAAATCAATCTTAAGAGTTCCACCTGCGGGCATAGCTTTTATCCCATTTTTAAGAAGATTCCAGAAAATCTGTTTAAACTGGTTTTTACTGCCGTAATATGTCAGTTTAGCAGATTTATAATTTCCTTCTATCCGGTATTTATTATCAAGCACCCCCCCTCTCTGCATCAGCGTCAAAGTCTCATCCAGGAGCGCGGATAAGTTAAGCTCTGAAAAGGTCTCTTTGCTGGGGGATGCCATGTTTAAAAACTGCTCAATAGATTGGGATGCCCGCTGAGACTCAGCGATCACTATATCCATAAGTCTATTTTGTTCTCCGGAAAGTTTCAATTCTTTCCTGAGCACCTGAACCGAGCCGGAAATAGCAGCTAAAGGATTGCGGATCTCATGGGCAAGCTGAGCAGAGAACTCTCCGGCCACAGCTAGATTTTTTTTTATCTCCAGCTCCTTCTCAGCAATCAGCAGCTGTTTGCGTGTCTTCCTTAAACTCCCGGTCAGATAGTTTATTAAAAAAGCAACCAGAAAAAAAACCCCCCAGGCAATAAATATATGATTGAGCACAAATCCTAAAGAATATCCAGCTCGCTGACCGGAATAAAAATAGGGAATAATTCCCAAGTACATGCCATCTACCAGAATTCCGAAAGACACACCGGCTAGAGCAGCTGTAATATAGGTCGCCCGGCTGGACAGAACAATACTTGCGGCAATTATCTCGAAAATATATAAAAAATAAAAAGAACCTCTCAATCCCCCAGCCAAGTAAACTAAAAGTGTAATAAATATGAGATCAAAAAATATCTGTAAATGAACTTGAAAAACATAATATTTTCCTAAATGGTATAAGATTAAATATATAAGGGACAATAAATAAACAGCGATTATTAGATAAAACAAAGGTAAGAAGATCAGGTGTTCGGAGGCTTCAAACTGTATAAAAGTACTTATTATAATCGAAGTGATAATGATCAAACGCAGGATGATAAACCAGAGAATGTCTTTTCTTTTCGTATCCATTATCTTAGACCTAAACTATTCATAAAAAAATGTCGATACATACAATATTAAGTAAAATGCAAATTGTAAATTGTTACATTGTTAATAACCAGTAAATGGTGAATGGTAAATGGAAAAAGGTTTTCATTTTGTGCTCCAGCACAAATTGGAAATAGCTTTTTGTTTTTTGGGTACAAGCCAAAAAAGAAAAAGCATCTTGGTTTTTTCCGCGAAAATCCGTGTCCTCAGTGTCCACAGCGTAAATTTTATCATAAAGACAACAGTTTCATCCCCTGCGCCTCGTATCTGCGGCAACCTCGACTCGTGAATAATCCAGGTCAAGAGGGACAGTTCCGTTTCTTTGGTTGATTATAGCTCTGACAGCAGACTAAAAATCGGCAGGTACATGGAAACAACGATCATCCCGACCAGACCGCCTACAAAGATAAGCAACACCGGCTCCAGAACGGAGAGAAGGGCTGCTACGGAAGCTTCCACTTCCTCATCATAAAAATCCGCTAATTTGACCAACATTTCATCCAGGGTTCCTGTCGCTTCTCCCACTCCTACCATCTGGACCATCATAAAGGGAAAAGCTCCGACTTCTTTGAAGGCATCTGTAAGGCTGACCCCTTCAGCCACCATTGTCCTGGACCGCATAATATGGTCTTCTATAATCACATTACCTGAAGTGGTCGAGGTCACTTTTAAGCTTTCCAGCATAGGGACTCCGCCTGATAAAAGGGTGCTCAAAGTCCTTGTTATCCGGGACAAACCGACCTTTTCCAGAAGCGCCCCGAACAAAGGCAGCTTTAACGCCATGCTATCAAGTATCTTGCGGCCTTTCTCAGTTTTGCGGGCATATCTTAACAAAAAGATAAGCGCTATAATCCCCAGGAATATAAAGATAATATATTTTTGGACAAAGTGGCTTACAGCCAAGACAAAAGCAGTTAAGCCGGGAAGGGTTGCTCCCAGTTCTGTAAAAATATTGGCAAAAACAGGTATTACCTTCCACATCATAAAAATCACAACAACTAGGGCAAAAACCACGATCGTACTCGGATATATCATAGCCTGTCTGACCTGAGATTTTAACTTAACTATTTTTTCCAAAAACTCCGCCAGCCGCCTTAACATAATATCCAGAGAACCGCTCTGCTCTCCGGAGGCAACTAAATTACAATACAGGTCATCAAAAACTTTGGGGAACTTTCGTTTTGCCTGATTCAGGGTTGAACCTGCTTCAACATCCTCCCGGATAGCTTCGATGACTTTTTTAAAATACTTATTTTTGGCCTGCTCCGCCAAAATATTTAAACTCTGGATCAAGGGAAGCTCAGCATCGATTAACACGGAAAGCTGGCGGCTGTATATTGCCAGTTCTTTGGCCTTTACTGACCTTCTTTCCAGAAATGGAATATGAATTTCAGTTCGTTTTCTTGAGATATCCGAAACTTTTATCTGCTCTCTTTGCAGAACCTGGGACAATTCCTCGGATGAGCGAGCCTTCCGCTCTCCTTCCACAATATCTCCATAACGATTTTTTCCCTTCCATTTAAAGATTGCCATTATATACCCCTTTGTTTTTTTCTGGTTTGAGTTGGCGAAAATGACCGCCGAGTAACTTTTAAACCTTCTTTTCTTTGGATGATATCAGTTAATTCTTCCGGCTTGGATGTAATATTTATAGCTGTTTCATAAGTGATCGATCCCTTTAAATAGAGACTTGCCAGTGATTGGTTGAAAGTCTGCATCCCGAACTTCTCCTGGCCCATCTGCATGGAGGCATAAATCTGGTGAACTTTATTTTCTCTGATCAAATTCCGGATAGCCGGATTCGGAATAAGCAATTCCAGGGCCAAAACCCTGCCCTTACCGTCTGCTGTCGGCAACAGGGCCTGGGTAATAACAGCTTCCAGGCTCATAGACAGCATTATCCTGATCTGGGCTTGATACTGAGAAGGGAAAATATCTATGATTCTGGAAATCGTTTCCGCAGCGGAATTTGTATGCAGGGTGGAAAAAGTTAGATGTCCCGTCTCAGACACCCGAAGGCATGCTTCCACAGTCTCCAAATCACGCATCTCTCCTACTAAAACTACATCAGGGTCCTGCCTTAATACGGAACGGAGCGCATTGGGATAACTGAGCGTATCAACCAGAAGTTCCCTTTGATTTATTATTGACTTTTTAGGAGTGAAAAAATATTCAATCGGATCTTCAATAGTGACAATATGCACTGCCCTTTCCTGATTGATATGATTTATCATACAGGCTAAGGAAGTCGACTTGCCACATCCGGTCGGGCCCGTGACCAAAACCAATCCCCTGGGTAAAAAACAGAGCTGGGCCAGCCGCTGGGGCAGGCCAAGCTGAGAAAAACTCCACATTGTGGGCAGGAACCTGCGAAAAGCCGCTGCCACTGCCCCTTTCTGCATAAAAATATTGCCCCGGAAACGGCCCATTTCTTTAACTCCGAAAGAGAAATCAAGCTCTAGTTTCTCCTCAAACTGTTTTTTCTGCCGGTCTGTCAAGAGGCTGTAAGCCAAGGTCTTTGTCTCAGCCGGAGATAGAGGTGGATAGTCAAGAGTAACTAAAGAACCATTAATTCTAATACGGGGAGGAATATAAGTTGTAATATGCAAGTCACTGGCATCTCTCTCAACTGTGGTCTTAAGTAATTCCTGAATTGTAATGGCCATATTATACCTCCGTATCTTTAACCGTTTCCCGCAATACTTCCTCAACAGAAGTTATGCCGGCTTTTATTTTAATCAAACCGCTTTGACGAAGCGTGGTCATTCCTTGTTGCATAGCTTTCTTTTTAATATCTTTGGAATGGGCTCTGGCTAAAATCAAATCCCGGATATCATCCGAAACTTCCATTACTTCAAAAAGCCCGGTCCTTCCTTTATACCCGGTATTATTACAGCTACTACAACCATCAGGTTTATATACTGTTACTTTCTGGGCTTCCTTCTCATTAAAACCAATATCAACCAGAGCGTCCGGGGTTAGATTATGTTTGACTCGGCATTTCTTGCACAACTTCCTTACCAGCCTCTGAGCAATAATTAAGACAACGGAATCAGAAACCAAAAAAGGCTCAACATCCATATTTACCAGACGCGTTATGGTACTAGCAGCATCATTGGTATGTACTGTTGAAAAGACAAGATGACCGGTAAGAGCTGCTTTAATAGAAATATCAACGGTTTCAGAATCCCGCATCTCTCCAACCAACATGACATCCGGGTCTTGCCGCAGAAAGCTCCGTAAAGTTCTCGAAAAATTCAGCCCTATTGCTTCCCTGATATTTATCTGATTGATTCCCTCTAAATAGAACTCAACCGGGTCTTCTGCTGTCATGATATTTTTATCTACCGTATTTAAAGAA
>JAUWNW010000129.1 GCA_030612445.1 Candidatus Aminicenantota bacterium
GAAAGGTGCCCTCATAATCGAGTCCTGACCATACATTGAGGGTTAAAATTCGCAGTGAAGAGCCTTTTTTTATGGACCTCTCAACCTGATTATTCTGAGCATGGCCAAAACATACCATGATCAATAAAAAAAACATTAATGCAGTTTTTGAGATAATTTTTTTATTCATATCTTCCACTTACACACAATCTACTCTTTCAAAATTATAAGTTGTCAGAAATTTGTTAAGAGTTTGTTAAGAGTTTGTTAACGATAAGAATTTGTTTTTTTGTTGATGATGATATTCCCTCAATTTCATCAAACTTTCACCTACTAAGCAACTACATTAATAATAATACCCAGGAAAAACATATATTTCAACAAGAAATCCGCAGGAAAGTAAGAATCTTAAGGTGTCGTTTAAGACGAAATAATTTAATTTATTTTATAACGCAGAAACGCGCCTATGCCGCCGTATTTGTCCAGGGAGGAAGGCGGATTTATATGTTTCACATCACTGCGTGAGTTAAAAGCTGCTTCTACGGCTTCATCAATAACGTCTATTAAGGGTTTGGTTTTTACCCTGCAGTATGGACATTCTGATTCATTGGTGAACAGGAAGTGGCATTTAGGGCAAACTTTTCCCGGTTGGGAGAAATGGCGTGTTACCAGCAGGGTTTGAACTCCACCCCGGTTTAGTTTGCGTAAAGTGTTTTTCAGTCCGGAGACGGCTAGCCCGTCTTTTTCCTGTTCAGAGATAAAATTTTGTACGATTTTTTCTTTTTCTTGTTTTTTTAATTCATCTTTTATTTTTAAAGTTTCCTGGAGAATTTTATTTGCTGAATCTCCGGGATTAGCTTTAAAATGTGCTTTAATTTTGTCTTTCAGGTAGGGGTGAAGTAAGGGTTCCAATTCTGCATAGTATTCGTCTTTACATCCAAGGAAGAGCCACTCAAAATTGTGTTTTTTCATTAGAGTGAATGTTTTCTTGGCGGTTTTCTTTAAAAAACCCTGGAGGCGCGAAGTCATATGTCTTTCAATGCGTTTTGAGCTGTATCCTTCCCAGCCTCCTTCTTTAATACGGCTGGGGACATCACTCTGAAGGGATTCGAGTTCAGAGATCTCTCCCATATAAAGGTCATACCACTGAGCTTCTTTACGGTCGAAAGTCAGCACACATGTACGGTGGTAATCATTCAAAATTGCGGATAGCGGCCGGATATAGGGATTATGGTCAAAAATAATCATATTTCTGGGGGATTTAACCAGGTTAAAAACCTTCCATAGATCGCATTCACTGCCGGAAAAAATAGCCAAGCCCACAAAGTTGGACCTAGAAAGATTTTGCTGACAGTATTTCTCAATTTTTTCCAGATCCTGTTCCAGAGATTCTTTTTTGGCTTTGGACAGCGACATCTCTTTAAGTTTTTTCCTGCTGTTAAACAGAAGGTTTTTTAAAGACAGTTGGATTTCTTTTTTTGTCAGCCTGTTTTTACTAGTGTCGAGAAAAAAAGAAGTTGTAAATAAATCCTTACATGCAAATTTTGCCAGAGTTTCGATTTGTTCCTGGCTCAGAAGTTTCATTTGACCTCCTTAAAAATTTGGGTAAATGGAAATATAAAAGAATATATTTATTTTGGAAGGAATTAAACACTTGACTATAATATAATAAGTCGAAATCTGAATTTGTCAAGCAGGGGACTCTGCGCAATTTAATTAGTTGAAAAGAAAAGCAGTAATAACTATAATATTTTCTTAGAGATTGTGATAAAAAGTAAGGCGTGCGGAAGTGGCGGAACTGGTAGACGCGTAAGCCTCAGGAGTTTATGGCCCAAAAGGCTGTGTGGGTTCGACTCCCACCTTCCGCACCATCTAATCCTTGTGGTTATTTCCTAAACAAATATGTCTTCCAAAGAAAATATATTGTAAATATCATATCAGAAATATTACTTTTTAGGATGAAATAGATCCAGAGCTTGCCATTTACCATTTTTTATTAACCGGCTTTTACAAATAATGAATCGAATTTGCTAATTTTTAAGTTACCTTAGTTGTTGGTTGAAACGTAGCATGTTATAATAAAAATACGAATAGTTCAGGATTGAGAGGAGTTTTAAGTGAGGAATAGATTCATAATATATTTATTAGCCGCTATATTGTTTTTCTTTGCATATAATGTTGCAGCTGGAGCAGGCGACCTTCCCAAACATTATAAAAAGTGGCTTGAAGAGGAAGTCGTGTATATTATAGCACCGGTGGAAAATGAGGTTTTTTTACAGCTCAAAACATATCGCGAAAGGGTTAGGTTTATAAATGGCTTGTGTAAACATCGCGACCCTACCCCCAGCACTCCGGAGAACGAGTTCAAAACCGAGCATTACCGCCGGATAAATTATGCAAATCATTTTTTCGGACGTGCTCTCCCAAGAAAAGGCTGGAAAACCGACCGCGGCAGGATCTACATAATTCTTGGCGCTCCAAATGACATACAGAGCTTTGAGGGTAAAACTCAGGTTTATCCGACAACGGTCTGGTTTTACCAGGGGCTGACTAATAAAGGGCTCCCCCCCGGATTTAATCTGGTATTTTATCAGGAAGGCGGTCTGGGTGAATATGAATTGTATAGTCCGCTCGGAGACGGGCCGCAGGCTCTATTGACATCTTACCTTGGAGATCCTATGGATTACATGGCTGCTTATAGCAAGCTGCGTGAGTTTGAACCCGAGCTTTCTGGTTATGCGATGAGTTTGATCCCGGGAGAGCGTTCGGATGCGATCGGCCGGCCTACAATGTCTTCAGATATATTAGTAAACCGGGTAGAATCCACGCCTGTTAGAGAAATAGAGGATAGATATGCCAGGAAATTCCTGGAATATAAGGACCTGGTCGAGGTTGAATATACAGCGAATTATATGGACTGTGATTCTCTGGTAAAGGTATTGAAGGATCCTTCGGGAATATATTTTGTTCATTATGCCATAGAACCGGAAAGGCTATCTGTAAACCAGTACGAGGACAAGTTTTATACAACCTTAAAATTAAATGGGACCGTTTCCACGATAGAGGGCAAAACAGTATATCAGTTCGATAAGACTGTCCCCTTGGAATTTGGAAAGGAACAGATGAAACAGATAAGCAGCCGGCCTTTAAGTATCCGGGACATGTTCCCTTTGATTCCAGGCAAATTTCGCTTATCCGTACTGGTTAAAAATGAGATCTCTAAAGAATTTACTTCTCTGGAAAGAACCCTCCTTATTCCCGGAGAAGAAGATCGGATCCAGATGACTTCTCTGCTCTTAGGGTACCGCATGAACCGGAATATTCCAGCCAACAACCGTCTGCGGCCTTTTCAGGCAGGAAGCTATCAGATGTATTTTCAGGCAAACCGTGTGTTTCTCAGAAAGGGTGATATAGTGTTGGCTTACCAGATTCATGGCCTAAGCTTGGAGGAAAAAGAGAAGGCAGTGATAAAATATAATTTTTACCGTGACGGAGAAGATTTTTTTAGTCTTAACAGAAAGATAAGTGAATATAAGAATATTCCGGATTTTGTCGAGAAGTTTTCGCTTAAAAATTTTTCCCCAGCACATTACCGGGTCCGGGTTTCTCTTATTGTGGACAGCCAGGAAAAGCTTTTTGCGAGCGATGAATTTGATGTCACTTATATGGAAAGTATAGCCCGTCCCTGGATTTACAGCAAACTGTTGCCCGAAACTGAAAACCCGGTTTATTCTTTTGTCCTAGGTTCTCAGCTGTTTAATACCGGACAGATGGATACTGCTGAGGCCATGCTGGAGGCAGCTTTCCATAAAAATCCGGAAAATGCTGAATTTGCCCTGAATCTGGTTCGTGTTTATATGAAGAAAAAAAACTATGATGAAGTTCCAACGGTCTTGCTTCCATTTGTAAACCTGGATGAACCTCCAAAATTCGAAATATTTTTTATTCTGGGTAGAGCTTATCAGTACCGGGGCGAGTTAGCTCAAGCCATTGAGATATTTGAAAAAGCCATGAACCATCACGGTCTCAACACCAACTGCCTTAATGCGATCGGTGAATGCTATTTTCAGTTGGGAGATATGTCGGAGGCATTGACTGCTTGGATGAAATCGCTTGAGATCAATGTAGACCAGCCTAAAATAAAAAAAAGTGTGGAAGCTTTAAAGGAGAAAAAATGATGCATCTTTTACTTTCAAATAGGTATATTCGGGAAAGGGGGCTGGTTATCCCGGGACTGATGATGCTGTTTTGCCTCTCTATGATCTTATCGATTTCCTGCCATTATTACAGTCTGGAGCAAAAGCTGAACCCGGAAAACTCAGAATGGCTAGACAAGGTCAGGTATATTATTACCTCTAAAGAACGGAAGATGTTTCTTGAACTGCCGGCTGCTGAAAAAGAAGAGTTTAAACAGGAATTCTGGGCCCGGCGCGACCCGGATCCTCAGACAGAAGAAAATGAGTTTAAAATGGAATATTACAATCGGATTGAAAGGGCTGATGAACTCTTCATGGGCGAAGGAAGGCCGGGTTGGCTTACTGACCGGGGGCGCATCTACGTTCTGTTTGGGCCTCCTATGGACCGGATAACAAATAACCCAAGTTATAATTGCAGTGAGACCTGGTATTATGGAAACTTTCCTGTTGTATTTGTTGATTCCTCTTGTTCCGGAAATTATAGGCTGGTGACCTATAACCTAACTCAGCTTCGTACTACGAATCTTACGTATATGCACCAATTAAGCCAGGCCCAAAGTCAGGCCCAACAGACCATTCAAGGCCAGGAAGGATTTTTCAATTTTAGCTGGAAGGTCAAAGCCGCTCTGGTAGGGGGGGAAAGAGTGGAGGGGATCATATTTATAGAAGTGCCTTTTTCCCACTTGTGGCTTAAGGAAAAAGACGGAGAGATGGCAACAGTGCTTGAACTCTATCTTGAAGTAAGGGATAAAGATGAGAAGAAGATCTGGGAGTACGAAGAATCGTATGAAGTGAAAACTACAGAGGAGGAGCTGCAGGAAAGCAAAGGGATAAAATATAAGATCGAGCTTCCGTTTGTTATTGAAAAAAATGTTGACCTCCTCCGCAAGGGGCGGAATAAAATATTTGCTACCCTAAAAAACACGACTGGAAATAAAACTGTACGGAAAGTTCTGGGATTTGAGTTTAAAAATTAAATCTCAGGCCGAACTTGATGATTCTGCTTGTGTAAGGGCCGTAAATATGGCTGTAATCCACATACCTTTCATAAGTCGGATTGTCGGGGTCCCGGTAGTCAAGGAAGCCGCCTGAGTTTGAGACAACCTGATAACCGCTTTTTCCCAAAGCATTCAATATATCGATATATCCACTTATAGAGGTAGCTTTGCCCAGAGTAAAGCTTTTCTCGATTCTAAGGTCTAAAGTAGTAATGGCAGGGGTTCTCTTGGCGCCTTTTTCTTCAGTTGGAATTGTGTAGCATGCTCCTGGATCCCAATATTTTGCGTCTTCCGGAATATAGACTGTCACTGTCCTGTTCCAGGGTGAGCCGGAGCGGTGATTAAAATAAGCGCTGAAGACAAAGTCATAAGGAAGGATAACAGAACTCTGGATTTTTATATTAAGCGGGCGGTCGTAATCCAGCCGGCCTTCTGAATATAGCAAATCATTAGGAGTGTTGTAAGTCATTGTGTTTCCAATATTACCCCAGGTCTTGCTCCAGATGATCGAAGCCAGCAACTGCCAGTTATGGGACATTCGTTTATTGAATATAAACTGGAGGGCGGAATATTTACGGAAACCTGTTTCCAGGTTAGTAAAATAAAGGTGCCGGTTGCCAGGTGATTCGGCTAATTCAGCGTAGCAAAAAGCGGAATTGTCGTCATTAGTACCAAAAAGACCGTCTTCGCCCGGATCCATGAATTCAAACTTTTCCCATAAGGGACTGTCAGGGCTGTAACCTTTCCAAGCTTCGTCTGCGCCAGATCCATAATCATTGACACCTGCTAATATATTCTGTTTGTGTTTATAGATGAAAGTAATCCCTGCACTGATATCACGCGCTATTTCTCTTTCGAGACCTAGGGTGTATTCGTCAGTAAAAGGAGCCGAGGCCTTGGTATCCAGTTTATCTGCCAGGGTATATACTTCAGGGTCATCAGCAAGGTAAAGCGCTGTATAGGAATCATTAACGTCCGGAATCTGGTCGTAATTTATATCCGTCCAATACCAGGAGCTCAAGCGGGGGGATACTGGATTTAACTGATTAAAATGATTGTGCATAAGGTATTCAAAGTTGCGGGCGAAAGAGCCTTTGATAAGGGTTTTGCTGTCATTAAAAATGTCAAAAGCAAATCCGATACGGGGAGATATGTTTATCCAGTTTAAAGCATTGATCGCTTGGGTAGAGAAACCTTTATATTGTAAGCCTAAGCCGGGGAGGGTGTCGAAGATCCCATATGTATCAGCAGATCCGTATTGCATTTGTCCCGGAAAATTACCGCTGCTGTAATTAGCTCGAAATCCCAGATTAAAAGTCAGGCGCCCGCCGATTGTAAGGTTATCCTGAGCAAAAATGCTGATGCGGGATTTTACGGTTTTCTGAATAGATGCTCCTTCTGCTGGTCCGCAGGTATAGGCATAAAGCTGGGTTCGATTGGGAGTTTTAGAGTCAGGGTAGGCATAGATACTGCCTTGGTAATAATGAATATAAAAGGGGTTTTCTCTCCAAAAGTTCGACCTGTTCTCATTCCACTCATATTCGGCCCCGAACCTCAATTCATGGCTGCTCCCTAAGATATTATCGGCAAAAAGGGAACCGGTTATACCTGGGTTGATTCTTTGCTGGGTCCGGATGTCTTGATAGGATGGATTATTTGTGTACACATCATAATATCTGTCATATAAGCGTGGTTCTCCGGCCAGGGTATTTTCACCGTAGCGAAGAGGTAAAATGCGGTAGATGTACCCAATCCGAGCATCCAAGAAAAAATTTTTCTGCATAACATAATAGACATTTCCTATTACTAAATGGCTTATTTCGTTACGCCGTTTGCTGATAGCGGAGCTGTCAAGATAATTTTCTAGTTGGTCGGCATAAAAATTTTCATTTATAGAAGTCAGGTTATAGGTAGCAGTGATGCGGAGCTTATTGATCGGGGTAGTTGTTAATTTTCCAAAGAGATTGAACTCGGAGTGGGGGGCTTCATCTATTTCCATGTATTTTTCGCCGGCTGCCTGAGTTTGATCCCAGTTAATGTGGTTAAAATCCCGGCTCCAGTTAAAATAGCGGGCATTTAAAAAATACCAAGCCAAGCCTTTCCAAAGTGCTCCTCCCAAGGAAAGTGACAGGTCTTTTTGTGAGTTTATGCCGGCTGGTTTTTCCAAAGCAACCGCTTCCAGCTCCTCTTTACTTAAAAGACTTTTCTGCATGTCCTGGTTGAAATATTCAAATAAGGCAGTGCCTTGAAAGTCGTTTCCGCCTGACTTGGCTATGATATTGATATAACCCCCATCTGCTATTTCAGTATCAGCTTGATGGCCTGCGATTCCCATCTCCACTTCTTCATAAACATCTATATTGATATTGGTTAGGGGATACATAGTGATTGGGTCGTTGAAAGATATTCCCTCTAAATAGTATTGATTGCCTGATAAGGTACCGCCAGAGATACTGGAAGTGCGGTTAAGGCTTTTTTCGTCAGATACTGAACCAGGGATTGCTTTTATGATTTCATGTAGGTCACGTGACATGGGGATATTACGGATCAGGTCTTTTGAAAAATTAAGAGAAGTTTTTGATGTCCTTAAATTTAAAGAAGGGTTATAGGCGGATGATATAACTTTTTCTCCTGTAGAGCTGGTTTCCATTGTAATGATTAGGAATATATTTTTTCCTGCTTTGATATTAAATCCTTTCCGGATATTCGTCTTATATCCAGGGTGCTCTATGTGAAGTGTGTATCCTTTTCCAGGTGGGAGTTGGGGGAACCTAAAGATGCCGTTCTCTTCAGTGGCTACAAATAACTGGACTTGCAGAGCAGGCCCTGTGATAGTAACGCTTGCTTTGGCGAGAGCCTTGGCTTCTGTATCAATGATTTTTCCGGATATGGAACCGGTTGATTTGATCTGGGCATGGAGGAAAACCGTTGATATAAAAATCAAACTGGCAGCGATTAATATTTGTTTTGGGCCTTTTATCAATTCAAACTCCTTTTTATGTCCTGCCTATAATAACATTTTTCAGGCTGCCTGATAATATGAAATTTAACTTATAATGTAAAACTCTTATTTTGGTTTATTGGTTACAAGTTCTTCTC
>JAUWNW010000036.1 GCA_030612445.1 Candidatus Aminicenantota bacterium
CTAATGGAATGAGCCATACCGGATATTTGAAATTGGTCAGACTGATCGGTGATGAATATGTGTTAAGGCTGGTTTCTTCCGGGAACCTTGTTACTGATTTTCGGGTGAGAAGGGTGCAGTCCGAGATTATTGCTTTTGCCAAGATAGCTGAGATTCAGAGACAACTTATGGAAAAAACCTACAGGAGAATTGTCCCGGGTGTAACTATACCCGAGGACCTCGGCTGGTGGGTTCAGGAGCAGCTTTTAAATAAGGGATTATTGCCTGGCCTGGTACCGCGTGGCCCCAGCGCACCCCGAGGCCGTTTGAGCAGGCGTGTCTATCAACGGGGAGATTTTCTGTCGTGGGACTGGGGTCTTAAATATTTAAATTTCGAAACGGACATTAAACGTTATGCCTATATCCTGCGGGAAGGAGAAACGGATGTTCCCAAAGGAATTCAACATGTATGGGACCGGGCTCTAAAGGCGCGGGAGATTATCCGCAAAACGATCAAGATCGGTTATACTGCCGGCGAAATGTTGGATATGATGGTCAAAGCTCTTGAAGCAGAAGGTTTTGTCTATACCCCTTCCGATGATGTCAGTTCACAGTATAGGGATCTCATGAATGCCCTTGGAGATTCTGACAAATCCGGATTCACCATTGACTGCCATACTGTGGGCAATACAGGAAACAGCGAGATTGAATTGGGTCCATCAATGGCTCCCTTCCGTCCCTTTCGTTCTCATCTTAAAATACAGCAGAACAATATCTTCGCTTTTGAGTTTGTGATTAATACCTGGAATCCGGATACGAAAAGTAGAATGAGTCTTAATCTCGAAGACGATGCGATTGTTACCGAGAAGGGAGTAGAAGCACTCTATCCTCATAATGATCGGATTATTGTTATACATTGATATGTGTCGCAAGTTCGTGCAGCTGGCTTCATTTAGCGCTCTGACCACGTTAACTTATGATAGATGATGATAAACCGAGCTCTATAATGAGTCCATCTTTTAGGGCTGCTTCTCAGGTACTATTCTCACTCCTTTACCTTTTTTCCCGGGAGAATTGTCATAGACCTCTATTACATGATAGATAGCGACGATAAATTTCTTGCTAAATTTTCCATGAAAATAACTGTGAATGAGATTTACGTATTCACGTATATCCTTTTCATATGGCGTAAGTTGAGGATTATCCGGATGAAATAATTGAGCGATTGCTTTGATTTTAAAACAGGGAATGTCCAGGAATACAATAGCCACTCGCGGATTAAACATTTGGTTTAAAAATGACTGTGTCTCAAATTTTGGAGTTGAATAGAGCTCTAAAGAAATCTGTTTTGTTCGATCAAACACTTGATCAGTCTTGTCATAAAGACCTTTAAGAATATCAATCTTTTCTTCCATATCTTTCTTGATTGTTGACTGGAGTAACTCAATTGTTTCCTTTAGATTTTCTTTCTTTGGTAAAAATCCCATGCCTTTCACTGCATTATTTAGGGCAAACTGAGTGTCAAATCGCCTTATTCCATAAGTGGCTATCATAGCATTATGCGGACCTCCGAAAGAAGGAACCTCATTTTTTTTGAGTTTTGCTAATGATTCCATTCTACTCTTGATATTCCACGTTAAAAATTCATCTGGCACTTTGCTTATTTTGTATTTTTCCCACTTGTATTCTTTTCCGTAAGTTTTTACCATTATTATGCCCTGCTCGTACTTGCTTAAGTCTACGGTTTGTTGATGAAAAGTCCCATCCTTCCAAAAGTTTATTTTCGCATGTGCTAATTCACTTGCCCGTATAGGAATGAACATGAAAAACATAAGAATTAGCCCAATAACACAGATAGAATTTAAGCGATTAATCATGTGATTCCTCCTTTAAGGGATTTTTCCCCGATCTTCAATTGTTTTTTCTCTATTTATATTAATAATTATCCAGCCTTTTATATTATTTATTCAATTTAGAAGTTTTTCTTTCTTTATAAATAAGATAAAAAGTAATTAAGAAAGCAGCGATAATTGAAGTCATTATGGGAAAGTTGAGAGTTATCCAGGGTTCTTTAAACACTTTCCATTTGGCTAATATTTCCACTCCATTCCAGAAAATAATGGCGGTTGGAATAGCATATCGGATTGCTTTTCCCATTTCCTTTATTTTAATCAAGTTGTATAAGAGATATATTCCACATCCCAATGAGAGAATAAAGATAAGGTATGTTATTGGGTGATGTGCTCCAAAAATACTCTCATCATAAGCCAAGAGTAATAAGACATAGAAAGTCCATAGAACGAGAATCATTTCAAAAGCGGTTCGAGGGCCATAATTGCGGATTCTTCCTTCTGAGGTAGGCCCTTTCATCAAAGGTAATTTCCTTCTTAAAAATACTATAAAATTACATCTGACATCTTCATGAAAAAGCAAATAAAGAAAAATTGCTAAGATAAATGGCCAGGTAGATTCCATTAACCTGTATTCTGGAGCTGTCCCATGAAGGGTGGTTATTCCCAATTTTCCGGAGCAAAAGATTAATCCATATTCCACTCCTCCTGTCCAAAAAAGTATTCCTCCCAGGGCACCATTCATGCTTTGCCAAGTATCGGTCTTGTTAAATCGAGTGATATAAATGAGAATAACCCCACAGAGTGTAAGGACTAGCGCTGACCAAAACATAAAACTCTTTTCAAATCCATATCTTTCATCCACCTGATTGATAACCATCATCAAAGCATGACCAATTCCCATTAAAAAAAAGAAGAATAAAGTTGCCTTAACGCCTTTCATTTTGTTTCCCTTTAAAAATACTGGAATTTAATTTATGCATGATCTATTAATACTTTCGTTGCTTAATAATATGCAAAAACGGCTGTGGATACCAGAAAAATCTTCTCTTTTATGACACCTCATTTTTTTATAAATTATTCAGGCTAAATATGGCAGCTGAGAGAAGAGTGGTCTTCTTGTTGACAGTATATGTTTTTTCTATGTATTATTGACGATTAGCCCTAATGAGCCGAAGGGTGGTATTATAGATATTAAATTAACACCTGGAGGCTCAAATGAACAAAAATAATAAGAAAAAAATGAAATTGACTGTATTAGTTGACAATAACACCCTCATCGATAGATATTTTTTAGCAGAACCAAGTATGTCATTATATATTGAACAAGGGGGGAAATGCATATTGTTAGATGTTGGGTATTCAGATTTATTTATAAAAAATGCTCAAAAAATGAATATAGATCTAAGGACTTTGGATTATGTTGTTCTCTCTCACGGGCATCTAGATCACACTTGGGGATTAGATCCTCTTGTCAGGCTTTACACAGAATCCAACATAGAAGGCATCCCTCATAAAGGGCCCGCAGTCCTGGCCCATCCTCTAGCATTCTTCTCTAAAATAGGGGGTGATGGGAATGAAATTGGCTCTCTTATTTCTCAAGATAAATTATCTAAACATTTCGCAATCAAACTGAGTAAAGATCCAATATGGTTAACAGAGAGAGTACTCTTTCTCGGTCAGATTGAAAGAAAGAATGATTTTGAGGGCAAGAAACCTATCGGATCGATAATGAAACCAGGTGGAAAGGAGCCCGATTATCTCTATGATGATACGGCCTTAGTTTATAAGTCCCCCCAAGGTTTGGTGATTATCACGGGCTGCTCGCATTCAGGAATTTGCAATATTGTCGAACAGGCAAAAAAGCTTTGTAAGGAAGAGAGAATCATTGATATTATAGGCGGTCTTCATTTGCTTGATCCTTCAAAAGAGCAATTACAGGGAACATTAGAATATATGAATAAATTGAATCCAAAGCAGATGCACGCTTGTCATTGTACTGATTTAAATTCAAAGATTGCCTTATCCAAAGTCGTTAATCTCAAAGAAGCAGGTGTAGGGCTAGTGCTTGAATATGTATAACCTTCTTAATATCAAACCTCTGCGATTACTGCTGACATCAAAATTTTTCCCTTTGATTCCCCAGGTATTCATGTTGGTTTTCTTTGCGGCTATCATCTTTGGCGGGTTAATTGCGCCGGATGTGGATGCCAAACTGGCAGGCACATTGAGAAACACAAATCTTGCCGCACTCCTCGTATGGTCGCTGTGGTGGCCGCTTGTTATTATTAGTGCTGTACTCTTCGGGCGCATATGGTGCCAGGTCTGCCCTATGGAGCTTGTCAATTCCCTAGTAAGTAAAATTGGATTGAAACGAAAAGCCCCTTCTTTCTTTGAATCGGGCTGGGTAGTTACATTATTTTATGCCCTTGCCCTTCTGGGATTTATCCGCACATTCTGGGCGCACCGTTATCCCAGGAGAATGGCCTATTTCTTTATTTTTCTCTTTGGTAGCGCTGTATTGTTTGCCTTGATTTACGAAAAAAGAGCCTTTTGCAATTATGTCTGTCCGGTTGGTCATTTACTGGGTCTTTATGCTCTTTGTTCCCCTTTCGAATGGAGGACAAAAGATAAGGAAATATGTACCAAATGCAAAACTAAGGAATGTATCGATCCAAAAAAATACTATTCCCTGGTCAATAGAAGCTGCACAAGCAATCTTTATCCTGCTTCCATAAGAGACAACAGAAGATGTCTGCTCTGTACACAATGTTTAACAGTCTGCCCGCATGGAAACCTGAGGTTTTCTTTAAGAAAGCCATTAGCAGACTTTTTTAAGTCAATAGAAATTAGCTCTGCGGAATTCTTCCTTCTCTTTTTTGCAAGCGGCCTGGTAATATGGGAAATATCGGAAGAATGGGATGCATCCAAAAAAGCACTCTTATTTGTGCCAGACACTATCAGCAGAGTACTGGGAGCTTCCGGAGAGTTTGCAAACTTCATTCATGCAGTTATCCTATTTGTGCTATTGCCTGCCATAATTTTTCTCATTCCTGCTTTAATGGCCAGGTTAACTGCAGGTTTTTCACTGTTTGAAGCAGCGAAAAAATTTAGTCTCATATTTCTTCCTATTATAGCTTGCACGCACTTACTTAAGGCATTTTTTAAGATTTCTTCACGCCTCCCCTACTATTCACTGAGCGTAAAAGATCCCATAGGCTATTCAACGGCCAAGTTGATTGCATCGGGAGGTATTCATCTCAATAAAAGTTTCACAAATTTTATATTTCCTTTCTTAAGTTATCTGGCTTTGATTGTATTTGGGGGGGTATTAATTTCTTCATGGCTTATTTTATTTAAAAGCGATGCCTTTAAGAATTTCAGCATCAGGCAGAAACTTCCATTCATGCTTATTGTTACGGTTTATTGCGCGGTCTTTATAATCACAACAATCTTTGCCCGCTTTTAGTCAGGCTAGAAAACTTCCTCTAATTCCAAACTTCTCCTTCCCTGTATAAGTTTTTTGATTAATTTAATCCTTTTTTAAACAAAAATATCCTTCCTCGCCTTTCAAAATACTTGAATCCTTTTCTTTCGACCTCCTTAATTAATTTCTCATTTGATCCCCTGGTTTTTGCAAAAGAAAGGGTGCCGCCTAGTTGCAAAATGCGATATAGTTCAGTTAAAACATTTTCCAAACCGCCTGCTATATAAGGAAGCCCAAATAATAATGCTGATTTCATTAACTCTTCTCTTTCTGTTTTCTTTGACTATTCATTTTCTCTTCCCCTTTTATAATATTCATGCTATGCAATTTTCCCATCGATCATTTGCATACTATAATAAAAGTAGGTATCATACTAGTATCCACAACATGAAACCACTGGAATTTACCCAAGCTCAGATGTAATAACAGCTCATGTTTTAATTACTTATTCCAGTTTGGCAATATGGGCCTGGGGCCCTTTCTTGGTGTGATTTATTGTGTACTACCCATGGGAGTGAGGAGAAAAACGAGAATCAAACTAGTTCTGGGGATTCTCTTGCTGTGTTTTCTCGGAACATTTAAATTATTCGGTTGTATATACAATGTACGTGATGTAGGTTTTGTTAATCTTATTCCAATTCCATACAAGTTATACTGCTTTATCCAGGATGATACTCCTGCAGAATTTACTTCAGATTTCAAGCAGATATCTAACGCGATTTTTATGGATTGCAACGTAAAAATCGAAATAATCAATTCAGACAGAAACACAAACCATCCTGCCATGGAGTATTTCCATTTGTGGGAGATAGAATCATTCCCTGCTACTGTTCTGGTTTCACCAAATGGAAGGTCAATGGTTCTTCCTATATCACTTCCTGGGAAAATATCCAAAGAATCAATCAGGTCTACCCTTGAAAGCATTGTGACTTCTCCTAAGAGGAAGGAGATATTAGAGCATATTATCAAGTCATACTGTGTGCTTCTTTTAATTGAGGGAAGTGATGGGGCTGAAAATAATAAGGCAGACGCTGTAGCCCAAAGTGCTATAAAAAAAATTGCAGGTATAATGCCCCAGCTGCCAAAGCGCATCGAGGAGCCTCCTTTCTTGATTTCAGTGAAAAAGGAACTGGCCCCTGATGAAAGCATCCTGCTTTGGAGTCTTGGTTTTGATGTAAATCAAGTGAGAGGACCGTGTGTAGCCGTTATTTACGGGAGAGGGCGGAAGATCGGGCCGCTTATTAGGGGAACACAGCTTACAAGAAGCAGTATGTTTAATATCCTATCACTGATCGGCCTTTCATGTGAGTGCGGACTGGATAAGAGATGGATGATGGGCACAATGATTCCTCTCAGCTGGGGAGAAAAGATTCAATCTGACGTTGTGAGATCTCTTGGTTTTGATGCTGAAAACCCAATGGTAAAAACAGAAATAAGCAGTATTATGTCTTTCGATTTCTCCCTTGGGAAGGAAGCTGCTTGGATTTCAGAGGATACCCTGGACAATTACAGCGAGGAAGTCTTAAAATTTGGCATCGGAGTAGCAGTTGCTAGGGTCTCTCCTGCTAGGTTCCAGGAATTTATTTCTCCGGTATCTTCAGATTCAAAATCAGGCTTAAACTTAAAAACTTTACTCTCTGTAATTGGGATAGTGGTTTTATTGGTCCTGGCAGGAGGTGGATTTGTTTTGCTTCGGGCAAGGAGAAAGAGGTAATGACGGTTGTTCAACTCATATTCCGGGAAATAATAAAAAGAAAACTGAATTTTACCCTGAGTTTGCTGGCTGTTGTGATTACTGTTTCAATATTTGTTTCTTTTTTTACAACGGGTCAAGCTTCTAAAAATGAAACCATCCGGCTGATGCGGGATATAGGATTTAATCTCAGAATTATTCCGGAAAAAACAGATATGGCAGAATTTTGGAAAACAGGTTTTTCAGAACATACAATGCCTGAGAGCCATGTCTACAAGCTGGCCTCTTTTAAGGGCCTTTCTTATGCCCATTTAACAGCAGTTCTTCAGAGGAGAATCATTTGGAAAGATATGGATGTAATATTGGCTGGTATTTCCCCGGAGGTGCCGTCTGCTGGGAGAGAAAAAACTCCTATGTTTTTTTCAATCAAGCCAGGAAACGTTTATATCGGATTTGAAGTAGCACGAAGAACGGGGCTTAAAAAAGGCGAAGAAACGGATATTCTTGGCAGCTTATTCTCTATAGAAAAGGTGCTCCCTGAGAGCGGGAGTGAAGATGATATCCGGATATATGCTCATCTTCACGATGTCCAGGCTATCGTGGGAGAGGAAAATAGAATCAATGAAATAAAGGCGCTTCATTGTTTATGCATTATGAAAGGCAGCATAGCCGATTCCATTACCATGCTCCGTGAGCAGTTGTTGCGTGTCTTGCCGGACGCAAAAGTGCTTTTGATCCGAGCAATCGCAACAGCCCGCGAGCAGCAGAGATATATGTCTGAAAAATACTTCGCATTTATTATCCCCTTTTTAGTAGTTGTTTGCATGGCCTGGATTGGTATTTTAGCATTGATAAATGTCCGGGAAAGACGCCGGGAGATAGGTATTATGCGGGCAGTTGGCTATGGTTCTGGCAGGGTAGCAGCGCTTTTTCTCTGGAAGGCTGTTTTGATTGGATTGATTGCGGCGGCAGCTGGCTATGGTATAGGCACGGGGCTTGCTTTAGAATTTGGGCCTGCTATTTTTAGAGTAACTGCAAATATGATAACACCTGAAATTAAAATATTTTACTGGTGCTTGATTGCTGCCCCTGTATTTTGTGCACTTTCAGTTTTTATTCCGGCAATGATAGCAGTAACTCAAGATCCTGCTGTTGCCCTGAGGGAGAAATAAGCATGATCAGGCTGGAAAAGGTAAGCAAAATTTACCGAACAAGGCGTGGTGATGTAAGAGCTCTTGATAAAGTTAGTCTCGACATAAAAGAAGGCGAATTTCTTGCTGTACGGGGGCCAAGCGGAAGTGGGAAAACAACCCTGCTGTTTTCCATAGGAGGAATGCTCCGTCCAACAGAAGGCAATGTTATAGTAAGCAACCGTAATCTTTATGCCATAAGCAAGAGACAGAGAGCCAAATTCAGAGCCACGAACATAGGTTTTATCTTCCAGATGTTCCATCTTGTTCCGTATTTGAATACAGTTGAAAATGTGCTGTTAGCTGCCAGGGTTGGGACAAAATCCTTTGGTCCGGAAGATGCAAAAAGTTTACTGAATCGCTTAAAACTGTCAGACCGGATGTATCACAGACCTTCAGAGTTGAGCGCAGGTGAAAGGCAGCGTACCGCCATGGCCAGGGCAATGCTTAAGCGTCCCGGGATTATTCTTGCAGATGAGCCTTCAGGCAATCTCGACCCTGAAAACGCGGCCGAAATTTTTAAGCACCTTGTTGAATATAACCAAGATGGAGGGACTGTAATTCTTGTGAGCCACAGGGAAGTAGTAGATAACTATGCCAGCAATGTGATTTATTTGAAAGATGGTCATATACAAGAGTATGAATAGCCCAGGTAACGTGGGCTATTCACGAGTCAAGCTTGCTGCAGATGCAAGGCACAGCACATGAAGTTGTGGTATTTCACTACGAATGGGCTGTAACGAAGCAGATGCAGTAAGATCGGCTTGCCTGTAAGGTAAAAATTGCTGATAATAGATTTAAATTATATTATCGATATGATAGAGAATAAACTAGTTCTGAGGGTTTCATGAAGAACGATCAAAACTTGTTGATATTATATTAATTCTATCAGCAATTTTTATGAATAGCCCAGGGACGTGGGCTATTCAAGGGAGAAATATATTGGCAATATTTACAAGGAAATATGCGGTTGTATTTATAGTTCTGTTATTTTTCATAGTGTCCCCAAGTTGCAGTCCTCACAGTACAGGTGATTGGAGCACCTACAGGCATGACAATGCCCGCAGTGGTATTACAGGAGAGAACTTGCCTGTCCCCCTGGCTTTGCGATGGACATTTGAGCCGACTCATCCGCCTGAACAGGCTTGGCTGAAGCCTGGCGAAGAGATGGAAAGAATGCATTATGATAATGCTTACCATATCACTGCAGCCAGGGGAATGGCATATTTTGGTTCTTCAGTGGACAACAAAGTCTACGCCTTAAATGCTCATACAGGAAGAATAAAATGGACTTTTTTCACCCAGGGGCCGGTCCGTTATGCTCCGACTGTCTGGAAAAATAGGCTTTATTTCGGATCGGATGATGGTTATGTCTATTGCCTCAGGGCAAAAACCGGGAAGTTTATATGGAAGTACAGAGCGAGCGCAGGTGAAAAGAGACTACTTGGGAACGGCAGAATGATCTCTCTTTGGCCTGTAAGAACGAGTGTAATTGTTGATGATGGGATTGTTTATTTTGGCGCAGGTGTCTTTCCTTATGAAGGTGTTTACATTTGTGCTGTAAATGCCGGGGACGGTTCTGTTATCTGGGAAAATGATACAATCGGTGACCATGCCCACGAACTTGCCTACGGCGGTGTATCGCCCCAGAGCTATCTGATAGCTTCAGAGAATATTCTCTATGTGCCTTCAGGGCGGGCTATGCCGGCAGCATTTGGACGAAAGAGCGGGGAATTTCTTTATTATCTCTTGCCTGGAGCCAAGGTGGGCGGCACCTGGGCACTTCTGGATAAGAACAAGCTGATCGCTGGAGTGGATCTTTCGGGCACTCCCGCAAAAAGAGTCTATGAGGAACAGACAGGTGCCAGAGAAAACACAGTGGATAATATGCATGCCTGGTTTCCGGGTATTGACCTTATTGTAACCTCTGATGTTTCCTATACGCTCACTGAGAAAGGAATTTATGCTTTGGACAGGGAAAAATATCTTGTTGTTAGAAATAGCAAAATGAACCTTATCATGAAGGAGCGGCAGAAACTGAAAGATAAGCGCTCAGAAATTATTAGAAAAATCCAGGAAGCTGCAGGGGAAGCAAGAATAGGAATGTATGATTTAGCTGTAGAAGAAATTGAGAAAAAGCTGATGGATTTAGGCGAAGAAGAGAAGAGTTTAAAATCTTCTATCTACAGATGGGAATATTTAAGCGATAACCTGGTTTGTTTAATCCTGGCTGGGAGTAAAATCTTTGCTGGGGGAGAGGGGACTGTGCTTGCTGTGGATACACAGACCGGCAGGGAACTCTGGAAATCTGAGATACAAGGCAAAGCCCTGGGACTGGCTGCTGCAAATGGAAAGCTGTTTGTTAGCACTGACAAGGGCAGGATATACTGTTTTGGAAAAGGCAGAGCAGCCGCGGGAAAAAAGGTCAGTCCTGCTGTTAGTTCTTCCCCTTATAGAAAGGACAAGCTGACTGGAGTTTATGAATCAGCAGCAGAAAAAATAATAAAAGACACAGGAATAAACAAAGGATACTGTCTTGTTCTCGGCTGCGGGGAAGGCAGGCTTGCTTTTGAGCTTGCCAAACGCAGCGAACTGAAAGTCATCGGTATCGAGAATAACCTCAAGAAGGTTATGGCAGCCAAACATAAATTAGATGCTGCAGAAATATATGGTTCAAGAGTAGTAGTTGAACAATGGGACCTGTCCACGCTTCCGGATTATTTTGCCGACTTAATTGTGTCAGAAGAAATGATGATTTCAGGTGAGATAAATAGTCCCCCTGAAGAAGTGTACCGTGTTTTAAAACCATTCGGAGGTATGGCTTATTTTGGACAGCCTGCTGAATTATCAGGAAGCAAGAAACCGCTCGACTTAGAGGCTCTCCTTGAATGGCTGAGAAAATCCAGTGCCCCTGAGCCAGAAGTGACTGAAGAAGACGGTATCTGGGCAAAAGTGACGAGGGGAAAGTTAGAAGGAAGCGGAAGTTGGACAGAACTTTATGGCAATCCTCAGAATACGGCCTGCTCCGGAGACGAGCTGGTCAGAGGGCCGCTTGGAGTCCTGTGGTTTGGAGAGCCGGGCCCTGAGAGAATGGTAGAGCGTCATGCAAAGGCAGCCAGCCCTGTTTCCAGCAATGGACGCATATTTATCCAGGGAGAAGAAGTAATTATGGCTTATGATGTTTTTAACGGGACCTTGCTCTGGGAGAGAAAGATTGAGGGAGCTGTAAGGGCCCGTGCGGATGTGGATGGAGGAAATCTTGTAGTTACCGATAATGTCCTCTATGTGGCAGCCCATAATAAATGTTACTGCCTGGATCCTGTTACCGGGGAGATTATTAAAGTGTTCGAAATACCTCCACCTTCAGACGGAAGTTCAAGGCGCTGGGGATATATATCTTACCTGAATAATATCCTCTACGGGTCAAGAGCTGAATCCTTGAATAATGCTTATTTTGCTCTGTGGAATTTACTCATCGAAAAGGGAAGATGGAGAAATAAAGATGATATTCCGGTGGAATATATTGAAGAATACCAAAGTTTGGTATCAAAATACCCAGTGCCGGATGATAGACTGCGGGCTGATTTTAAAAGATCTGGAGCATTGTGGCGTTTTATGGCAAATTTCCCTGACTGGGAAAATTATAACAGTTCGAAGGAGGCTTTAACAGGAAATATGATGGCAAGCGATTTGGTTTTCGCCATGAACCCAGAAACAGGAAAACTTAATTGGAAATATCAGGGAAAAAAAATAGCTCATATAACTGTAAGCTTGGGAGAAGGGAAGATATTTTTTGCCGAAAGTGCTATTTCGGCCGAACAAAAGAGGAATGCGTTTCAAGAGAAGAAAAAATTCACAAGAAAGGGAATTTATGAAGAAAGCAGTGAAAAGGAGGACTACAGGGATGCGGATGTAAGAGTCGTTGTCTGTCTGGATGCTGTTTCAGGAAAGGAGCTCTGGGAAAAGCCTGTGGATTTTACAGGTTGTGGGGGCGACAGTCTGGGATCAGCCTATCAGGACGGTGTTTTATTGTTTTTTGCAAACGTAGGAGACCACGATGCCTGGAGATTTAGCGATGGCCTTTTACGATGGAAGAGGCTTACTGCTTTATCAGCCAAAAATGGTGATATTCTGTGGTCTCGTCCCATAAACTGCCGAGTCCGTCCCGTGATAGTAGGAAATCGGGTTTTCATTGAGCCCCGGGTTTGTGATCTTTATACGGGCGAGATAAAGATGCGTTCGCATCCTATTACAGGCAGGGAAGTACCATGGGAGTACTTGCGGCCCGGCCATACATGTGCCATTTCTTCTGCTTCTGCGCATTCTCTTTTCTACCGCTCTTTTTGCACGGCATTCTATGACTTTACAGGGGATAGGGGGTTAAACCTTTTCGGGGCTATTCGCCCCGGCTGCTGGATAAATATGATACCAGCTAACGGTCTTTTGCTGTTTCCTGAAGCAAGCTCAGGCTGCACCTGTTCTTTTCCGCTCAGATGCTCGTTAGTCTTAAAACACAAAGAAGAAAGAATCCAGCCGTGGAGTGTATTTATAACACATGGCTCAATGACTCCTGCCAAGCATTTTGCCATAAATCTTGGTGCTCCAGGGGATATGAAGCATAATAATGGTTCTGTTTGGTTTGCATACCCTAACCCGGAAACTGAATCTTTGTCAAATCATTTTCCTAATTATGGTGTTAAGTTTGACCTTCATGATGAAATCTTAACTGATATGGGTTATTTTTGCCGTGATTTTAGAAACACAGCTTTTGAAGGGACGGATAAACCGTGGCTATTTACTTCCGGCTGCATTGGTTTGAAGCACTGTAAGGTCCAATTGATTGATGATATGTGGGGTGAGAAGCCCGGTGTTTACACAATATGCCTCGGGTTTGGCGCTTCATCGAGCGATAGTCTAGGCCAGCGTGTATTTGATATTATTCTTCAGGGAGAACCTGTGTTGCAGGATTTCGATATACTCAAAGAAGCAGGTTCTGCAAATAAAGTAGTTATCAAGGAATTCAAGAACATAAATGTAGAAAATTTTCTTACGATTGAACTATCCTCAAAAGAAAAGAATCCAAATATGGCTAACGCTCCTATAATTAACTTTATAGAAGCAATAAGAGAGGATAGGGCTGTAGATTTAGAGAAACTGAAACCTCTAACCCTGGGTAGGGCGGCGGTCTTGCTGGACGAAGCAGAGGGCGAATTTAGAAGGGGACATTACAACAAGGCCCTTGCGAAATTTCATTTGATTTTGGATGCTGCTCCTTCAGAACGTTTTAAACTGGGGGCCCTGAAAGGCATGGCTGCAATAGGAAGCCCGGATTCTTTAAGCCGCATAACAAAATACTGTCGGGATGTTGCGCCCATACTCTGGAATTATAAGGAGCCAGGCACTGAGCTTAAAAACAGCGCCATTAAGGTTTTTATTGCGGTTGCCAATAATATTGCTAAGAGGGATAAGCAGAAAGCCATCAGGATGCTAAACTATGCCTTGACGATCACAGATGTAGATATGCGTAAGCAGGTTGTTTCAAGCCTATCCCGATATGAATGACCCTGCTGGGCTCCTCTGGCCTCAGGGCAGATCATCGCCCAGGAAACACTAAGACCGATTTTATCAAACGGCGGCTATGCAGCAGATGGAATAAAAAAGGCAGTCATATGGGCGAACAGGATAGAACTCTCGGGAACGGTTGAATTGATCGATGCGCTGCGTAACCGTCAGCACCCGGCCCACCAACCTGTTGTCTTCAAGGGCCCTTTAAAACCCGCTGGTTTTCATATCTGGGGAGGGGAAAATGATCGAACTTGGTGATATGGATACTAAAAACTGGGTGATCACTGATGTTCCCCAAGATTATCCCATTATCGACACCGATGCCCACGGCTGGACTTATGCATATAAGACCAGTGAATACGCCCTGGCAAAAAATGCCTCCTTTATCAGGGCCGCCGCTCAGATCGTAAAGGGGCTGCGGGAATTAAAAGGGATCTCGGAATAGCAGACTATTTCCTGAAACATTCGGCCATATGCGGCGCTCCGAGCATGATAACTTATTATGTTTCTTGCTGTTACTTCAAATTAAAATCTGCTATAATGTTGCCTTTTTAAATTATCTTTTTCCATATAATTACAATAAGAGGTAATTAATGTTAATAAGTCAAATTCTCGCTATTCTAGTCTTCACCCTAATGTTCATTGCAATTATAATCGGCAAGGTTCACCGCTATATTCCGGCTTTAATCGGAGCTTTCATCACTTTATTCGTCGTTCTTTTCATAACATTACAGAGTTCCGAAGCAGTTTTTAATGTCTTGAATCTTAACCAGTTATTCCACTTCAACTTCTGGGTTCCGGGCCAGGAGCATATCGAATCCCATGGTATCAACTGGCAGACAATTATCTTCATAGGCGGAATGATGACTATGGTCGAAGGGCTTGGCGAAGTTGGTTTTTTCCGCTGGTTATGCCTGTATGTCGCCAAAAAAGTTAACTACAAAGTTGTTCCCATACTGGTTACATTTATGCTGCTCTCAGGCTTCCTGTCCATGTTTATCGACAGTATAACTGTTTTGCTATTCTTAACCTTAGTCACAATTGAACTGGCCCGTTTACTTAAATTTGATCCTGTTCCAATAATTATCGCAGAAATCTTTGCCGCCAACTGCGGGTGAAGCGCTACAATGTGCGGAGATCCACCCAATATTATAATCGGGACCGCTCTCGGTTATACATTTTCCGATTTTGCCAAAAACACAGGCCCAATAGCCTGGATTGGGATGCTTTTGACTCTGGGCTTTTTCTATATGGCCTTCCGTAAGAGCCTTAAGTCTTCCCAGGAGGAGACAAACCCTACTCATTATCCTTCACCTAGAGATGCCATAAAGAACCCCGGTCTTTTCATGGTAAATTCATTAATCTTTATTATCATTGTGATTCTGCTGGTTACCCATGCCCAGACCGGTTTATCTGTGGCTATGATAGGTGTCATTGCGGCATCCCTTACCCTACTTGCCTCCTCCAAAATGGCTTTGCACATAATTAAAAGAGTGGATTGGCGCACACTGCTTTTCTTTATTGGACTATTCGTATGCGTGGGGGGACTGGAAGAGACAGGAGTTTTAACAGTTGTTGCCAAGTTTATAGGCAATGTATCAGGAGGAAACATTCTCATTGTGATACCTATAATTCTATGGGTATCAGCTTTTTCTTCAGCTATTGTAGATAATATCCCATTTGCTGCTACAATGGTTCCTGTAATCTCTAACCTTGCTCAGACAGCAGGCCTGGATCTGCAAACATTATCCTGGACATTAGCTCTTGGCACAGACATAGGAGGTAATGCCACTCCTATTGGAGCCTCTGCTAATGTGGTCGGTACAGCCATCGCCGAACGTGAAGGCTACCCGATTAGCTGGGGGAAATTCCTTAAGTATGCTCTTCCTGCAATGATCATGGTTGTTGGCATGTGCTGGCTGTATCTTGTTATTAGATATGCTTAATAAAAAACACTTAAGGTCATAAAATGTTTTTGAATTGTTATCCTATTTAGGGGTGGAAAAATGTATAAAAAAATTCTTGTCCCGCTTGACGGCTCAAAGATTGCTAGACAGGTTTTCCCTTGTGTGGTGGAGATGTTAAATGCCTTTGGTTCTGAAGCCATTTTAGTTGGAGTCTGTGACTCCGAAGAAAGTGAAGAAGGGCAGGCATGCCGCATATACATCCATAATGAGGCTGAACAGTTAAAAAATATTATGAAAACTTCGGCAGCCAGCCTTAAGACAGTAATTTTAGGAGGCAAGCCGGCTGAGGAAATCATCAGATATGCTGAAGAAAGCAATGTTGATATAATTATAATCTCGTCTCACGGCCGTTCCGGAATAAAACCATGGTCAGTGGGAAGCACTGTTCACAAAGTACTCCACAGAGTATGTACTCCTTTAATAATTGTCAAAGCCAAAGAGAAGCCGGAGGAATCAGATGAAACAAGATTATTCAACCGGATTTTGGTACCCCTGGATGGCTCGGAAAGGGGTGCCCGGATATTGCCCTATATGGCAGCATTAGCCCAGAAATTAAAGGTTGAGATTATTCTTTTTCATGTAGTGGAAATGGGTAAACATGTCCATACTATTGGGGGGCTGGAATATGTCCGCTTTAACGACCAGGATATAGACAAAGAAAAAGAAAAGACTCAAAGTTATTTAGATGGGATAACCTCTAACATATCAGGATTGAAATCAACTGTAAAATATGAGATAAGGGTTGGAGACAGCGCTGAAGAAATAATCAAACTTGCCGCTGAAAAAGACTGCAGCTTGATTGCTATGTCAAGCCATGGGCACTCTGGAATAGCAGGATGGGCTTACGGCAGTGTTACCAGCAAGATAATACATTCGCTTAATAAGTCGATTATGTTTGTACCCTCACTCTCCACCTGAACTATTCATAAAAAATGTCGATATGTATGATGCCTCCCCTCTTCTCCTGTTGCGATTGAATTTCCCCGAGCGCTTAGTCAAGGTTGATGTTCTGTTTGAAGTCGATTTTTATTTTAGCGTTTTTTTTGTTAGTAAGCAGGTCAACGGCTTTTAGAAATGTCCGGTTCCTCTGTTTCCACAAACGGTTTAGCTTGCGGGCATAATGGGCAATACTCAAGTCAAACAATTTAAATTGAAATAACTTTTTCAGGGATTGTTTCCAGGAATAAAATTTTTTATGGCTTAACATCTGTGCTTTCTGAAGGGCGGAAAGGGTAAATTTTGCTGGTTTAAAAACCACGTGATGGGCATCATATAGAGTCCAGTCTTTAAAAAGCAACCGTTTTTCCGAGGTTATTTTTTTATAGAATTTCGACCCGGGAAGAGGAGTGAGGATTAAAAACTGAGTGGATGTAAGACCTGCATGCGTGGCAAATTTTACAGTCTTTTTTACCGTGCTCCAGTCATCATCATCAAACCCGTAAATAAACATTCCATGTATATGGATTCCGCTTCTCTGAATTACTTTTACAGCTGCTTTTATTTCCGCAACCGTCTGTTTTTTTTCTATAGCTTTTAGGCTGCGCGGATTTACTGATTCTAATCCGATATAGAGGACGCGGCAGCCTGCTTTGTGCATAAGCTTGACCAGCTCCCTATTCTTGTAAATATCTGCTCGCACCTGGGTCGACCAGGTGAATTTAAATTTTTCCCGGATCATGGCTGTCAATAGAGTTTTTAACCGCTTGTGGTTTGCAGCGAAATTATCATCATAAAAAAAGATGTGGTTTTTCCTGTTGCTGTACATCCGCAGCTCTTCGATAATATTCTGGGTTGAGCGGAACCTGTATTTTCTCCCAAACATACCAGTTACTGAGCAAAAAGAGCAGTTAAAAGGGCAACCCCGGGAAGTCTGAACCGGGATTGTTGTGTGGCCTGCAATTTGATTGTGCTTGAAGTTCAACAATTTGAAGTCAGGAAAAGGGAGTTGGTCAAGTTCGGTTATAGCAGGCCCCTTGGGGTTATGAACAGATTTACCCTCCTTTTTGTAGGAAAGGTTCGGCACATTTTTGTAATTATCGCCTTTCTCCCAGGCATCCACAAATGCCATCAAGGCTATCTCTCCCTCTCCTCGAATCACAAAATCTGCATGTGCAAGTGCTTCCTCTGTCATAAAAGTGACATGGGCGCCTCCCATAATTACCGGCACTCCTGACTTACGGATCTTGTCGGCGATCATATATGCCCGGGGGGCTGTAGATGTTATTGTGGATACCCCTACCAGATCTGCATTTGAGGTCATAGAGAAATCTATTTGCCGTGATTCTTCGTAGAAAATCTCGACTTCCCATCCCCTGTTTTTCATTAAAGTACCGAGAATGAATAACCCCAGCCGGGGAAGCTTATATTGTGAATAAATATGTAGATTAGATGCTTTTGGCTCTATGAATATGATTTTAGGCATTTTTCTTTTTCCCTTTCGTTTTTAAACGTTTTTTATTCTGGCTTTTTAGGACCGATATTTCTTTTTTCTTTTTCCTTAAAAGGTCTTCCCAGCGTTCGATGCCGGCTTTGAAATGATCGATCTTTTCCTCAAGCACACGGATCTTCTGCTGCATTTTATCCAGTCTGAGGGAATTTTTTTCCACATCACTGGAATTTAAGTCATTTCCCATAGCCAGGAAATCCCTGAACAGAGAGGACATATCTTTTATTTCTTCCAAGGAATATCCGAAAAGCTGAAGGTCTTTGATCAATTTACACAAGTTGATATATAACTTGGGATACAGCCGAAACCCTCCCTCACTGCGCATATCAGGTTCGATGATCCCCTTTTCCTCCCAATGTTTAATTGCTCTGGAGCTTACTCCCACTCGTTCTGCCAGTCCTCCGACTGTCAAAAATTCGCTGGTTTTGGCAGATTTGCCGTCCTTGCTTCCAGCTCCGGGGAGCCCAACTTTTTTTATAATTTTCTGGATGTCCTCAAGCTGATAGCCTAAGTCCAACAACCTTTTAACGTGCAAGACTCTCTCAATGTTTCTTCTTGAATAAAAAGGCATATTGTCACTGGTTACTCCATCCGGTTTGATAAGCTTGACCTTCTGCCATTTCCCCAATATCTTTTCATCAATGCCTACTTTGGTCAGGAGTTCATCTTGGGAAAACATTTTTTTCTTCATAGTGTTCCTCTCCGAATACATCCATGTTAAAGTAACAGTATGCGTATACTGTAATGTTTTATGCGAGGGATGTCAAGGATTAGAATAATCCAGGCAAACTGACCTGATTCTTGCTTAAGGCTAAAAAGCGCAGAAAAAGTGGGGGGGAGTTCCCCTAACCGGGCTGTTGCATTCCCTCAGAAGTTGTGATAATAATAACTAATATTTTTTTTAGGAGGGCACGATTCCTTTTATATGGCAGCCTGCAAAAAAACCGGAAAAAAAAACTGACAACTTGGGCCGGACGGTAGTTATCTGTAATCCCCATTCAAATCGGGACCGGCACCGGAGGCTTATTTCAAAAGAAATCAAACACCTGGAAGAATCCGGGATCGATTTCATCTATACCATTACAGAAAACCCCATGGATGAATACCATATCGCAAAAAAAGCAATAGAGGATGGATTTGATACTATTGTTGCCTCAGGCGGAGACAGCACGATAAGTAATATCGCCGACGCAATCTTGTCTACTAAACCCGAGCTCAAATTCGGGATCATCCCCACTGGCACAGGCAATGATTATGCAACCGGAAATAAAATCCCCCGTTCTATCCCCCAAGCTATTGAAATCCTCAAAGCCGGGCGTACAGAAAAAAGGGATGTAATTAAAATAGGGGAACGCTATGCTGTCAACCTGGTGGGATTCGGATTTGACATCACTATGAGTGAGATCCACCTTAAGAACAAAATCCTAAAAGGGCCCCTGCTCTATTTTTATGCCATAATCATTGCCATCTTCAGACATAAAGGCTTTCACATAAAGATTGAGTCAGATACAGGCGAAATATTTGAGGGAAAATCACTGATGCTCAACCTTGGGAACAACAAGACCTCAGGCGGCGGCTATATGACCTGCCCTAAAGCTGATATGACGGACGGTAAACTGGATGTGATGTTTGTCGAGGACTGCTCTCCTTGGAAACGGCTTAAGATTCTTCAAATGGTAAAAAAAGCCAGTCATCTGAAATATCCTCTTGTTCACTATACACAGGCAAAAAGTGTTACTGTTGAAAGTGAAGTCCCCATTGCTTTCCACACTGAAGGAGAATTATTTTATACTGACAAAAAATCATTACCCGTAAAAATATTACCTTTGCATATTAATCTGATCGTAAAGTAAGCAAGCGGGCGTATTCTTCCTGGAACTGTTTCTCCAATTTTTGCCGCAGCTGAGGCCACTTGTCTTTTGTCAAGTTTGGATAAGGCACAGAAGGAAGGATCGAAACCCTGACCCGGCCGGGATAAAACAAGCACTCTTTCCTCTTTTTGATCTCCATAGTTCCCTCCAAGACTACCGGAAGGAAAGGCTGCTGGCTTTTGGTGGCGATATGAAGAAATCCCTGTTTAAACCGCTTGATATTGTCTTCTTCTATACGAGTACCTTCCGGGAAGATCAATAAACTTGCCTGACTCCGGCTGAGCATGTTTATTCCTTTTTGGACAGCTTTGTAGGATTTAACCCTGCTGGTCCGGTTGACTGGGATATATCCGGCCAGAGCCATTCCCCACCCGAAAAACGGAATGTAAAAGAAGCGACTGGAGGCAAAAAATTTAAAATGAAGGGGAAGTATTCTGGCTAATACCAAAATATCAATAGCACTTTTATGGTTGGCAAGGATAATATATTGTTGTTTTTTATCAAGATTTTCCCGTCCCTCAACTGTCAAACGCACTCCTGAAACAAAAGATAAAAAAGAAAGTCCCCACCTCGATATTGTATTCGGGGCTTTTTCCGAGCTGTCCAGGAGTCGGGCGAAAAGCATAATCGGGGGCCAGAGGATAAAAACAACAAGCCCGGCAAGGATAACTAAAGGTGTTGTGAGTATTGCTGAAATGAACTTTTTCTTTTTAACCATTCAATTCGAATATTATAAAGTAAATAATAATATAATAAAAGACCAGTATCCATGCCTTATAACTCCTGGCCGCTTGAAAAAAAATGGGGAACTCCAGAAGGTTTTATCAGATTGACCCGTCTTCATGTCTATGCTATAGATAAAGGGGAAAATCGAATATTTTTTTCTCTGGATTGAATAAATATAAGCCAGGCTTCGTATTTATGCATAAAGAGAAAAAAATGGCTGAAGAAAGAAGTCTGGCTGCAAGAACTGTTTTTCCCTTAATACGACTGACTAAGATGGCGGAGAAAACACTTACAGAAGGCGAGATCCTAAAAGCTGTTATTGTGGGAGATAAAGAAGCATACCAGGCAATCGTCCAACTCTATATGAAGTCAGCCTATTATATTGCCCTGGGTATTGTTCATAACCACCAGGATGCTTTGGATATTTCCCAGGAATCATTTATCCGGGCTTTCCGCAAGATAAAAAAATATGATCCGAGCAGGCCTTTTTTCCCCTGGTTCTACCGGCTGATGAAAAACCTTTGCCTTGATCATCTGAAGCGCAGCCAGCGCCTGAAGGAAGTCCCTCTTGAGGAAAACCAAGTGCTTAAAGACGACACTGAAGACCGCGAGCTGAAAAAAGTACTCTGGCAGAGCATTGAAGAGCTGCCCTTTAAACAGAGAGAAGTCGTCATTCTTCGCTATTTCCGTCAATGCTCATATCAGGAAATCTCAGAGATCACTGGAAAACCCGTGGGAACAGTCATGTCTTCGCTCTATTATGCTAAGAAAAAACTTAAAGATATCATTGGCAGGTATTTATGATCAGATCAGGAGTTTCTTATGGACCATAATAAAATAAAAGAGCTCATTTCTTCTTATTTTGATGGTGAACTTGATGAAGAGCAAAAAAAATTGGTCAATGACCACATTCGGCAGTGTTCGGAATGCCGGAAAGAATTTGAAGAGATGGGAAAATTTGAGGAGGTAATGGGTAAAATGGAACTTAAGCAACCTTCAAAAGAAGTGTGGAAAGTTTATTGGTCATCGGTATATAACCGCTTGGAAAGAAGTATTGGTTGGATTTTTCTCTCCATCGGTGCTATGATTCTTTTGTTTTTCGGTGGTTATAAAATAGTGGAAGGCATCATACAGGATGCTGACACTCCTCTGTTTTTAAAGATCGGGATTCTGGCCTTTATGGCCGGCATCATCGTTCTGCTGGTATCATTGGCCAGGGAACAGTTGTTTACCCGAAAAAGAGAAAGATATAAGGAGATTGAAAAATGATCTTTGTAACTTCGGATCAGATTGCAGGTAAAACAATAAAAAAAACTTTAGGTATTGTCCTGGGAAATACCATTCGCGCCCGGCATATCGGACGGGATATCTCTGCTGCTTTAAAAAATATAGTCGGGGGTGAGATAAAAGATTATACCAAGATGATGGCCGAATCACGGGAGCAGGCCCTCGACCGCATGGTTGAAGAGGCCGAAAGCCTGGGAGCTAACGCTATATTAAATGTAAGGTTTGCAACTTCTATGATCATGCAGAGCGCCTCTGAGATCCTGGCTTATGGTACGGCTGTTATAGTAGAATAGCTTTTCCCAGAAGAGTGTATGTTTAGGAAACTAGTTCTTTTTACAAGTATAGTTTGTATCTTTTTTGCATTTTGCCTCCTGCTTTATGCTCAGCCAGAAGGAAGTACAGAAGAAGGGACTTATTCCATATTTTTTATGGACCAGAAAGTCGGATACGAAGAATATTCCTGGCAGGCGAATGAAGCTGGGTACATCCTTTCTGTAAAAGGGCGTATGAGCAAACCTGTCAGGATGGAGATCAAGAGGCTTTATATCTGGATGAATAAAAGTTTCATTGCCACCCGGTTTGAATTTAAAGGCTCTATAAGCGGAGTCAGTCAGGAAATTTCCAGCAATCTGGCTGGAGGCCGGGTTGAGAATGTAATCCGGGTAGCCGGGCAGGAACAACAAAATGTAGTAAAAATTAAAAGAGATGCTTTTCTTTTACCCAATCCTGTTTTTTCTCCCTACATGGTAATAACCAAGAAATTCGGCTGCTCAGTAAAAGCTCCTCTTGAGCTTTCCGCATATGTAATCCCCCAGATGGAGTCTCCTTTTACCCTGGAACAGGATGAAGAAACAGCATGTACTCTTATTATGAAGCTGGGTCCGACTCAGGTTGAACTTGTTACAGATGAAACCGGCATCCTCAAAGCAGTAAACATTCCTTCTCAAAACTTGCGGGTCACAAGGGATAGATAATATCTTTTTAAGCACTTATAATAATTTAACAGGACATCCCCCCGATCAAACAGGCAATGGCCAGCAAGCAGATGAAATCCCGTTACCTTGAAACATTGATTTCTCGCCTGAAAGGTAAAAAAAGTCGATTACAAATATAGCTTACATCGAAAACAAAGGGGTCTATTGAATCACTATGGGAATCAGTGTAAAATATTGACCAGGCAAATGCAAAAAATTTGTAGGATAAATCCGGTTATGGAAGTTCTCAGAGCTTCTCCCAAGCGAGTCAGCAAGATTATAGTTCAACAGGATACGGACAACCGAAAAGTAAAAGAAATCCTGGCATTAGCCAGGCAGAACCATATATCCCTGTTTTTTGCTTCCAGAAAACATCTGGACAGAACTGACCGGAAGCACCAGGGGTTAGTGGCTTTTATTGCAGAAAAGGGATTTTCTTCTATAGATACTATTTTGGAGGCGGCAAAAGTTCCATTTCTAGTCCTGCTGGATAACATCCAGGATCCTCAAAATCTGGGAGCCATTATCCGTACAGCTGAGGGAGCGGGTGTCGACGGAATCATCCTCCCGGAAAGGAGGGCGGTCGGCTTAACTGATACAGTCTATTCTATTTCTGCCGGAGCCCTGGAGTATCTCAAAGTAACTCAAGTTACAAACCTTGCCCGCACTATGGATGAGCTGCGAAAAAAGGGGGTCTGGATGGTAGGAGCTGAAAGCAGCAGCCCAAAACCCTGGTATGAATTTGATTATACCGGACCTGTCGGCCTAGTCCTTGGTTCTGAGGGAAAAGGCCTGCGCCCTCTGGTTAAAAAGAAATGCGATGAGATCCTCTCTCTTCCTCTCCCGGGGAACATCTCTTCCCTTAACGTCTCCGCCGCTGCAGCGATTTTTATATATGAAGTCGTCCGCCAGCGCCAGCAGTCTTCCTAACCGGACTCAGCTTAAATCCGTTAAAAATCTAAACCAAGTTCCAGACATAAATCAGATCCAGCTTATCCTCATTTCTATATTCGCCATTTTCTAAGTATCATACAAATCGACATTTTTTATGAATAATTCAGGTTATTTATCTGTTGACATGATTATGATATAGTGTGAGACGCAAGTTGATTTGGAGGCATATATATGGAATTTCTCTACAGCATCTGCGTCCTTTCAATATTTCTGCTTATAGGCAAAGCCCTGCGGGCCAATATAAAACTTCTGCAAAGACTGTTTCTCCCTTCTTCTATAATCGCAGGTTTCATCGCCCTAAGTTTAGGACCCTATGGGGCAAACCTTATTCCTGAGTGGATTATGAATAACTGGCAGCCTCTCCCGGGAATCCTGATCAATATAGTATTTGCCTGTTTGTTTTTAGGAGTGCAAATTCCGGGAATTAAAAAAATATGGAATTCAGGGGGCTCTCAGCTGTGTTTTGGAGTTGTAGCTGGTATGGGGCAGTATTTTGTTGCCCTTTTAGTGACAATATTGGTTCTGGTCCCGCTGTTTAATGTGCATAAGCTCTT
>JAUWNW010000183.1 GCA_030612445.1 Candidatus Aminicenantota bacterium
TATTCATTTCGGGGCTTTGGAGGGGGGCTTGAGTACAGGTATCTGTTTCCTAGAGGAACGGGGGGGAAATTAAATCTGTAGTACTTTAATTTTAAACCTCTTCCTGAGGAAGAAGGCGCAGTAGAAACAGATGAGGAGGAAGAGTTTATTAACAGTGCTTTTATTTTTCGTTTCAAACATAACCAGCCTCTGCCTTTAGACTTTAATCTTGTGGCTGATTTTGATTATCAAAGTTCTTTTGATTTTTTAAGAGAGTTTGATAATAATTTTCAGCGGGCCCTTACTGCAAACCGCAGCTCCCAGGCTTATATTTCCAGGGCTTGGTCCTATTTTAACTTAAGTGCGAGACTGGGGAGATTTGAAACCTACTACAGATTATTAGACAGTACTCTAATCAGCAAAAGTTTTCCTGAAATCGGATTTAGTTCGTCTAAAATCAAAATTGTTGGGCCTGTGCATTTTTCTTTTTCTTCGTCTTTTAGACATTGGGAATATGGCTATCAAAATGCTTTTAAAAAAGGAAATCAAACCAAGGGAGACAATTTATCGCTTAGCCCGGTTATCACAATTCCTTTTACGGCAATTCCTTGGATGACAATGAATCCTTCTTTCTCCTCAAATTTTGTCTACTATTTCCAAAGTTATGCTCCCGGAAGCCATACTGTAGTTGCTGAACCCTTGCTACAAAAAAACTTTGCTTTTAATTCAGAATTTATTGGGCCGGTTTTTAATAAGATATTTTTTAATAAGGAAAACGAGCCTGTTGTAAAACATATTATCGAACCTTCAATAAGTTACCGGTATGATAGTCCGGTAGCTGTCTCTGACAGGGTTATAACACGCTCAGGCTATTTTTTCAGGTATCATTATTTAAGATATGGATTGACTAATCGAATTTTAGTAAAACAAGATGATATGGCAAGGGAGGTCTTTGCTTTGGGACTTAACCAGACCTATTATTTAGAAGCTGAGGAAAGTCCCTTACAGAGATACCGGGTTGAGGGAGAAATTCCCTCTTTTTCTGATATAACCGGGTATTTAAGGTTTTATCCTTCAGCAAAACATAGCATTGATTTTTCGACCGGGTTTAATCCTTATTTTAAGAGTTTTTCAAGCCTGCGTGTGGGGGCTAACTTAGGCACACCTGATGATAATTTGTTCCTCAGGGTTAATTGGTATAGAAGCAGTGACCCATATAGACCAACATACATCTTAGCAAATCGTCATCAGCTGGGAGTGTTCGGAGGAGTCAAGATTCCCTGGATAGATTTAGAAGCCAAGGCAGAGATAGATTATAATTTTTCGGAAAAAAAGATGCTTTATTCCGCTTTTGCACTTGAGTATCATTATCAGTGTATTGATTTTAAGGCAGATTTTAGGATGTTTTTTTTCCGCGAGAAGCCGGAAATGCAGTTCAGGATCACATTTGGGCTGGGGAATATAGGAAAGACTACGGATTTTCTGGGGGGAATGGGCTTTTAAACGAGTGTAGAGACAAGATGGGCGTTAGAGTTTGTTAACCTGGATTATGCACGAGGCGAGGTTGCCGCAGATACAGAAATATCAGAAAGAATAGGAAAAACAGGAACATCAGGAAAAACAGAAAATGGTAAATGGAAAATTGGAAAAAACAATGAAATGCGGATTTTAAAATATGAAATGTTATGGTAAAAGATTTGTGTCTTATGAAATTCTGATGTGGCTGAAGCGAGCACAAGCCACACCTGAATTTCTGCTATATCGACATTTTTCCTGAATAGTTCAGGTTAGTATTTAGGATAACATACAAAAAATAATTAACATTAAGCCTGGATTATTCACGAGTCGAGGTTGCTGCAGATGCAAGGCACAGGGTATGAAGCTGTGGTCCTTCACCGCGAATGCCCTGTAACGAAGCAGATGCGGTGAGATCGGCTCGCTCGGAGAGTAAAAAAATGGCGATTAAAATTAAAAGTAAAAACAAGAAAAAAAAGTTTCAATAATCATTCTTGAAAAAATCTTGCATATCATTGAAAAGAAAACAATAATAATAACATCGCCATTTTTTTATGAATAGGTCAGGTAAGAAGAGGTAGGGCAAAATAATGAAAGGATTAATATTAAGTGGAGGGAAGGGGACACGGCTGCGGCCGCTTACATTTACTCAGGCTAAACAATTAGTGCCGGTGGCGAATAAGCCTGTGCTTTTTTATGGGATCGAAGCGCTTAAAGAGGCAGGGATCGAGGATATAGGGATTGTTGTCGGCGATACCAAGGAGGAGATCAAAGAGGCCGCAGGTGACGGCTCACGGTGGGGTATTAAGATATCTTATGTCGAACAGGATAAGCCCCTGGGATTGGCTCATGCGGTAAAGATCTCGGCTGATTTTTTAAAAGGCGACTCATTTGTCATGTATCTGGGGGACAATATTCTTAAAAGTGGAATTAAATCCTTGGTTGAGGAATTTAGGGAAAACAAACCGAATTCGTTGATCCTTTTAACCGAGGTGCCTGATCCTCAGATGTTCGGAGTGGCAGAGCTTGAGGGTGGCAAAGTAGTAAATCTGGTAGAAAAACCGAAAGATCCCAAAAGTAACCTGGCTTTGGTGGGTGTATATATGTTCGACTCTCATATATTTGAGGCTGTAAATGCGATTAAACCTTCCTGGCGGAACGAGCTTGAAATAACTGATGCTATCCAGTACCTGGTTGAAAAGGGTTATGAAGTGCATCCCCATCTTGTAACCGGCTGGTGGAAAGACACAGGCAAGCTTGAGGATATCCTTGATGCAAACCGTCTTATTTTGGAAACTGTCAAAGAAAAGATCGAAGGTGAAGTGGATGAGAGGTCCAAGACAAATGGCCAGGTTGTAATTGGGAGGGATACGAAAGTTAGAAATAGTATTATTCGGGGCCCTGCGATTATTGGAGCCCGTACTGAGATTATTGATTCTTATATAGGTCCTTTTACTGCGATTCAGGATAACTGCCGCATAAACAAGACTGAAATCGAGAACAGTATTATTCTTGAAGGCAGTAAGATCGATAATATCGGCAGCCGCATAGATGAGAGTTTGATCGGGCGGGATGTTAAAATTTCAAAATGTCCGCCCAGGCCATCTGTATATAAGTTTATGGTAGGCGATCAGAGTGATATAATAATTAAGTAGTTGATTTATTAGCCTGGATTATTCACGAGTCGAGGTTGCCGCAGATACGAAAAAGCGGGATTAGGGATTAAGGAGTATGGATTATGAGGAAAGGGGGAAAATAGAAAATTTTAAATGGAAAAAACAATGAAATGCGGATTGTAAAATATGAAATGTTATGGTAAAAGATTTGTATCTTATGAAATTCTGATGTGGCTGAAGCGACATTGAAGATTTAGCCTTCTGATGAGGATTTTCGAGGGAATCCGGCGTAGTCGGACGCTGAGTATGTTTGACCCACGGACGGGGGGAGTTACGCAGGCGCCGAGAAAAACGAAGAGGAATGGCGTTAAAAATCTGAAGCGAGCACAAGCCACACCTGAATTTCTGCTATATCGACATTTTTTATGAATAGTTCAGGTTTGGAGGGTAACATGATAGATGGAGTTAAGGTTAAAAAATTGAAAGTTGTCCCGGATGAACGGGGCAGGCTTATGGAGATTCTGCGTCAGGATGATGGCCTGTTTCAGAAATTCGGGCAGGTTTATATGACGACAACTTATCCCGGGGTGGTAAAAGCCTGGCATTTTCATAAAATACAGACAGATAATGTAGCTTGTGTGCAGGGCATGATAAAGCTGGCCTTATATGACTCGCGGGATGATTCTGCTACTAAAGGAAAAGTAGATGAGTTTTATCTTGGGATTCACAATCCTTTGCTGGTCCAGATACCGGCAGGTGTATATCATGGCTGGATGTGTGTCAGTCAGGAAGAAGCGATTATTGTTAATATCCCCACAGAAGTATATGTTTATAAACAGCCCGATGAATCTCGGGTAGACCCGCATAAAAACGATATCCCTTATGATTGGAGGCGGAAGGATGGCTGAACGTTCGCTTGAGGGAAAGACTATCCTGGTAACAGGTGGGGCCGGATTTATAGGCAGCAATTTTATTCATTTTATGCTGCAAAATTATCAAAGCTGTAAGATTATAAACCTGGATAAGCTGACTTATGCCGGGAATCCCGATAATTTAAAAGATATCGAGGATGACCCCAGATATGAGTTTATTCAAGGAGATATCCGGGATAAAGAAATGGTTGAGGATGTATTCAAGGAGGTTCAGGGAGTAGGCCATATTGCGTCGGAAACCCATGTTGACAGGTCAATTGTAGATGCAGGGGAATTTGTGTTGACCGATGTATATGGGACTTTTGTACTTTTAGAAGCTTTGAGGAATGCTGATGTGGAATTTTTT
>JAUWNW010000008.1 GCA_030612445.1 Candidatus Aminicenantota bacterium
TGAATTCGGGAGAGCCCTTTAAGAACATTGCTTTTAATGAACCCTAAAGTTCCGGTTGTATCTTTTCTAATTAAAGAATCAGCCAGAACAAACTCTTTTAATCTATTCTTAAGTTTTTTTACTTTAAAATCATCTCCGAAGTGGATAGAGACAATACCGCCCAGAGAGGAAGCATAATGGTCCATTTTTCCTCCCGGCTCCTTAAATTCCGCCACTTCTGCCTGGAAAGCAAGCTCTGCAACTGCCTTGGGGTCGGAGGCTCTTTTATCTCCGACAGTTTCCAAAAGGAATTTTATCCAGGCTACTACCAGAGCCGACGAACTGGCTGTGCCTGAGTTAATGGGAATGCTTCCCTTGATTTTACAGTCCCATCCTGAGGGAAATTCCAAGCCTTCCCGGCTTAGAATATTTACTGCGCTTTTTAAATAATCTCGCTCATTTATGTAGCTGAGTTCTAAGTCCAGTGAAAATTCGTCCTTTTTTTTGATATCAGGAAGGTCAAGTTTGAACAACCGATCCCTGCGTCTTGTTCCATTTATAACAATCCTTAAATCGATGGCTGCAGCGATAATGGACAGTCCGAAATAGTCCTGATGTTCTCCCAGCAGGCATAATCTTCCTGGTGCTGATATATTTAATTTGCTTTTAAGCATGGCTATTTTTTATCTGAATTTGTGATTTTTTGCAAGCAGGCAGGTAAAATCAGTAAATACGGTAAAACCAGGAAAGGCAGAAACACCAGGAAAGGCAGTAAAACCAGGAAAGGCAGTAAAACCAGGAAAGACAGAAACACCAGGAAAAGCAAAACCTTGAAGCCTTATTTTACACGGAGGGACGCGGAGGATACGGATTAAAGCGATAAAGCATTAGACACGGATCTTCGCGGATAAGACTAAGAAGCTTTTTCTTTTTTACCTTTCAGGCGAGCCGAGATGAAATTCTGTTGTGGCTGAAGCGAGCATAAGCCACACCTGAATTTCATCCTTCACCGCGAACCCGCTGCAACAAAGTAGATGCGGTGAGATCGGCTTGCCTGAAAGGCAAGAAATGTCGATTAAAAATAGAGACTATATTGTAAACGAAACAGTAAATAAGATTTACGTATAAATAACCTAGAATATTTATTTATAAAAATGTAATATAAACATCGACATTTCTTATGAATATAATATATTTTTTGGGTACAGGAGGTTCTGCCGCTACTATTGAGAGGGATAATACTTCTTTGCTTATCCGCCGGAAAGAGGGCCTCATCCTGATCGACTGTCCGGGAAGTGTAATACGCAAGATAAAAATGCTTGAGCTTGACCCACGGAAAGTCCGCTCTATCCTGATCACTCATACCCATCCAGACCATATTTATGGGCTCCCGGCTTTTGTACACAGCCTTATGCTGGATAAACTCAGTATTAAGCTCTATGGGTCAGAAGAAGCGATTAAGTTTTGTTGTAAGCTGTTGGATATTTTTCAACTCCGGGAGGAAAAAATATTGTGCCGGATTGATTTTATTAAATTAGAAACCCAAGATAAGTTCTATTTGTTTCCTGACTTAAAGTGCAATGTTTTTAAAGTCCCTCATAAAGAATCTTCTCTGGCATTTTGTTTTGATTTTGAGCAGGAAAAGAAAAAACTATTGTATTCAGGAGATACTCCGGTTTCTCCGCAACTGTTCAAACGAGCAGCTGGAATCGACACCCTTATCCATGACTGCAGTACTCCTTCACGTTTCAGTAAGATATATCCATATCTTCCCACCACGCATACGGATGCTTTATCTCTGGGACGTATGGCCCAACAAGCGGGAGTTAAGCGTCTTATCCCCATTCATTTTTTCGGGGAATTGGATTATTCTATGGATGAGATCAAAAACGAAGTCAGACAGAATTATACAGGAGAACTCATAATCCCGGAAGACTTGACAAAAATAACCATTTAAACTCAAGAATCCTCGAACCCTTTGCATCAACAATATTAAACTGGAATCATAGTTCCAGGACCCCTCCTTTCCCCATTTTCCATTTCACGATTCACGGTTAACGGTTTTTATAAGTTATTCATCATTTCATCTCCCTATTTACTAATTCCCATTTTCTAAGTATCATTCATATCTACTATGGAAGGATATTGAATGCTCAAGCATATATATATTTTATTAGTTTTTATTTTTTCCCTTTCTTTAAATCTACAGGCTCAAGAAGCTGTAATAATCGACCATAATTGTGCTGATATCTCAAAAATACCAGATACCTGGATTTTGGAAGCTAAAGGCAGCCTGCGAATCGGATACGGCCACACTTCTCACGGCAGTCAGCTGGTTACCGGAATAGATGCATACAGAGGTGACCAGGGTTCCATATATTATTATTCCTATTCGAGCTGGGGGCTGGAAACTAGCAAGTTTCTAAATGATTACTGGGGTAATGAAGGAGGAGCAAATGATCTGGGGCATAATGGTAATCTCGAATGGAGAGATGCTACTGTTTGTATGCTGAACCTGGCTAATAATGACAGGAATGTAGTGATTTGGTCATGGTGTGGGGGAGTCAGTGATAACACCCAAGCAGGAATAAAAACATATCTGGATGCAATGTCTGCACTTGAATACCAGTATCCGGATGTTACTTTTGTTTATATGACTGGGCATCTAGATGGAAGTGGCGTTGATGGGAATCTAAATAAAAGAAATAACCAGATTAGGGATTATTGTGAAGAAAATAATAAGTTCCTTTTTGATTTTGCAGATATTGAAAGTTATGACCCTGACGGCAATTATTATTTAAACAAAGGAGCTGATGATAGTTGCCTATATAATGGAGGAAACTGGGCTGAAGAGTGGTTAGCTGCTAATCCCATCAGTGCCTTAGCGGATTGGGTTTATCAGTGCGGAAGTTGTGCTCATTCTCAACGCTTAAACTGCGTTCTTAAGGGGGGAGCTTTCTGGTGGCTTATGGCCAGGATCGCCGGATGGGAAGGAAACTCAGAACAACGGACTCTGCAGGTTATATCACCCAATGGTGGCGAAAACTGGCTGGTCGGTTCCAGACATAATATTACCTGGATGACACAAGGGGAGGTAGGGAGAGTAAAGATCGCATATTCAACTGATGATGAAGAAAACTGGAAAACAATTGTTTCTTCAACAAAAAATGATGGCATTTATCACTGGGTGATCCCGGATGGTGTATCTGCTGATTGCCTGGTTAGATTAAGCGAAAAAAGTGGAACTCTTGTTGATATAAGCGATAATTCGTTTGAAATAATTTCTACAGACGAGCCTCCTTCTGTCATGATAACTTATCCGGCTAATAATTCAGAAGTGAAAGATTCAGTGACTGTACAGGCAATAGCAACTGATGACTTTGGGATTAGAAAAGTCGAATTTTTTGTTAATGGTATTTTGCATCATAGGGATACTGCAGCTCCTTTTAAGTATGTCTGGGATACTACTGTTTGTCCGGGTGGATCACATACAATTACAGCTACTGCTACAGATACTAATGGACAGCAAGATTCCTATGCAATTTCTGTAACAGTGCGGAATATAAATTTATCTATGCAAGCTTCAAGATGTGAAGAAATAGCCTGGCTGGTTCGAAGGCAGTATGGGAAAATTGAGCTGTCGGCTGGAGATATTGGTTCGGCAACAGTTTCAAAATACATCATTTATAGGAAGGAAGCTGGTAGTACATATAATATTATCAAAGAGATTGAAGGCTCTGAGGCTCCGGGAGGGATGTTTGTTTATTATGATAGATACCTGGAAAGGACAAAGACTTATGTGTATAGAGCAGTTGCCCTGGGAACAAATGGGCAAATATTAACCTCTTCGAATGAGGAAACAGTATAATACTCAAGAATATTGATACGGAGGTGAGGATGAGAAGGTCATTTTATGGGATAGTGATCGCTGTATTTTTGTTAGCTGGAATAACTTTGGGAGATAGTGTTTTTATTACTGGGACAGGTAATTATATTATTCCCGCAGATAAAGATTTTAAAGATATTTATGGAAAAGGATTGTTTTATCCGGAGATCAAAGCGGGAGTTAAAGTATTCGAGGGGTTTTATATCTGGGCCGGATATGGCTTTTTATTAGCAAAAGGGACGACTACCCTGCTGGCAGAGGAGGCTGAATCCAATCAGAATTATATTTCCGGCGGTTTCGGTTATGAGGGGAGAATATCAGATGGAGTGGGGTATAAGGTAGAGACTGGAACCTTTTATGTAAATTACAGGGAAGCGGCAATGGGGTTTGAAGTGTCAGGTTCTACTATTGGATATAGAATAGATGGAGGATTGAATATTGATGTTTTAAATAACGTGTTCCTCGAAATAAGCGGAGGTTATTTGGCAGCTTCTGATTCGATTGAAGGTATATCTATTAAGTTGGGGGGATTTAAGGCGGGAGTAGGATTCGGAGTGAGATTTTAACGCATGAAAGAAGAAAGAGCAGATATTGTATTGCTAAATGGGGTTGTGTATACAGTCAATCCCAGACAACCCTGGGCAGAAGCTGTTGCCCTTAAAAAGAATAGAATTCTCCGGGTCGGATCTGAGGCTGATATTAAACCGGCGATCTCTAGTAATACTAAAGTGATCGAATTAAAGGGAGACTTAGTGCTTCCGGGATTTATCGACAGCCATACCCATTTTATTGATGGTGGATTTGCGCTTTCCGGTATTCAAATGCGTAATGTTAGGAGTAAAAAGGAATTCATTGCTTGCATTGAGATGAAAGTCCGGGAAATGGATAAAGGACAGTGGGTGCTTAATGGTGATTGGAATCACCTGCAGTTTGACCACCCTCAGCTGCCGAACATAGAGTGGGTGGATAAAGTAACGCCGGATAATCCTATTTGTGTTGACCGTATGGATAAACATGCTGTTTTTGTTAACAGCCTGGCCTTAAAAATTGCCGGCATTACAAAGAATACGCAATCTCCAGAAGGCGGAATTATTGAAAAAGATCCGGTCACCGGTGCGCCGACCGGTATTTTAAAAGACAGTGCCATTGATCTGATCAAGCAACATATCCCGGAGGCTTCTCTTTATGATAAGAAAGAAGCGGTTGCTGCAGCCGTAAGACATGCCAACAGCCTGGGGGTGACTTCTGTACATGATATGCAATTTTCAGCCGAGCTTGAAGTATACCAGGAGATGATCAAGCAGAATAAATTGACCACCCGTCTCTGTGTGTATATCCCTGTATCTGAAGTGGGCCTATTTAAGCGGATAAAGCTAAGGACTCCTTTTGGAAATGATTTTTTAAAGATCGGCGGGCTGAAGGGATTCGTTGACGGCTCTCTGGGGTCATTTACTGCTTTGTTTTTTCATCCTTATGAGGATGCTCCCGAAAAAAGCGGTCTTCTAGTTTCGGATATGTTTCCAGAGGGGATAATGGAGAAGAGGCTGAAAGAGGCGGATAAAGCCGGTCTTCAAGTGGCGATTCATGCTATCGGTGACAGGGCAAATCATATTATCCTGGATATTTTTGAAAGAGTTGCAGAAGAAAACGAGGAAAGAGACCGCCGCTGGCGTATCGAACATGCCCAGCACTTAATACCTGAGGATATTGAGCGGATAGCCAAAATGAATGTTATAGCGTCTGTCCAACCTTATCAGATGTTTGAGGATGGTGGGTGGGCAGAAGAGAAAATCGGGGCCGAGAGAGCCAGGACTACATATGCTTTCAAATCGCTGCTGGAAAAGGGAGCTGCACTTGTATGCGGTTCTGATTGGACAGTAGCCCCGATCGACCCTATTAAAGGTATTTATGCTGCTGTGACCAGGAGAACCCGGGAAGGAAAACATCCGGATGGTTGGATTCCGGAAGAGAAGATTTCTGTGGAGGATGCGGTCAAGGGATATACTCTAAGTGGAGCTTATGCTGAATTTGCAGAAGACACAAAAGGGTCGCTCGAACCGGGGAAGCTGGCAGATATTGTAGTCCTTGATAAAAACCTTTTTAAAATCCCCTCTGAAGAAATCATTAACACCAGGGTAGGCCTGACCATATTTGATGGAAAAATTGTTTACGAAAAGACAAAATGATTTATTTAGCTATCAGCGGGTTTATTATTTCTTTTATAGTACTCTTTAAATGTGCTGGTTTTTTTGTCGATGGAGCATCCGGTATTGCCAGAGTTTTAGATCTTCCTAAAATGTTGACTGGAATAGTACTTGTGGGGCTGGCGACTACTGCGCCTGAATTTATAGTTTCAGTTCTGGCAGCTTCTAAACATCATCCGGAAATTGCTCTTGGAAATGCTATCGGATCGGTTATATGTGATGACGGCCTTGCTCTGGGACTGGCAGCAGTTTTAGCTCCCTCTGTTATACTCGTAGACTGCCGTTTGCTTAAAAGGGTAGGTATTTTTCTTCTGTCCATTGATCTTTTTGCATATTTTTTATCCAGAAATGGATGTATAGGCCAGGTCGAAGGCCTGATTTTAGTGTCTTTATTGGTCTTGTATTTTTTACTGCTCTATAAAAACAGGAAATCCGGCAATGAAGATAAAGCCTCATCTGGGCTGGGAAAAGAACATTTAAAAAAGCCGGTTCTTCTATTTGCGGCGGGCCTCACCGGAGTGATTGTTACTGGGAATATAATAGTTGAGTCTGCCATCTATATTGCCAGGTATTTTTCCATAAACGAGATCATTATCGGTTCAACTATTATTGCTATTGGCACATCTCTGCCTGAGATAAGCACCTGCATTATAGCTGTTAGGAAAGGTGAAAGTGAGATCGCTGTCGGTAATATTATAGGAGCGGATGTACTCAATATTTTATGGATTATTGGCATTTCGGCTATAGTAAACCCGATTTATGTGGAACTGGATGTAATTAACTTTATTTTTCCATTTATGATACTTATTGTGGTTGTTATGCTGGCTGCTATGCTATTTAAATGCCGCCTGGAAAAGTGGAAAGGGTTAGTTCTGCTGGGATTGTATGCTGCCTATGTCTATTTGACTATTCGGCTTTTTATTTAACCTTAGATAATATTATTTGACTTAAGAATTTAGTTTGGTATCATGACTTTCTTAAAGGAGGATAAAATGAATTTTGGGGTGATTAACGAGAGCAGTAAAATTGAAAACCGCGCCGGTCTATCTCCAAGTGGAGTTTCTTTTCTAGTAGAAAAAGGCCATTCTGTTTATTTTCAAGCAGGAGCGGGTATTAAAGCCGGATATTCTAATGAAGATTTTGTCTCTTTAGGTGCAGAACTCGTTTTTACTAAAGAAGAAGTCTTTGGCCGCTCAGATACGGTTCTTAATATTTCACCCTTGAATGAAGAGGAATGCAGCTTGGTCAGAAATGATCAGATCCTGTTTGGTTTCCATCATCTGGCTGTCTCCCGTAAAGATTTTGTAAAAGAACTGCTCAAAAAAAATGTTACCATGATAGGGTACGAAATCATTCAGAAAGATAATGAAGATCTTCCTTTTATTGAGAGTCTCAGTGAAGTTGCCGGTCAGTTATGCCATGTGATCGCCGGACATAATCTTCAAACCACACATGGAGGTAGGGGGCTGGTGATCGGGGGCGTAGTAAGTGTTCCGCCGGCTACTGCAGTTATTATAGGTAGTACGATTTTAGCCCGGAGTGCTATTAAAGCAATGCTGGGCGCTGGAGCCCATACAATAGCTTTAGGACAGTATATGGATAAACTTCGGGAGCTGGAAGAGATGAGTTCCGGAAGGCTGGCAACATTGATGGCGAGTAAATATAACCTGGCCCGTATGTCGATGATTGCGGATATATTGATAGGAGCAGTTCTTCGCCCCGGAGAAAAAGCTCCGCTCATGATAACGCGAGACATGGTTAGAAATATGAAAAAAGGCTCGATAATCATTGACCTTTCCATTGATCAGGGAGGATGTGTAGAGACAAGCCGTTTGACCACACTTGAGCAGCCGACTTATATCGAAGAGGGCATCATCCATTATTGTGTCCCCAATATCACTTCGACTGTAAGCCGGACATCTACTAAAATACTGAGTAATCTTGTTATTCCTTACCTGCTCCAGATCGGGGAGCTGGGTATTGATAAAGCTCTAAAAGTAAACAAGGCATTAGCCAGAGGCGTTTACCTGCACAAGCAAAAAGTCGTCAGAAAAAACATTAATGAACGCTTTGGGTTTGACTATATCGAAGGATAGATTTAGCATGCAAAAAATCTTAGATGAATTTGGAAACAGTCAAAAAGAATTGATCCATGTTCTTCACCGTGTAAAGGCCAAGTTTGGGTATATTCCTCCGGAAACTATTCCTGAAATATCCAGGCATCTAAAAATTACTGAAAGCGAGATTTACGGGGTTTTGACCTTTTATTCTGCCTTCAGCCTTAAACCTCGAGGCAAACATACAGTGACAGTCTGTATGGGGACTGCCTGTCATGTGCGGGGCGGGCCGAAGATCTTGGAAGAGTTTGAAAGAAGATTAAACATCGAAGCTGGGCACACGACAGAAGATAAGCAATTCACCCTGGAAACTGTAGCCTGTCTGGGATGCTGTGCAATCGGGCCAGTAGTTGTCGTTGATGACGATTATTATGCTCAGACAACGGTTAGTAAAGTTGAGCCGATTTTAGAAAAGTATAAGAAAGAGAAGAAGAATGCCCAAGATTAAATCTATCATAGAATTAAAAGAGACAATAAGTCAGCAGATCAAACTCAGGAACGAAAATGACAAAACTGTACTGACGGTTTCCGCCGGCACTTGTGGCCGGGCTCGTGGTTCCTTAAAAGTCATAGAATCCCTAAATAAAGTAATAAAAGAAAAAAAGCTCGAAGGCAAAATCCAGGTAAAAAACACAGGCTGCCATGGATTTTGCGAAGCCGAGCCAAATATAATCATCCGACCTCAAAATATTTTTTATCAACATGTCCAACCTGAAGACGCTGAAAGTATCATTACCGAAACAGCCCTTAATAATAAAATAATCGATAAGCTAATATATTCGGACCCTGTCACAGGTCAAGCAATGCCCCAAGAAAGTGATATCTCTTTTTATGCCAAGCAAGAACGAATAGTCATGGGCGACAATGCCCTTATTGATCCGACTGACATCAATGATTATTTCGCTATTAGAGGATACAATTCTCTGGGTACAGTCCTTAAAAGCATGAACCCTGAAGATGTCATCGAAACCATTATAGCTTCAGGTATCCGGGGAAGAGGCGGGGCCGGCTTCCCAACCGGTTCAAAGTGGAAATTTGCCCGCAACGCTAAAGCAGATATCAAATACATTATCTGTAATGCTGATGAGGGAGACCCGGGCGCTTATATGGACCGCAGCCTCATGGAAGGAAATCCTCATCGGGTGCTGGAAGGAATGATCATCGGTGCTTACGCTATTGGAGCTACGGAAGGTTATATTTATGTGCGGATGGAGTACCCTTTAGCACTTAAGAACATTACTATTGCTCTGGAACAGGCACGGAAATTAGGTTTGTTGGGAGATGCTATCCTCGGCTCAGAATTTAATTTTGACATTCACGTCTTCAAGGGAGCTGGATCGTTTGTTTCCGGAGAAGAGACATCGCTTATGGCTTCGATCGAAGGACGGAGGGCTCAACCAAGACAGCGTCCGCCTTTTCCAGCCCAATCCGGGCTATGGGGAAAGCCAACAAATATTAACAATGTTGAGACCTGGGGTAATATTCCTATAATCATCGATAGAGGCTCAGACTGGTTCGCAGGTATTGGAACTGAATCTAGTAAAGGTACTAAAATATTCTCTCTAGTAGGAAAGATAAATAATACTGGCCTGGTGGAAGTTCCCATGGGAATTACTTTGCGGGAAATAATATATGATATTGGCGGCGGTATTCCCGGTGATAAGGAATTTAAAGCTGTGCAGACCGGAGGCCCATCAGGCGGATGCATCCCTAAAGAGAAGCTAGACCTGCCTGTTGATTATGAAAGCCTTGCGGAGGCCGGGTCGATAATGGGTTCGGGCGGGATGATCGTTATGGATGAAGAGACCTGTATGGTGGATGTAGCCCGTTATTTTCTCCAATTTACCCGGGAAGAGTCGTGCGGAAAATGTGTCCCATGTCGAATCGGAACCAGGCAGATGGTTGAGATACTTAACCGTATAACCAGGGGAGAGGGCAGGGGAAGTGATATAAAGAAGCTTGAGGAGCTGGCGAAAACAATCAAAGCGGGCTCATTGTGCGGGTTAGGGCAGACTTCCCCTAATCCTGTTTTGACTACCCTGCGTTATTTCCGGGAGGAATATGAAGACCATATTTATAAAAAAAGCTGCAAAGCGCTGGCATGTAAAAATCTGATCTGCTACTACATTGAGCCGGAAAAGTGTATCGGCTGCCAGCTCTGCAAAAAAAGCTGCCCGGTTGATGCGATTATAGGAAAAAGAAAAGAAGTCCATGTGATCGACCATGAATTATGCATCAAATGCGGAGCCTGTTTTGATGTGTGTCCTCCTAAAGTAAGGGCTGTATCGAAGTACACGGGAGAAAAGAAGGAAAAAATTTTAAAAAAAGCTTCAGCGGGAAGAGTTAATAAATGAAAGTAATTATAGATGGAAAAACGATTGAAGCAGAAGAGAATAAGACTATTTTAGAGTTGGCGCGGGAAAATGGGATTTATATTCCGTCTCTGTGTGACCACCCCGGGTTGGCCCCTTTCAGTGGATGCCGGTTGTGTCTTGTTCAGATCAAAGGTAAGAAAGGATACTCACCATCATGCAGTATTTATATTGAAGATGGAATGGAAGTAAAGACCTCTACTCAGGAGCTGCGAAAGTTAAGAAAAAATATTTTAGAGCTTATCCTCACAGAACATCCAAATGCCTGCCTGATCTGCTCGGAAAAAAAAGAATGCGACGAACACAAAGCGACCATTCGAAAAGTTGGGGAAGTGACCGGGTGTGTTCTTTGCCCAAATAATGGGGATTGCGAGCTTCAGGAGATTGTAGAAGAGATTGGGGTAGATATAGTAGACTTTCCTTCCTATTACCGTGATATGGAGGTTAAAAGGGATGACACTTTCTTTGACCGAAATTACAACCTTTGTATTCTTTGTGGAAGATGTGTCCGGATTTGTCATGAAGTAAGGGGCTGTTCTTCTCTTTCGTTTGTAAAAAGAGGCCCTGAGACTGTAGTATCAACCTCGCTGGATAAGAGGCTGATCGATTCTAACTGCCAGTTTTGCGGTGCTTGTCTTGATGTCTGTCCTACCGGGGCTCTGATAGAGAAAGGCAAAAAATATGAGAGCCTTGCAGATGATAAAGCCGAGATGCTTTGTCCTCTTTGCAGTGTAGGATGTAAACTGGAAGTAAATCTGGGAGAAGGACGGCTGCTGAACACACAGCCGGCAGCAGACGGTCCTGCAAATCATGGTCAGGCATGTGTGAAAGGTCGTTTTCTGATTAAAGACCTGGTTTATAGTAGGAAAAGGATAGAAAAACCTTTGATCCGCAGAAAAAAGAAGCTGGAAGAGGTGGATTGGAATGAAGCCCTGGATTGGGTGGCCGGGAAACTTAAAAAATATAAAGGAAAAGAGACTGCAGTAATCCGGTCTACTCAGGTGTCCTGTGAAGACGGCTATGTACTTCGTAGGTTTGCGGATGAAGTCCTAAAGACAGGGAATATTAGCTCCGAACCTGCTTTCTCTCCCTATCGCGAACTGGCACAAAAATTGGGATTTATGCCCGCCTTGAATTATAAAATTGAAGAGATTTCTTCGGCAGAGACTATTTTTATCCTTAGTTCTAATATTTCCGTTTCTCACCCGGTTGTCTGGCTGGAGATTATGAAAGCAGTAAAAAATGGAGCCAGACTGATTGCTGCAAGTCCGATAGAACTTCAATCTAATCGATTTGTATCTCTCCAGCTTCGGATCGAGCCCGGAACTGAAAATATTTTACTTGGCAGGCTGCAGAAGATTTTAACGGGGGGCGAGTCATTTAAAGCTGCTAACGAGTCTAAAGTAGAAGAAAAGGCGCTCAGAGAGGCCGCGGAAATATTAAAAAGCGGTAAATCACCTGCATTTATTTTTGGCTCTGAATCGATTCAAGGACCGATCGGAAGGGAAGTTCTGACAAAACTCTGGAATACAGCTTTTCTCACGAAAGGGCGGCTTTATTATTTAGGGCTTGAAAGTAACTCGCGCGGGATATTTGAGCTCGACCGGAATTTTAGTAAAAAAGGCAGGCAAATAGGGCTCATTATTCAGGATGTTATAGACGATAAGGTCAAGGCACTTTATCTTGCTGGGAGCCGGATTGAACTTCCTAAAAAAGCCAGACCTGAATTTTTTATTGTCCAGGACAGCTATATCAGTAAAAATACTCAAATAGCTGATGCAGTTTTGCCGGCGGCAGTTTCTGCTGAGACCGAGGGTGTTTTTGTTAACATGGAAGGCCGGGTCCAAAAAACCGCTAAAGTTCTTAAACCGTTGGGAGAAACAAGGCCGGACTGGTGGATAACCAGCCAGGTAGCAAAGAGGATGGGGGCTGAAGCCTTTGATTACAAAAAGCCCTCAAGCATCATTAAGGAGATACGAAATAACCTCCCTGGTTTTGCTAAAGTTTATTACCCCGCTTTAGAAAAAAGCAAGGAGATTTTTATTAAAGAAGAAACGTCTCAGAAGGGGAAATTATTTACACAGGAAATTACTTCCCTTCCGGAAAGAAACAATAAAAGATATCCATTCCGCTTGATTTTATTTTATAGCCTTGATTCTTACCGTAATCTTTCCTTAAGTGAAACTGTGCGGGGATTTCGGATGTTCAGGAATTCTCAGTGGATTCATATTTGTCTGGAGGATGCAGATAAGCTGAAGCTAAAAAACGGAGATAGCATTGAGGTTTTGTCTCCCCATGGAAAAATAAAGGGAATTGCCCGTATCACGAAAACTTTATCGCCTGGGCTAGTAGCTGCGTCTCCTGAATATCCGATATTTAATAACCTTGGTTTATCAAATGGATTGCAGGTAATGATCAAAAGAGGAAAGTAATGGCTAAAATTATTCGCAGAGAACGTCTGGTACCAAATCTTCATCTTCTTGAGATTGAAGCGCCCCAGGTAGCGCGGAAATGTAAACCCGGTCAGTTTGTAATTATAATGCCGGACGAGCGGGGGGAGAGGATTCCTTTGAATATTGCTGATTGGGACAGCGAAAAAGGTACTGTTACCTCAGTCTTTCTGGTTGTGGGCACCTCAACCCAAAAGTTGTCTATTCTCAGAAGTGGAGATGAGGTCCCAGTATATGTGGGCCCCTTGGGAAAACCAGCGGAGATTAAAAAATATGGAACAGTATTATGTGCCGGCGGCTGTTATGGTATAGGAGCGGTTTATCCTGTTGCCAGAGCGATGAAAAAAGCCGGCAACAAAGTTATCTCCTTAATTGATGTGAAAGCTAATTATCTTTTGTATTGGGAAGATAAATTAAAGGCGGTAAGTGATGAGTTTTTTGTATCCTCGCGTGACAGCTATTATGACTGTAAAGAATTCATCCCTAAAGTACTTAAGGAAGTAGTAAAAACTACCAAGATCGACAGAGTTATATCTTACGGCTGTACTTATCTTATGTACACCTGTTCCGAAGTGACTCGGCCTTTAGGAATAAAGACTATTGTCAGCCTAAATCCTATAATGTTGGATGGGACCGGAATGTGCGGGGCCTGCAGGGTATCAATTGATAAAAAAACAAAATTTGCCTGTGTTGACGGTCCGGATTTTGACGGCCATCTGGTCGACTGGCAAGAACTTTTTTCCCGGAGGAAATCTTATTTTGATGATGAGATCCAATCTTTGTGTTACTGGGAGAAAGAAAATTTTCCAAAAAGCTAACTAAGAAGAAAGAGTGAAAAATGCCTGATAAAACAAAGCAAATGCCTCCTGAGCTAAAAGCCAGCTTGAGGGCAGGATTTAATGAAGCCTGGCGGAAAGAACTTCGAAAATCTCTGCCGGTTAAAGAGAGAATGAAGATCCGCCGTCAGAAGATGCCAGAGAGAAAACCGGATTTGAGGAACAAGCATTTTAAGGAAGTTAATTTTGGGCTTGCTGTAAAAAATGCACTTAAAGAAGCCCAAAGATGCCTGGACTGTGCTAACCCTATGTGTGTGATGGGGTGTCCAGTAGGGATTGATATACCTGCTTTTATTAAGCTTATTGAAGCCGGAAGATTTAATGATAGTGCCCGAAAACTTAAGGAAACTAACAGCTTGCCTTCGATCTGTGGCAGAGTGTGTCCCCAGGAAAGTCAGTGTGAAGCTGTCTGTAACCTGAAAAAAGCAACCGGAGTGTCGGTAGCGATCGGGAACCTGGAGCGCTTTGCCGCTGATTTTGAAAGGGATAGTGGGAAAGTTTTTATTCCTAAGGCTCTGCCTCCTACGGGCAAAAAGGTTGCGATTATCGGCGCCGGTCCGGCCGGGCTGACTGTTGCCGGAGAGCTGGTAAAAAAAGGCCATAAAGTAACTGTGTTCGAGGCCTTACATGTAGCAGGAGGTGTGCTTGTTTATGGGATTCCTGAATTCAGGCTGCCAAACAAAATTCTCAGAGCTGAAGTAGAATACCTGAAAAGGTTAGGTGTTAAGTTCGAGATGAACATTGTGGTCGGAAAAACAGTTTCTCTAAAGGATTTAAAAAGTGACGGTTATGATGCTTTTTTTATCGGGACCGGTGCAGGCCTCCCCCATTTTATGAATATTCCCGGGGAAAACTTGATTGGGATTTATTCAGCCAATGAGTATTTGACCAGAGTCAACCTTATGCGGGCTGTTGATTTCCCTGAATATGATACGCCGGTTTTTAAAGGGAAAAGAGCTGCTGTACTTGGCGGAGGTAATGTCGCAATGGATTCGGCGCGGACTGCTAAAAGGCTGGGGGCGGAAATGTCGGCAATTGTATACCGCAGGTCCCGGGTTGAAATGCCTGCCAGAGCAGAAGAGGTTCACCACGCAGAAGAAGAAGGTATTGAATTTCACTTTCTCACAACTCCTATCCGCTATTTCGGAGATGATAAGAACCGGGTTAAAGCGATGGAGTGCCTGAGAATGAGGTTAGGGGAACCGGATTCATCAGGGAGGCGCCGTCCTGTTCCGATTAAAGATTCGGAATTTATTATGGAAGTCGACCTGGTAATAGTAGCGATAGGAAACAGCTCTAATCCTTTAATAGGGCAAACAACTCCCGAACTTGAAGTCGGAAAATGGGGAAATGTAGAAGTCGATTGGGATACTATGGCAACAAATATGGAGGGAGTATATGCCGGGGGAGATATAATTCGAGGCGGTGCTACTGTAATTCTGGCCATGGGAGATGCAAGGATCGCAGCTGCGGGAATGCATAAATATCTCAGTTCGAAAAAGTAGGACATTAATGATAGTTATTAGCGGGGGAGGAAATAAATGAGATGGGTAGATGAATATAAAAAAAAGTTAGTTTCAGCCGAAGAAGCTGTCTCTGATATTAAAAGCGGTCAACGCGTATATATTAGTGGGAATGCTGCCACTCCTTATGTTCTTGTGAAATCATTGTCCGAAAGAAAAGATGAGTTGAAGGATGTTGAGCTCGTCCATGTTTTGCTTTTAGGGGATGACCCTTTTTCCCGGCTGGAGATGCAGGGGCATTTTCGGCATAATTCACTATTTGTCGGCCCGGCAGACAGAAAAGCTATAAATGAGGGCCGGGCGGATTATGTCCCCATTTTTCTCCATCAGATCCCCAATCTTTTCTATTCGGGGCAAATGCCTCTTGATGTAGCTTTGCTGCATCTTTCTTCTCCTGACGAACATGGATTTATGAGTTATGGAGTTGAGGTGCTGTGTTCAAAAGCTGCTGCTGAGACAGCTAAAAAGGTTATAGCTCAGGTCAATGAAGAAATGCCACGAGTTCTAGGCGATTCATTTATTCACGTTTCCCGGATAGACAAGATCGTTGAGGTTTCTGAACCTTTACCTGAACTTCAGAAAAAACCTTTTAGTGAGGTGGAGAAAAAGATAGGACGATTTATCGCTGATCTGATCGATGATGGATCCACCCTCCAGCTTGGGATTGGAGGGATTCCAGATGCTGTACTCGCCGCTTTAAAGGACAGACAGGATCTGGGTATTCACACCGAGATGGTTTCAGATGGAGTTATGGAAGCTATTGAATCCGGGGTAATAACCGGAGCAAAAAAAACATCCCATCCCTACAAGGTAATTTTAACCTTTTTGCTGGGTTCAAAGAAGCTATATGATTTTGTTGATAACAATCCAGTATTTGAGGCGCATCCTACTGATTATACCAACCATCCTTTTATTGTATCTCAAAATGATAATATGGTGGCCATAAATTCTGCTATTGAAGTAGATATAACCGGACAGGTCTGCTCAGATTCAATCGGGAAATTTATCTACAGCGGCTTTGGTGGCCAGGTCGACTTTATTCGGGGCGCCGCCCATTCAAAGGGAGGAAAACCGATCATAGCACTTCCATCTACGGCCCAAAAAGGGAAAAGTTCGCGGATCGTGCCTTTCCTGAAAAAAGGAGCTGGAGTTGTCACGACCAGAGCTGATGTAATGTTTGTAGTAACAGAATATGGGATAGCTTATCTACATGGAAAAAATTTGAACGAGAGAACTAGATCCTTGATAAATATTGCCCATCCAAAATTTAGGGACGAGCTTACAAAAGAAGCAAAAGCCCGGAATTTAATATAATAAAACCCACCATGAACCAACCAAATCTGTTTCCTGGAGTAAAAGGTCATATTGGAACTGACGAGTCAGGGAAAGGAGATTATTTCGGACCGCTTGTAACTGCGGGATTTTTTCTTCCGGATGGGCAGGAAGAAGTCCTCCGGGAATTAGGGGTAAAGGATAGCAAACGGGTTTCTGATAACCGGGTGCGGGATATCTCCAAGCAGCTAAGGCAGGGGTATAAATATTCTATTGTCGCAATCGGGCCGGAAAAATATAATGGGCTCTATGAAAAGATGCAGAACCTTAATAAGATCCTTGCCTGGTCACATTCAAGGGTTATTGAAAATATATTGGAAGAAATACCATGCTCTCTGGCCATTACTGACCAGTTTGGGGATAAGCTTTTTGTAAAAAATGCCCTGATGAAAAGAGGCCGGAATATCGAGTTAGTCCAGAAGACAGGAGCAGAGGAAGATATGGCGGTAGCTGCAGCTTCTATCCTTGCCCGGGCTGAATTTTTAAGGCGGCTGTCTCTTCTTTCCCGTGAGCTGGGGATAGAACTTCCTAAAGGCTCTTCACCGAGATCTGATGAGATGGGAGTAAAGCTAGTTGAACTTCATGGAGTAGGGGCTTTAAATAAAGCAGCCAAAACACATTTTAAACTTACTAAGCGGATACTTAAAGTAATCAATACTAAAAAATAACAGCTTATCAAACTTATATTGCCTTGAATTAATAAGAGGTATCATACATATCGACATTTCTTATGAATACTGGATTTGAATTATTCACGAGCCAAGGTTGACGCAGATACGAAGCACAGGGGGTGAAGCTGTGGTATTTCACTGCGAATCCGCTGTAACGAAGTAGATGCGGTAAGATCGGCTCGCCTGAAAGGTAAGAAATGTCGATTATAAATAAATATTACACCGAAAACGAAGTGATCAATTGAATCACTTTAGGAATCAGTGTAAAATATTAATTTAGCAGAATTTATCATACATATCGACATTTCTTATGAATAAACGAATATATTTTGATGATCCATACCAGATTAAATTCGAATCTAAAGTTATTGACAGGGTGAAACATAAAAACCGGATGGCATTAGTACTTGAGCAGACCTGCTTTTACCCGGAGTCAGGAGGCCAACCGGCTGATAAAGGCACTTTAAACGGAGTGGATCTGATAGATGTTATTGAAGATGAAGGCAACATCTTACATATTGTCGATCAAGAGATAGCGGAAACAAAAGTCAAAGGTAAGGTCGATTGGAAAACTCGTTTTGACTATATGCAGCAGCACGCCGGACAGCATATTTTATCGCAAAGCTTTTGGGAGCTAATGCAGGGAAAGACTATGTCATTTCATCTGGGACAGGATGTGTCTACCCTGGAAATAGATATTCAAAAAATATCGGATATGGAGCTGGAAAAAGTAGAGGAAAAAGCCAATAAAGTAATTTTCCAAAATAGAGAGATTAAGACTTATTTTGTTGACGAGGACAAAATAGGAGAAGTCCCGTTAAGAAAACCGCCGAAAAAGACGGGGTTGATCCGGGTAGTTGAAGTGGCAGATTATGACTTTTCTGCCTGTGGGGGCACTCATCCTTCCAGAACTGGAGAAATCGGGCTCATAAAGATATTAAAAAGTGGAAGGATCAGAAACAATCTCTGTTTTGAATTTGTCTGCGGAAGCAGGGCGTTGAAGGATTATAATTTAAAAAACCGGATTCTCCTCCAGGCTGCAGCCAGGTTTTCAGTAGGGGAAGAAGAAGTTCCGGATGCTGTAGAAAAGCTTTTTGCGGATTTAAAAAGCGGGAAAAAACAAATAAAAAATGTTTCGCTGAAGTTATCTGAGCTGGAAGCGAGGGATATCAGGCAAAATACTGAGGGCCGGGTCATAAAAAAAGTATATTCCGGCCGGAGCAGGGATGATGTCAGGCATATAGCTTTAAATATTATTCGCAATCCTGGATATATTGTTCTTTTTGGCCTAAAGGCGGACAGAAAAGCAAATTTAATTATGGCTCGATCTGAAGATGTCGACTTTGATATGCGGGAACTTATCCCTGCTGCTTCTCAGCTTATTAATGGAAAAGGAGGCGGCCGCCCCTCCTTAGTTGAATTGGCTGGGGATAACGTGGAAAATCTTAAACATGTACTTGAAGAACTAGAGGAAGGCTTGGAAGTATTAGACACGGATTAACGCGGATAAATACTGATAAGATTTAAAAAACAAAATTTTACGCTGAGGACGCGGTGGACACGGATAAAAGGCAGAAAAGACAGTAAAATCAGGAAAAACAGGAAAAAATAGAAATCAACGTCATAGTCTTATCCATGTTCATCCGTGTCTAATAAAGAAGTTTGTAATATTATTCGTAGCGGAGGGCAGCGATCGGATTCATTTTAGCTGCTTTCCTTGCCGGCAAAATACCAAAGCAAAGTCCGACAGAGAAAGAAACACAAAATCCTAGAATAACTGACCACCAGGTTACTGCAGCGGGAAGGGGAGTTGCCGTGCGGACCAACAGAGCAATAAGAAAGCCGACAAGAATTCCTGCAGCCCCACCGGTTCCTGTTAGGAAGATAGCTTCTATGAGAAACTGCTTAAGTATATCATTTGCGCGCGCGCCTATGGCCTTGCGGATGCCGATTTCCCGGGTTCTTTCCTTTACAGTTACCAGCATGATGTTCATCACCCCGATCCCTCCTACCAGAAGTCCGATAGATGAGATGACGATCATTACCAGGAAAGCTGCTCCTGTGAGTTGATTGTAAAGGTCGATTATAGCGTCCTGCCCGTAAACTGCAAAATCATTGGGCTTGCCAAAGGGGACTTTTCTGCGCCTCCGCAACACATTGATTATCTGCTCTTCAGCCTCTGAATAATTGGCATGGTCATCTGGTTTTGCAATGATTTCAAGCTTGCTGAGGTCATAGGGAAAGTATTTCATCAGAGTGGTTATAGGAATTCCCACAAAATTATCCTGACTTTGTCCGAAAATGCTCCCTCTTTTCTCAAGAATCCCGACTACTGTGAATTTTTCCGGCCCAATCCGAATTTCTTTTCCCAGGCCGTTAATATAGGGAAAAAGCGTCTCATTAAGATCTGCCCCCAAGACGCAGACTTTGCTGCGGTGAGTGCTATCTGATTCCGATAAAAATCTCCCTCTTTCCGGAAGATAAATTGTAAGCACCTGCGGCCAGTCCTCATTCATTCCTAAGATCATAGCATCATTGCTTTTGGTGCTTTGATATTTAACTGGGATGCTTTGAAAAATATCAACCATAATATCTATAGCGACAGCTGTAATATAAGAGCATTCTGTCTTAATCGCCATGGCATCATCAAATGTGAAGTCTTTTCTCTGGCGAATTTCTTCGGAGGGTCCTCCCACGATTACTCCCGGCTCAAATTTGCCAATAACGATAATATCAGAGCCCACGGATTCAAGCCCACTGAGAAAAGATTTATTTAATCCCTGAATGATAGAGGTCATGGCGATAACTGTCATTACTCCGATCATAATCCCCAGTAAAGTGAGAAACGAGCGGAGTTTATTATTCCTGATCGAATCAAATGACATCTGAAAGATTTCTTTAAGGATCCCTAATCTCATATGCTTGACCTCAAGGATTCAATAGGGTCGAGTTTTGCAGCTTTATTGGCTGGGTAGAGCCCGAAAAAAATGCCGATTGAGGCAGAGACAAATATTGCGATCGCAATAGATGCCGGGTCTACACTGGAGGGCATGGATGTGGCTGCTGAAATGATACCTGCCAGGGAAAATCCTAAGAGGATTCCTATCAGCCCTCCTATGGTTGACAAAGTAGCTGATTCGATTAAAAATTGAAAAAGAATATCCGACCTACGGGCTCCTACTGCCATACGGACGCCGATTTCATTTGTCCTCTCAGTAACAGATACCAGCATGATATTCATAACAACGATCCCGCCCACGACCAAGGCGAGGGAAGATATTGCTATCATAGCAAAGTAGATGCCAGTAGTTATGGATTTGTACAACTGGATAAATTGATCGGATGTCTGGAAGGAAAAGTCATCTGGTTCATTAAAAGTAAGGTGGCGCTTGGAACGCAGGATAGTGCGTACTTCCTCCTGTGCTAAGGCCATCTGTTCCTGGGAGTTTGTATGTATATTTATAGTAAGATTTATTCTTGAACCATAGGTTTTGAGAAAGGTTGTTATAGGAATGCGGAGGTAATTATCCTGGCTCATTCCTAGGAGTTTTCCTTTTTTTTCGCCTATACCGACTACTTGAAAATTGTGCCGGCCTACTTTGATTCTCTTTCCCAGAGGATCTAGGTAGGGGAATAACTCTTCTACAACGTCAGCTCCGATAATACAGATAAGGCGTGAGTGGTCTTCGTCCTTTTTTAAGATCTGACGGCCACTTTCGAGTTCTTCTACATTTCCGATCATATGGTCAAGGTAGGTAGTTCCTTTGATAGAAACACTTTTTAAAGAATTGCTGCCGAATTTTACCGTCCGGTTGGTACTGGCAGAAGCCCCTATAAGCTCGCAGTTCTTACACTGTCTGCGCAGAAGCTGCATGTCTGCAAGTCTTAAGTCTTTACGCTTTAACTGCTCCTTAAAATCACTGAGAGACCCCCCGAAAAAGGAATATTTGGATACAGAGAAATCATTGGCTCCGAAAAAAGCCATTTTAGTATATACGTAATCGTTTAATCCCTGGATTATAGAGATGACAGCAATAATAGTCAGCACTCCGATTATAATTCCCAGCAGGGTCAGAAATGTCCTCAGTTTATTTGACAATAAAGAGCCTATAGCCATGCTTATGGACTCTCCGACTTGTATTCTTGCCATTTATCTATTATTGTATTTTACACTATTTAATACGCAGGATAAAATAAAAGGTTCAAAAAACAAGGAGGTTGTATGGGCAGCAAAATAAAATTCGTCGATTATGAAGTTTCTTTGCCTTGTGTATATTTTGAAAAATCCGGTAAGGAGAATACCCGCCGGACATTAGAGATCTCAGCCCAAAGAGCTAAAAAGTTGGATATTAAAGATATTGTGATTGCTTCTGCTTCAGGAAAAACAGGTCTTATAGCTCTTGAGCTTATGGCACCGCCCAATATAGTTGTTGTCAGTCATTCTACCGGATTCATTAAACCTGGTTTTCAGCAGATGCCGGAAGAGATGCGCAGGCAGCTTGAAGTTTCCGGAGCAAAAGTCCTGACGTGCCAGCATGCTCTGGGAGGAGTCAACCGGGCAGTAAGGAAAAAGCTCGGGACCTATGAACTTGATGAAATAATCGCTTACACGCTCAGGATGTTCGGGCAGGGAACTAAAGTTGCAGTTGAAATTGCGCTTATGGCTGCAGATGCTGGATTGATCTCTATATCAGACCCCTGTATCTGTATAGGGGGCACCGGTAAGGGAGTAGATACAGCGATCCTTTTGAAGCCGGCTCACGCTCAGGATTTTTTTGATCTCAGGATAATGGAGTTTCTAACAAAGCCGCGTTTGCCTTAATTTTGCTTGCTTGTTTTGTGCGAGATGATTATTATTAGAAAATGGTAAAAAAATGAATACTCCTATAAATAAAGTAGTTATCATTTTTATTGTTTTTGTGAGTTTTTTTGTATTTGTGGATAATGTTTCAGGCCAGAGATTTTATCTCGGTCCTCAACTTGGGAGTTCTGCTCAAAAACCAAGTCTTGCAGACATTGAATTTTCAACCGATACAACATTTCTCTACGGATTTCGAGCTGGAGTAAAAGTCCTCTTCTTTGCGGTGGAGTTGAATTATTTTCAGGCTGCTCATAATATGGAACTAAAGGAATTGGTGACGTTTGCCTGGGGGGGGCGGGAAATTGATTTTAATTATCTTGGCCTAAATGGAAAACTCTTTCTCCCGATTTTGCTTCTGCACCCTTATCTGACGGTCGGATATGGTTACTATTCGGCCGATATTTTTGATGTAGCTAAAGATACCGACCGTGGATTCAACTTTGGCCTGGGATTGGAATTGCAGCTGGGGAAGAGCTTTTCATTATTAGCAGAAGGGAAATACCATCATGCCAAATTGATTATTGATGAAGCGGAATTAAAAATTAAGGATTATACTATTGCGGGAGGATTTAATTTTTATTTCTGACCTGCCCTCTGGTTACCTGAAATGACTGTTGTTCTAATAAACCTGAACTATTCATAAAAAAATGGCGATGTGTATGATATCATGAATAATTCAGGTAAATAGCTCAGGTTATGAAAATCCGTATAAATAAATTTATAGCCCGGTCCGGTATAACATCGAGAAGGGGAGCTGACAGGTTGATAGCTCTGGGCAGAGTTACAGTAAACGGTCAAATCGTTCACGAGCTTGGCCTGAAGATCGATGATATGGGTGATAAGGTCGAGTTAGATGGAAAGAAAATCCAGCCGTATAAAAAACCGGATTATATTTTATTGAATAAACCATTAGGTTATCTCGTCACCCGCAAAGATCCTTACGGCCGAAAAACGGTTATGGAGTTACTGCCTGCGGATAAGAGCTATAATTTTCCGGTAGGCAGATTGGATTTTGACAGTGAGGGCCTGCTACTGTTAACAAATGATGGAGAGCTGGCTCATCGCCTGATGCACCCCAGCTTTAAGGTTAAGAAGGAATATTTGGTAAGAGTTAAAGACAGGCCTGATGCTGCTGAGATAAAAAAGTTGGAAAGAGGTGTCTACTTGGATAGCAAAAAGACTGCTTCTGCTAAGATCAAGCTTTTAAGAGAGAATCAAAAGACTACAATTTTCAGTATTGAGATTCATGAAGGACGTAAACGGGAAATACGGAGGATGTTTAAAACTGTTGGGCATCCGGTTCTCCTACTCAAGCGGATTAAATTCGCCGGATTGACTATAGGAAAGCTGAAATCTGGTCGCTGGCGTCACCTTACTTCCCCTGAAATAGATAGGTTAAAGAAACTAGTCGACCTTGATTAAGATTTTTTCTTATCTTTTTTGTCTGGAGAGGAAAAAGTTTTCCAGCTTTTAGCCAATCGGTCAAGCTCCTGATCGACCAGAAAGTTTACTGTCCCTTCCGGGAAAGTCCCATCTTTTTTCCTGCGGCCGGCTTTGACGCCGGTAAGGATTTCAATACCCTCATCAATAGTTTTAAGAGAATAAATAGAAAAGTTCCCTTTTTCTACAGCTGCGACGACATCATGTCTTAGCATCAGGTTTTTTACATTTTGATGCGGTATCATAACTCCCTGGGTTCCGGTTAAACGTTTTGCCTTGCAGACTTCAAAGAAACCTTCGATCTTCTCATTAACTCCTCCGATCGGTTGGATCTCTCCTTTCTGGTTTAAAGACCCGGTTACAGCAATGTCCTGCCGCAAAGGCAGCTTGGAGAGGCTAGATAGGATAGCATATACTTCTGTTGAAGAGGCGCTGTCTCCGTCTATACCTGAGTAGGCCTGTTCAAAAGCAATGCTGGCGGAGAGAGAAAAAGGTTTGTTTTGAGCATATTTTCCCCTGAGATATCCTCCCAGGATAAGAACGCCTTTATTATGGGTCGGTCCGCTCAAATCGGATTCTCTTTCAATATTGATAACACCTGCTTTTCCAACAGCCGTGGCGGCAGTGATTCTAGAGGGCTTTCCAAAAGCAAATTGACCCATTTGATATACGGCCAGTCCATTGACTTGTCCTACAACGCTGCCTTTGGTATCGATTAAAATCGTTCCTTCTTCAATCATTTCCTGGATTTTATCTTCGACTAGGCTGACACGTTCAAAGCGTTCTTGGATGGCTTTTTCTACATGTTTACGGCTTGTTGTGTTTTTCTTGTTTTTCTTTGCCCAGTAGCTGGCTTCCCGGACTACGTCAGCTATATTGTGAAACCTCGTGGACAATTTTGTCTGGCGACCGGCAAGTCTTATGCTGTATTCGATCAATGCAGCCATTGCCTCCCGGTCAATTGGATTCAGGTTGTCTTCCTCAATAATTTTTTTTGCAAACGTCATATAATCGATTATGGTCTTTTTGTTTATCCTTGTTTCGGAATCGAATTCTGCCTTGATCTTAAAGATTTTTTTAAAATCATCGTCTTTATAGTAAAGAAGGTTATAAATATTTGCATCACCAATGAGAATTACTTTGACATCGATCTTGATCGGCTGTGGCTTAAGCCTGCTAGGAGAAAAAAAATAAACTGAAGAGAAGTTCTGGATTTCCAGGGTCTGATTCCTAAGAGCGCGTTTAAGTACCGGCCAGACTCCAGGTTCGACCAGGGCATCCAGGGCATTTAACACCAAGTATCCGCCATTTGCCTTGAGCAGGGAACCAGCTTTTATTTTGGTGAAATCTGTCTGCATTAATCCCATTCTGTTCACGGTCGATTCTATAGAGCCGAAGAGATTGATATAATTCGGGTTCATTTCTATTATGACCGGGGCGCCTTTAAGGCTGGAATTATTGATGAGTATGTTGACTCTGTAGGCCAGGAACGGGTCTCCTGTTTCTTTTGGTTTCTGTTCGGGCTTAGGGGGTTTGAAGAGATTGATGTTTTTATTAAGGTTTTCTTCTGTTTCGTCCAGATATTCCTGAATTTTAGGCTGAGGAAATTTTTTCCGGATCTTTGTTATTAGATCACTTATAATAGGATTAATTGATTTTTTGTCCCAATTTTTTAGTAGCTGGCGGGTTTTTTCCTCGGATCCTTTCAATTGCTTGAAGATCTCTTCCAGTTTGTCGGAAAGTTCTTCATATTTATTCTTCAACTGAACTAATGCCTTTCTTGGGAATTTATTTTCTCTTGCCAGGGCTTCTAATTTGTTAAAAGGAGCGGGCTTTCCTTTGATAATTGGAATAAGATCAGGCTTGATAAAGGTGCCGATCTGAATCTGGATCAAAGAGAAACCTTCTTTTGCTACATGTGTTTCGAATTTTTTTAAAGCTTCCTTTTGCTTTTTCTGTTGGGTTTCAATAATGCGGCCTCGTTTTTCTGTATAATATTTACTTTTAAACAGTTGCGGAATATTATTTTTTAATTCTTCGATTAACTGAATCATTTCTTCCTGAAAGAGTTTTCCTTTTCCTGCCGGAAGATTGATCATAGTGGGCTCGTCAGTGGATTTAAAATTATTCACATATAGCATATCATCGGGAGCTTCTCTGGTTTTTTCGATCTTTTCTAAAAATTTTTTAATAGTGGTTGTGCGGCCGGTTCCGACCATTCCAGCTATATATATATTATATCCCCGGCTTTTAATATCTAGGCCAGTTTGGATAGATCTCAGAGCTCTCTCCTGGCCGATGATTCCTTCACAGGCTTCGCATTTATCTGTCGATAAAAATGGGATTGTTTTAGGATCAATTCTCTTGTAAAGTTTTTCAAGTGCCAATTTTTTTGGCGGGTTTGCTATTTTCATGTATATTTCCTTCCTAACCTGAACTATTCATAAAACGTGAATAATCCAGGCTAATTAATTTTAAGGGTAGATAGTTTTTAACATATATTGTTATTTAACTCAAGAGGTATAGAATGGTAAAATCTTCGTGCAATAATTTATTGAATTTGATAAGATAAAGTAGATTTTGGAAGGATTGAAAATGAGTGATATTAAAATTAAAAAAGTTATTTCAAAAAAAGATCAAAAAAAGTTTATTAAATTCCCATGGGAGGTTTACAAAGATAACCCTAACTGGGTTCCTCCCCTTATTATGGAAATGAAGGAGAAGCTGGACAAAAAACACAATCCCTTTTTTGAACATGCTGAGATGGAGCTTTTTTTAGCCTTAGATGGGAGTGAACTAAAAGGAAGAGTAGCTGCTATTCTGGATAAAAATCATAATAAAATGCATAATGAAAAACTAGTCTTTTTTGGTCTTTATGAAAGTTTTAATGATATTGATATAACCAGAGCTTTACTGGATGGAGTAATGGAATGGGGAAAAGAGAGAGGGATGAATACCCTGAGGGGGCCTGTGAATATTTCCATGAATGATGAATGCGGCTTTTTGCTTGAGGGGTTTGATTCCCCCCCTGTTGTAATGATGCCTTACAACCCTGCCTATTATTTAGATCTTATGGAAGAATACGGATTGGCAAAGGCCAAGGATCTTTTTGCTTTTCTCATGACTAAGGATCATGAGATCAAAGAAAAGGTAAGTAAAATTGTTTCTAAAATAAAAAAATCGTCTAATATTACTTTGCGGGCGGTAAATTTAAAAAATATTGATAAGGAAGCTGAAAAAATTAAATACGTCTATAATCAAGGATGGGAAAAAAATTGGGGTTTTGTTCCCTGGACAGATAAAGAACTGGAACATATGGCCAAAAAATTAAAACAGGCGGCTGACCCGGATATTATCATCTTAGCTGAAGACGGAGACCGGCCCATAGGTTTTGCTTTTGGGTTTCCAAATTTAAATGAAGCACTTATGAAATTAAACGGAAGAATGACCCCTTTGGGAATCCTGAAATTCCTTTATTATAGAAAAAAGATCAAGGGCATCCGTGCGGTTGTCTTTGGAATTCTAAAAGAATACAGGATGAGCGGGGTAAGCTACCTGCTTTTTTCTGAATTAGAGAAGAATGCTCTGGCTAAGGGTTATGAATGGTGCGAAACCTCCTATCAGCTTGAAGATAATGATGCGATCAACCGCTTTGTGATGTCTATCGGTGGAAAAGTGTATAAAAAATACAGGATATTTGAAAAGCCCATTTCTGAATAACCCAGATTAATGAGAAAGCAAGGAGGTAAATAAAAGTGGCATATGAAAATTTGACTACCAGCAAAGAAAACGGGCTGGGTTGGATTGTTGTGAACCGGCCGGATAAATTAAATGCCCTGAATATTAAAACAGTCGAGGAAATGCAGGGTGCTTTCCTTGCTTTCAAGGAGGACAGGGAAGCAAAGGCTGTTATCTTGACCGGTTCTGGAGAGAAAGCTTTTATTGCGGGAGCGGATATCAGTGAACTGGCTAAGCTTGATCATGACGCGGGAAGGCAGTATGTTTTAAAAGGTCAGGAATTAACTAAATTTATAGAAAATTACCCCAAGCCGGTGATCGCTGCTGTTAACGGCTATGCGCTTGGTGGCGGCACTGAGATGGCCTTGGCCTGTCATATCAGGATTGGGGCTGAAAATGCAAAAATGGGACAACCGGAAGTAAAATTAGGGCTGATCCCGGGATTCGGTGGGACCCAAAGATTGTCCAGGCTTGTGGGTAAGGGAAAAGCTATGGAAATGATCCTGACCGGAAAAGTCATTGACGCAGCTGAGGCTTTACAAATAGGCTTGCTTAATAAAGTCGTGCCCCCGGAGAAACTTCGTTTAACTTGTGAGGCCCTGGCAAATGAAATGATTGTAAATGGCCCAGTAGCTCTTGAATATGCTATAGCTGCGATTAATAAAGGATTTGATAAACCTATGGATGAAGCTCTTCTTCTGGAAGCTGATTTTTTTGGCGCTTCCTGTAATACTGAAGACAGCAAGGAAGGGACTAAGGCTTTTCTGGAAAAAAGAAAGCCGAATTTCCAGGGGAAATAACAGGAGTGTAATATGAAAACATATGAAGGAAAACTTAAAGCTGAAGGTTTAAAGATCGGGATTATCCTTAGTCGGTTCAATCAATTTATCTCAGGAAGACTGCTGGAAGGAGCGCTTGAGGCTCTCAATAAACTGGGGGCTGCTGAAAAGGATATATCGATCTATAAAGTCCCGGGATCTTTTGAGGTGCCTGGTATAGCGAAAAAACTGGCAGAAGCCAAAAAAGTAGATGGTATTATATGCCTTGGGGTCCTTATCAGGGGCGATACACCCCATTTTGATTATTTAAGTGCAGAGGTGACTAAAGGTCTGGCCCAGATCTCTATGGATGAAGGGATACCAGTATCATATGGAATATTGACGGTCGATACTATTGAGCAGGGAATAGAGAGAGCTGGAACAAAAGCTGGGAATAAAGGCTATGACTCGGCTTTTTCGCTTATTGAGACTATAAACCTGATAAAGAACTCGGGGCTTTAAGGCGCTAGAGTTCTGTTATGGGCAAAAGAAGAAAAGCCCGGGAAAGTACTCTTCAAATTCTATTTCAGCTGGAGTTTGATGATTCTCAGCTTGATAAAGCAATATCAAAGTTCTTGGAAAACAAAAAAGCGGACAAAGAGGAAAAAGAACTCTGTACCCGCCTGATCTGTGGTATAGCTGCCAATCAGGGGGAAATAGACAAGATAATTCAATCAGCCTCTGAAAACTGGAGAATAGCCCGCATGGCAATTGTAGACAAAAATATTCTGCGGATGGCCGCTTATGAATTGCTTTATGATAAAGATTTGGCCCCGGCAATAATCATTAATGAAGCGATAGAGATCGCCAAAAAATACAGCAGTGAACAGTCTGCTACTTTTATTAATGGTATTCTGAATGCACTTATTAAAAAAAAAATAAAAGATGATAAACCATTAAAGGAAGCCAAACATGAGTGAAAAAAGGAATGAGAGAGCGAAACTAAGTGAGCAGGAGATCGTCCGAAAAGAAAAAATGGCAAAGCTTGCTGAAGAAGGAGTTGAGCTGTTTCCCCACAAGATTGAAACGACTCATTCTGTTTATGAGGTTGTCTCTGAGTATGCTGAAGTATCCAAGGAGGAACTTGAGGAAAAAAAGGTCAAGGTCACTGTTCCAGGCAGGATTGCTTCTATTCGCAAGATGGGGAGAGCCGTCTTTTTTCACATAGCTGATTCTCAGGCGAAACTGCAGGTTTATCTTCGAGAAGACTATCTCGGAAAAAAACAATTCGAGCTTTTTTCATTATTAGATATAGGTGACATTATTGCTGTTAAAGGGGAACTGTTCAAGACCCGGACTGGGGAATTGACCGTTCTGACCGGTTCTTTTACTTTTCTGGCTAAATGCTTACATCCTTTACCGGAAAAATGGCACGGACTGCAGGATGTGGAACTGCGCTTCCGGAAACGCCACCTGGATCTTATTGTCAACCGGGATACAGTTAAGACATTCAGGCTCCGCAGTCTTATGAACGCCGGTATCAGGGAATATTTTAATAAACGCGGGTATATCGAAGTTGAAACTCCGATGATGCATCCCATTCCCGGCGGCGCTCTGGCAAAACCTTTTAAGACCTTTCATAATGCCCTGGGAATGGAACTCTATTTGAGAATAGCACCTGAATTGTATTTAAAAAGACTTACCGTTGGAGGGCTCGATAAAGTCTATGAGATAAACCGGAGTTTCAGGAACGAGGGGATTTCTTCCGAGCATAACCCTGAATTTACCATGTTAGAATTCTATGAAGCTTACTGTGATTATAATGACATGATGGATCGGGCGGAGGAATTAATCAATTCCCTGAGTTTAAAGCTCCTTGGAACTGAGGAGATCACATATGGCGAGCATAAGATCTCCTTTAAAAGACCCTGGAAAAGGATCAAGTTCAGGGAGGCTCTCTCCCATTACAGCGGGATAGCCCCCAGCCGTTTTGAAAATAAAAAAGAAATGATAGAAATGGCTTCTACCCTGGCGGGTAAAGGGACATCACTTACCTATGGCAAGGCTTTGGATGTGATTTTTGACAAGTATGTCAAACCGAATCTGATCCAACCCACATTTGTGACCAACCCTCCCAAGGAAATTTCTCCTTTAGCTAAAGCTTCCCAGGATAATCCTGATGAGGCTGAACGGTTTGAATTGATAATAGCCGGCATGGAGATCGCGAATGCTTTTAGTGAGCTGACCGATCCGGCTGAACAAAAGCAGAGATTTGAGCAGCAAAGTGAAGCGAGAAAGCAGGGGGATGAGGAATCGCATGTAGTAGATAAGGATTATGTCGAGGCTTTAGAGTACGGGCTTCCTCCCACTGGAGGCCAGGGGATCGGAATAGACCGCTTGATTATGATTTTTGCCGACTGTAAGTCCATAAGAGAAGTGATTCTTTTTCCTCTCCTGCGGCCTAAGTCATAAAAGTGAAATATATTTTATCATGAGCTATGAATGGTTTGTTGCTAAACGTTATCTGACAGCTAGACGAAAACAGGCATTTATCTCAGTTATTACTTTTATCTCTACCCTTGGTATTACTATCGGGGTTATGGCTCTTATTATTGCTATTGCCCTGATCACAGGTTTCCAGAATGATGTCCAGGATAAGATCCTGGGCTCGACTTCCCATATCATGATCTCTGATATGAGTGGTGAGGGAATATCAGATTTTCCTGAGTTAATCTCTTCTATAAAAAATATCGAAGGTGTCATAGGAGCTACACCTGTAGTATATGATACAGTTCTTTTACAGGGACCGTATAAAAGTGCGGGAGGAATTCTGAGAGGTATAGATTTTGAGTTGGAATGGGAAACCTCCCCCTGGCTGCAGGATCTGGAATTTGGCAGGATTCCTAAACCTGAGGCAAAACGGGGAGAAATATTGCTGGGACAGGATATGGCTTTTAATATTGGGGCTTCGGTTGGAGATGTTATTACTGTACTTTCTCTCTCTTCACGGTTGACTCCACTGGGAATAAGTCCCAAGATAAAAAGATTAAAAGTTTCTGGAATTTTTGCTACCGGATTATATGAATTTGACTCTTCTACTGCTATGATCCCCCTTAAGAATGCCCAGAAGATATTTAACTTAGGAGAAAACGTAAATCTTGTTCAAGTCAGGATAGAAGATATTTTTCTGGCTTCTGAGCTAAAGGAAAGGATAAAGGAAGTACTTCCTGCTGAGACTTATGCTACTACCTGGATGGAGATGAACAAGCCGCTTTTCTCTGCTCTTAAACTAGAGAAAAAATTAATGTTTCTTACCATAACCCTTATCGTCCTGGTAGCGGCCTTAAACATTATAGCAACTCTTATTTTAATGGTTATGGAGAAGACCCGTGACATAGGAATTCTTAAGGCTATGGGAGCTACTTCCCGGGGTATAAGAAAAATATTTTTCTTTCAAGGGGCTATGATAGGTATTTTTGGTACAAGTATCGGTACAGGTTTGGGACTTGCTTGGTGCTGGCTGGCAAATACTTTTGAGTTGATTAAGGTTCCAGCTGATATTTATCAAATTGCCTTTGTACCTTTCCGTATCGCTATTTTGGATTTATTGATGATAATTGCGGTAACTTTATTGATAAGTTTTCTTTCCACTTTGTTCCCTGCCCATAGGGCTTCCCGGGTCGACCCGGTAAAGGCATTAAAATATGAGTAAAATCCTGCTAGTTAAAGATCTTTGTAAGGAATATCCTTTACCCAATGGAACTTTGCGTGTTTTTGATAGACTGAATTTTGACCTGGAAAATGGGTCGCTGGTTGCAGTTATGGGGGTTTCCGGAGTTGGCAAGACTACTCTTTTAAATTTATTTGGGGCTTTGGATAAGCCGAGCCGGGGAAAGGTTTTTCTGGATGGGGAGGATATTTTTGCAAAAGATGACATTAAGAAAGCATTGATGCGGAATAAAAAGGTGGGATTTATTTTCCAATTTTATCATCTTCTCCCGGAATTCTCAGCCTGGGAGAATGTTAGTCTCCCGCTTTTAATTAAGGGCTTGAAAAGGAAAGAAGCCCAAGTAAGAGCTGTTGAACTGCTAAGAGAAGTTGGCTTGGAGGATAAGGTTGAGCTTAGGCCCGCGCAGCTTTCTGGAGGTGAACAGCAGAGAATCGCCATAGCCCGGGCTTTGATCAACAATCCGAGATTGCTCTTAGCGGATGAACCGACTGGCAATCTGGACTGGAAAACCGGACGGATGATCCTGGAGCTTATCCGCCAGTTGCATATAAAAAAAAATCTCTCATCCATAATTGTCACTCATAATGAAAAAGTGGCCCAATTTTGCGACAAGACTTATCTTATGCAGGCAGGCGGGCTGACATTAATATAGTACATACCCTTGACCCCTTGAATCAGCAAATCCAAATATGAAACTTTAATCCTATTATTATGGTTATATAAATGGTGTGATGAAAGAGATAAAACGCCTCATATCTTTATTTTTGAAGGGGATTATGGTATAAGGAAGGGAAAATGAGAAAATTTGTTTTAATAATATTATTTTGTTGCTTGCCATTTTATGTTTATGGACAGGAAGTTATAGAAAAGATAGAAGTTATTGGAAATGAGCGTGTAACTAAAGAGACTATTGTATATTATTTGACCTCTCAGGAAGGAGACTTTTACAGTAAGGATCTATTAATAAGAGATTTCCGGCTGTTATGGGCTACCGGCTTTTTTTCGAATATTGATATACAAGAAGAAGATGGACAGCATGGGAAAATTATTAAGATCATTGTTGAAGAGAATCCGGTTATCAGGGAAATAACCTATAAGACTGGAAAAAAGGTCAAAGAAGAGGATATTGTCAACAAATTAAAAGAAAATGATGAATATATCCTCCCTTATTCATATTATAGTCCCCATAAGGTCCAGAAAATAGAAAAGACTATCAAAGAGCTTTTGCTTGAGAAGGGGTTATCTTCCGGAAAGGTCGAGTCGGAAGTAATTAAAAAGGGAAAGAATGAATTAGATATAGTTTTTAATATCAATGAAGGGCCCAAAGTCAAAGTCGGTAAGATCGTATTTGAAGGAGAGCCGAAGCTGTCGGATAGTACCCTTTTAGCGGCTTTTAAAGAAAACAGAAAGCACAGCTTCGTATCCTGGATATTAGGAAAAGATGCCTTTAAGCAGAATATGCTGAATGAAGACCTTGATAATTTAAAGCAGAAGTTCCAGGAATATGGTTTTATGGAAGCGGATATCGGGGAACCGAGGTTTGAAGAAATTCAGAAAAGATCGATTTTCCTGAAAAAACAGACTATGAAAAAAATAATTATCCCTGTAGATGCAGGATATCGTTATTTTGTAGGGGATGTTAGTATACAGGGAAATGAGTTCTTTAATACAAAATATCTCCAGAGCCTGGTGAAATACAATGAGGGGGATATTTATAGTATAGGAATCAGGGAGAAAGCGGTTGAGAAGATAGGAGAAATTTATCGGGATTTTGGCTATCTTTATGCACAGATAAATCCTATTGAAAAGCTCGACCCGAAAAATAAACGAGTAAACCTTACTTTCAATATATATGAAGGCGAAGTGGCGTACCTTTACCGGATGGAATTTAAAGGGAACCGTTTTACAAAGGATAAGGTTATCAGGCGTGAAATGATCCTTAGAGAAGGAGACAGGTTCAGCTTTTCCATGTTTAAAAATAGTCTTCTGCGGATGAACCAGCTGGGATTAGTTGAGCTTGAGGGAGAGCCTGAGATCTTACCTAACCCTGAAGACCCGACAGAGATTAATGTTAATATCAATATAACTGAACTGCAAAGAAACAATATTCAATTTACCGCTGGATATAGCGGGTACCAAGGCACTTTTGTGGCTCTTAGTTACTCAACTGTAAATTTTTTAGGCGCTGGAGAAAAGCTACAGCTTTCACTTCAGTATGGAAAGCGAATAAAAAATTATTCCTTTGGATTTACCGAACCATATCTATTCGATCTGCCTCTAAATGCAGGATTTAATATTCATGATAATTATATGATCTTACCGGGCATGTATAACCGAAGAAGCAAAGGGATAGACTTTTCAGTCAATGGCAGGGTTAAGGGATACTGGAGAGCAGGGCTGACTTATAGTTATAATAAAATGGAGCTCAGCGAATACGAAGGCGACGATGAGTATTATCCTTATTATGGTGGATACGGCGGAGGATATAGCAGCTACGGATACGGAGGATATGGCGGGTCTGGAATGTATGGGGGAGCGTATGGTTATGGAAAATATAATATCAGCAGCCTGACTCCCAATATTTACCGGAATACAGTAGACAGTCCGCTTACACCCTCTAAGGGCAGTTTGTATTCGGTGTCGTTTAAATTCGCAGGCAGTTTCCTGGGCGGTGATGTCGATATGTTTAAACCTCGCTTTGAATTCACCCGCTATATTCCGATAATTAAAAAAAGTTCTCTTGGTTTTCACTTAGAATATTCATTCATAAAGAAGGTCGGCGATGCGGAGATCCCGTTCTGGGAGAGATTTTTCTTGGGAGGAGAAAGGTCTATCAGGGGATATAACATTTATACCATTGGTCCCCGCAATGAAAACGGAGCCAATATGGGGGGAGAGAAATCATTTGTCTTCAATGCTGAATATATTGTTCCGGTAGGAGGCCCTTTATATGCGATCTTATTCTATGACACGGGAAATGCTTATGCTCCTGATCAGAAGATAAGCTTAAAAAACATGTATACATCTGCTGGCCTTGAAGTAAGGATATTTGTCCCGGCTATCCGGGTTCCTTTTAGATTGATTTTCGCTTATAATGATCCGATTGCATTATATAAGGATTCTCATTTTAATTTTCGGTTTGCTATCGGGACTACATTTTAAGATATTTAAAAGAACAGATTAAGGAGGAATAGGATGATTAGAAAAAGTACAGGGAAGGTTCTTCTACTTACACTCATTATTGCTGCTCTGGTCTCGACCGGATATGCTCAAGCAATTATAAAAATAGGAGTTGTAGATTCTCAGAAAGTTTTGCAAGAATCCAAAGAAGGCAAAACAGTCATGAACCAGCTCCAGGAAAAGGACAAAAGGAATTCAGCTGAATTATCTCGCAGGGATGAAGAAATCCGTAATTTACAGACCAAGCTGAATACCCAGAGGCTAACGCTTACCCAGGAAGCTATTATTAATTTAACCTCTGATTTGGAGAACAAGACAACAGCCAGAAAACGGTTTGCTGAGGATACATACAAAGATATGCAGGCCATGACTCAAAGGATGTTCCAGAAGATACAGGGTGAACTGCTTCCTATTATTGAAAAGCTGGGAAAAGAGAGAGGGCTTGATATAATTTTTGATCTGGGAAGTAGTGGAGCCGTGTATTACAGTCCTACGATCGATGTTACTCAGGAAGTAATCAAAAGGTACGATGCCTCAAAAACCGCAAGCAAATAAAATTATTTTTGACATAGAGAAAATACTGGGGATGCTTCCTCACAGGTATCCTTTTTTACTTGTAGATAGAGTACTGGAATTAAAAAAAGGGAAGTCTATCACTGCTTTAAAAAATGTCACCTATAATGAGCCTTTTTTCCAGGGGCATTTCCCAAAACTCAAGATCATGCCGGGAGTTTTGATTCTTGAAGCTTTAGCTCAGACCGGAGGACTGCTTTTATATGATTCTCTTCCGGAACCTGAAACAAAACTTGTCTTTCTCAGTAAGATTAATAACGCAAAATTCAGACGTCCAGTTGTGCCGGGCGACCAGCTTATTTTAGAAGTCAAATTACTCAAATTGAAGAAAAACTTCGCTTCTATCAGTAGTAAGGCTTTTGTGGATGACCAGATTGTAGCTGAAGCCGAGGTCATGGCCTCTATTATGAACTTTGAGGAGCTGAATGGGTAGTAATGAAACTTTTATTCATTCCTCTGCTGTAGTTCATCCCTCTGCTCGGTTGAGCTCTGGTATCTATATCGGCCCTTCCGTAGTCATTGGGAGCAAGGTTTCAGTCAAAAAAAATACCAGAGTAGATGCCTTTGTATATATTGAAGGGCCGACTGAAATAGGCGAAGATTGTCATTTTTTCCCGTATTCCACCATTGGAACTGAACCGCAGGATCTTAGCTATAAAGGGGAAGAGACCTTTGTGAAGATCGGAGACCGGAATGTTTTCCGGGAATTCATGACCGTGCATCGAGGTACAGTTAAGGGTGGGGGGGAAACCCTTATTGGAGATGATAATTATTTCATGGCCTATTCTCATATTGCTCATGACTGTTTTGTCGGAAGTAAAACTATTTTTAACCATGGAGCCACTATTGGCGGGCATTGTTATGTAGGTGATTTTGCCCAGGTAGGAGCTTTATCCGGGATGCATCAGTTTTGCCGGATCGGTAAATATGCCTTTATCGGAGGATATTCTGTTATCACCCAGGATGTCCTGTCTTTCTGCAGAATCGCAGGCAGTCGCCCGCCCCTTTTTTACGGTCTTAATGCGATTGGCCTGCGCCGGCAGGGATTCTCAAGAGAAAGAATAAGAGCAATAAAAGGGATGTTTAAAATTATATTTTATTCTGAACTGAATACATCCCAAGCAGTAGAAAAAATCTTAAGAGAATATCCGCAGGGGAAAGACAGAGATGAGATTATTCAATTTATTAAATCTTCTAAAAGAGGGATTATTAAGAAGGCATCTGAAGAGTGAAAAAAAATATAGGGGTTATCGCCGGCTCAGGCGAATTTAGCCTTCTTGTCTGTAATCAACTAAGAAAACAAGGGGATAGCTGTATTGTAGCTGGAATCGAGGGCCAAGCTGCTTCTAAGCTTCAGAATGTTTCTGATGTCTTTGCTTGGTTTGATATCAGCAATATTTTAGATGTAGTACCGTTTTTTAAAAAAAACGGGGTAACAAAAGCTGTATTTGCAGGTAAAATTGATCACTTGCTGATTATTAAACCTAAAAAACTCAGCCGCTCTATTTTAGGTCTCCTGGCTGGGGGAAAAGACAGGAGTCCATCTGTAATATTAAGGAGGGCAATTGATTATCTTGCCAGCCATGGAATAGAGGTGATAGATATAACAATGTTTATTGCTCCGGTTGTCTGTGCTCCCGGGGTCCTTAGTAAAAAAAAACCGAGCCGTACAATAATGGATGACATAGAGTTCGGTTGGGGCATTGCCAGAAAAACTGCTGACCTGGATATAGGGCAAACAGTTATTGTTAAGAATAAGGCCATTATAGCAATAGAGGGGATGGAAGGGACAGATAAAGCCATAAGGCGGAGCAGAGATCTGGCCGGAAAAAATACGATTGTGGTTAAGGTCTGCCGCACTGTTCAAGATGCCAGGATTGATTTGCCCGCAATAGGATTAGAAACTGTTAAAAGTTTGGTCAGTTCAGAATGTGCTGCGCTTTGTTTTGAGGCCGAGAAGATGCCTTTTTTCCGGCAGGAAGAATCAATAGAGCTTGCAAACGCCCATAATATAGTGATCATTTCTTATAAGAGATGAAATCCAAGGAAGCCTGAAAATGTTTAAAGGATATGGTATAATACTACATTATAAAATAGAAGAAGGAAGCAATGGATAAACTTAGAGTCGGGATTATCGGAGTCGGATATCTTGGTACCCAGCATGCAAGAATACTATCTTATTTGGAAAATGTCGACTTTAAAGGAGTTGCAGATATTGATTCAAATAAATCTATGGTAATAGGCAATCGCCATAGGGTTCCCTATTATGAAAATTTTGAAGATATGTTGGATGAAATAGATGCAGGTATTGTAGCGGCTCCGACTTTAGAGCATTTTTCTATTGCTGAGAAGCTGTTAAAAGAAGGAAAATCGGTATTATTAGAGAAGCCAATGACTGATACTGTAGAGCAAGCTGAGATGTTGGTCGATCTGGCCAAAAAAAAAGGCCTTATTCTCCAGATAGGTCATCTGGAAAGATTCAATCCTGCTGTGGAAGCATTGAAGGATATTGTTAAAGAACCGAAGTTTATCGAGGTGCAAAGATTGGGCTCTTTTTCAGCCCGCTCCTTGGATACGAATGTAGTGCTTGACCTGATGATTCATGATCTGGATATTATTTTGGATTTGATAAATGATGAAGTAGAAGTTATCCGTTCCTCAGGGATACATGTCTTGTCAGAAAAGTTTGATATTGCCAATGCCCGGCTTGAATTCAAGTCCGGCTGTGTTGCCACTCTCACTGCCAGCCGTGTCCACCAGGGTAAAGTCAGAAATCTAAGAATATTTGAACCGACTGCATATTATTCAGTTGATTATATGGACCAGGAAGTCAAGTCCTTCCCTTTAAATGGGAGGCAAACAGATATTAAGACACTGAAGATCAAGAAAGAGGAGCCTTTGAAAATAGAACTTAAAAATTTTTTATCCTGTATAAAAACAGGAAAAAACAGAAAAGTAAGCGGAGAAGAAGGTTTGCGTGCCCTAAAGCTTGCTCATAAAATACTGGATGAGATAGGGAAATAGGAAGCTGGTTTAGATATTTTTGTCAGGCTGGTTACTCCATTTTAAACATAGAGTCTTCCAGGCCGGAATTGAATTTGATCTCAGTGAGAGTCATAGTCATGAATTCTTCCCCATCCTGGTAAGTGGTCATTGTATGGGCGACCATCATTCCATCTACTTTTTTATAATCGGTAGTAAAGGACTCGGTTTCAACGTCCACTCCCATTTGAGTTGTAGCCCTGGCAACTACTTTGTAGGTCAAGTTGGTTTTTGCATCGATATATATAGTAGCTTCCCAGCCGTCTGGATGAATCTGTTTTAGAACATGATGGTCTTTGTCTTCCAATTTTTCCATGCCTTTATATGTATAAACGACATTATATTTTTCCGGGTTCAGCATAATTTCATTTCCCATAGCATCTCTTTTTATATCATCTGTCATCTGTTCCGTCATTTCTTCGTTGGCGCCGGTTTGGGGGTTAAACATCCAGCCCATCTCTCCGTCATATGCCTGAGTGATAGTCATGCCCATAATTTCAATGTCCAGTCGCATTTTATCAGGTTCTTTACTGTACATAGTTAAGGAACCTTCCATTCCCAATGTGATAAGTTCCATTGAGCCGGTGACAGTAGTATCTTTTATGCTTTTAAGCAGTTTTCTGCCTCCCATAGCCTCAATCGACTTGGCAAGGATTTTAAGGGCTTTGGGGTCAGATTTTTTAACTTCTTTATCTTGGGCGTTTAAATTTAAAGCAGGCAATATAATCAGACTTAATAGCAAAAAACATAAGGCACATACACTCAGTGTTTTTTTCATGAATATCTCCTTTTTTTCGATTATAATTGTTTATAGTTTACCTGTAAACAAAAATATTCATTGAATAGTTAAGGAGTACCTGAGTTATTCACGAGTCGAGGTTTCCGTAGATGCGAGGCACAGGGGATGAAGCTGTGGTATTTCACCGCGAATCCGCTGTAACAAAGCAGATGCGGAGAGATCGTCTCGCCCGGAGGGTAAAAAGTGCCGATGATAAAATAAGTTATTGTTTTTTGAATACGGCATCGGCAATTTTTATGAATAACTCAGGTAAAAGGGTTTACAGCCAGATTTCATACTTTTTAAGCCGGTTAAAAAGCATATCTGGGTGAAGATCGAGGATATCTGCGGTTTTGGCCAGGCTGTTTCCTGTAAGCTCAAGCAGATAGCATATATATCCTTCCTCCAATGAGGCAAGAGTAGGCAAGTAATCTGGGTGGACGTCCTGTTTTAGGTGAGTTAAATAATGGTTGAGGTATTTTGATTTTCTCATAAGCATATTATCTTTCATGCGTAACTTATTTATGCAAGGAAAGTGCCAGATATATAAATTTGCATAAGTTCTAGATATTAAAGGGAATAGCAGGCATTCTAACAATCCTGCCTGGGGATTAGTTTTGTATAATTACTGAACACTTATTTTTGGATAATATGTAACGTATAGATAATAATGGGATTGGGCATAAATACGTTTTCTGTTCAATAGTGTGACATATGAGGGAAGCTTAAGGCTGATGGCAATAATGGTTAACGGATTTATTAATTTAGAATGCATCAGATGAAGCTGAGGGTATGGGTGCGCTCGCTTCAGATTTTATATTTATCCAGCTTATTGTACAACGTAGTACGGGAAATATCGAGAATTTTAGCCGTCTTACGTTTATTATTATCTGTAAGTTTCATCAGATATATAATGTATTCTTTTTCCAAGTCATCAAGAGATGAAAGATTTTGCTTGTCGATGAAGGGAATTTCATCTTTAGAAGAGAATGTTGAGCGCAGGTTTTTAGGGAGGTCCTCAAGGTCAATAAAATCTTTATTGCAAAGCATCACTGCTCTTTCCAGAACATTCTCAAGCTCTCTTATATTGCCCGGCCATTTATACTTTAATAAAAGTTTCTGGACCTGGCGGGAGATTCCTTTGATATGCTTAGAAAATTTCTTATTAAATTTATCCAGAAAATACCTGCCTAGAAGGGGAATATCCTCAGGTTTTTCTCTCAAGGCAGGAAGGTGGATCTCTACTTTATTAAGACGGTGGTATAGGTCCTCTCGAAACGTTTTTTCCTTTATGCAATCCTTAAGGTTTCTGTTTGTAGCGGCAATTATTTTTACATTGACTTTTTTTATTTTATTAGTACCCAAAGGGCGATATTGCTGGTATTCTAAGACTCTAAGCAGTTTTGCTTGGACAGAAACAGGGATTTCAGCGATCTCATCTAAGAAAATAATTCCCTTGTGGGCTTCTTCAAACAGGCCTTTCCTATTTTTATCAGCGCCTGTAAAGGCTCCTTGAGTATATCCAAATAGTTCTGATTCAAATAAAGTAACCGGGATAGAGGCACAATCACAGATGATAAGGTTTTTGTTTGTTATTTGGCTGGAAGCGTGAATAGCATTAGCTATCATTTCTTTTCCAGTTCCGGTTTCGCCTGTGATCAAGACACTTGAAAAATATTTAGCTATTTTTTCAATTAAAGAGAATATTTCCAGCATATATGGGCTTTTACCGATGATCCCCTGGAAAAGATATTTTTTCTCCAGGCGTTTTTCCAGTCGATAGGTCTCTTTCCGTAATTTCTTTTTATCCTTGATCTCTTGAAAAGCATGGTGCAAGCCTTCTTTCTGGATAGGTTTTGTTATATATTCAGTTGCTCCAGCATTTATCAGCTCCATAACTTTATAACTGGGAAGAAGGCTGCCAGCGAGAATTACATCCAGCATTGCGTCAGATTTTTTTAGCTCTCTTAGAAGGGTAACTCCATTTAATTCAAACCTGTCTATATCGATGACGATTATATCCGTGTCATGTTTTGTGGTGAAGGAAAGGATTTCTTTTAAATCTTCTGAATAAAATAATTCACAATTAGCGATTAAATTAGAACTAGAAGCCAAGTTATAGGAGGTAATATCTTTATCTAAAATTACTAGATTCATGCTATGTCCCTTTGTCTTGTTTTACTCTGCACAATATCTTTTCTGATATACTATCAGTTTATTAAAATCATTACAAACACTTTGCCTTGACAATAATTGGATTTTCCGCTAGTATACATGATTCTTAATAGAGAAAAGAATGTACAACATATAGTGTAAGTAAAACAAAGAGGTAGAATATATAGTTTTTTTTCTTGACAAAAGGGCTTTAATTAGATACATTTCAGTTAAATTCATTTAATAATTCAGCAAAATGGAAAAATTTCTGTACAAAAATCTGAAGTACTTTATCGCCATATCTATTTCTCTTTTTCTCCTGGGCGGACAGCCAGTTGAATTTGGAAAAGATAAGACTTTTTTTCAAGGGTATTTAATTCCCAAGCCGATAATACGTATAGGGCTGGGAAAAAATCTTGATCAGATAAAAATATCAGCTTCTTCCGGGATGAAGGTCTACGAAGTTATTAATAATTACAAGCTTATAGCTGAAGATATTGATGAAGTATTTATCAAAGGATTTAAAGAAAAGCTGAAGGAAAAATACACAATTCAAGTTGCCCGGGCAAAAAAGAAAGAGGAAGCAGAGATTATCGCCCAGGATCTCAAAATGAAGATCGAACAGAAGGTTTATGTCAGACAAACTGCAGAAGATGGATTTTTTGGCAGATTTAAAATAATCGTGGGAGATTTTATAACAAGAGAGGATGCTTTAAATTATATTGGGAAACTGAGAGAGCATGGGGTTGAAGATACCTGGATTTTACGAGAGGAAATCACTAATGAGGAATCCAAACCTCTGTGGATTATGGTGGATAATGAATTTAAAAGCCTGAGTGATAACACAGAACTTTATTTTATTCCCAGTAACCCTCAGAGTTACCTTTCCTACAAGGGAAGGGATTATCGTGGTATTTTAACTCTGAAAGCTTTATCTAGCGGTATAGTTCTGGTGAATACCCTTTACATAGAAGATTATCTTAAAGCTGTTGTTCCCAGCGAGCTTTCACCTTATGATTTTCCTGAACTTGAAGCGCAAAAAGCTCAGGCTATTGCTGCTCGAACTTATGCCATTAAAAATATGGATTCATATGCTGACCTTGGGTATGACTTGTGCGATACTCCAAGATCTCAGTTTTATCTCGGCATGAATGCGGAGCATCCTCTAAGCAATCAAGCAGTCAGGGAGACAAAAGGGGAGGCTGCTGTATACAAAGGGAAATTGATCAATGCCCTTTATACCAGCACTTGTGGAGGGAGAACTGAAGATGTAGAGAATATTTTCTCTGGGCCGGCTCTTCCTTATCTTAGAAGTACAAGTTGTATATATGAAAAACAAAGAGAATGGCAGATTAAGAGCAATAAATCTTTTGTTCCTATCTATATAAGAGGTGAAAATATCAGCCCGGAAGTTGCCTCCCTGATAAGCCTAGGGGTTATTCCCTCTATAATGCGCCCGGATTTTTTTAATGAGTCGATTTCTGTTTCAGAAGCAGAGTCTTGGCTCAGAAATGCCAGTGCCTTACTTGGGAAGAAGAATAATCTAAGCAAAAATGCTTCCAAAAAATCTTCTTTTAGCTTGGAAATGTTTGTTGATATGATTATAGATATGTTTGCTTGGCAGGGCAGGGTAGATAATCTATTACTTGAGAGCGAGAAGGACTTTATTCTAAAAAATAGGGGAGAATGGTCAGAGAAGAGAGAAGGTAATGCGGCTTATCTTATTCAGTCAGGTATTCTTCCTTCTTTTGATAAAGTCGGCAGTTCCCACAGGGCCCTCACAAGGGGGGAAGTTGTCTTGTATCTCTGGAAAGTTATGCAAAGCTATAAAAGTTTTACAAAGGAAGGAATATTCAAGGCTAAACATGAAGATAAGATCGAATTGGAAATGGAAGAGGATAAACTGCAGCTGACGTTATCTCCGGATATTTTTTTGATAAGAAACTACAATGGGATATATTCTTTTGTATCTCAACTTGAGGTTCTGGGCGGAGAAAAAGTAAAATGGATTGAAACTGAGGGAGAAGTTCTTCTTATAGAAATTGTTTATCCTCCTTATTCTAACATTTTAGATCGAAGCTCGACCTATCATAACTGGCAGGAAAGAATTTCCCGGGAAGATTTAAGTAAGAGGATAAACCAGTATTATCCAGTCGGAGAGTTAGAGGATATAGTCTCTCAAAAAAGGGGGAGTTCAAAGCGGGTAATTGAACTTCTAATAAAAGGAAGCAATCCTTCTGTCCTGGTGAAAGGCTTGAGGATTCGGAGGGTTCTGGGTCTGAGGGATACTCTTTTTATTATTGATAGGGAATTTGATGAAGCCGGAAAAGTGCAATATTTTACTTTCAGAGGGAAAGGCTGGGGCCATGGAGTAGGATTGTGCCAGATCGGGGCCTTTGGAATGGCTCAGGCCGGAGCTGATTACAAGGAAATATTAAAAAAGTATTATCACGGCATCAAAATAGATAATATCTATTAAATCGAATCCCCCCGCCGGGTGTGTGGGTGGGGGGGGGGGGGGGGGGGGGGGGGGGGGGAGGGGGGGGGCGAACCGGCCGGTTTACGCGGGGGGGG
>JAUWNW010000061.1 GCA_030612445.1 Candidatus Aminicenantota bacterium
AATTCAGGTGTGGCTTGTGCTTCTTGCAAATGGGAAGCTGAGTCGGTATGTCTCCGTCCTCTATCCACCCATCCCCCAGCGGGGCCCATGAGATTCAAAAGGATAGTAGAGTAAGGTGTTTTTTCCCAATCCGGGCATACCCGGCCTTTTTACGTTTTATATTCAGAGTATAAATCCAAAAATAAGAAATAATAATAAAGCTGATGCCCCGGCTGCAAGTGCATACGGGATCTGGGTGCGCACATGATCGATGTGATCGGTAGCAGAGGCCATTGATGAAATGATTGTTGTGTCTGATATAGGGGAGCAGTGATCTCCAAATACGCCTCCCCCCAATACGGACGCGATCATCAAACTAGGATGTAGTCCAATAACATTGATCATCGGAACAGCTATGGGGATCATAATGGCAAATGTGCCCCAGGATGTACCGGTCGAAAAGGCGATGAAGCTGGAGATAAGAAACAGTACAGCAGGAATAATTCCGGACGGGAGAGTGGATTTAGCCGCCTGGGCAACAAAGGGACCGGTCCCGAGCGCTTCGCAGGTGTCTCCGATGGCAAATGCCAGAATCATTAAACTAGCCAGAGGAACCATACCGCCTACCCCTTTCATAAAGTAATCCATGATCTCTCTGGTTTTCATTATGCCCTGCAGCCGGTAAGCAATGGCTGCGACACCCACTCCGCAGATCACAGCCCAGAGTACGGAAATTGAGCCTGAGCCTTTCATCAGATTCCCCCGGCCGGTAATCATCAGCACAACTGGCATCATTACAACCATGACGCCCACCGGCAGGATCATATTGATCGCCCGGTGCGGTATTCCAGCTTTTGCTTTGACTTTGACAACTTCATCCGCGACCAATGGTTCGGCTCCGTCGCGCAGCAGCTTTCCTTCTTCCCTAACCCGCTTTTCCGCTTTTTTCATGGGACCGAAATCTTTCCCTGTCAATACAAGGAAAAGCACCAGGCCCAGAGCCAGGAAGGCATAAAAGTTAAACGGAATGGAGGCGACAAAAACCCGGATGGGATTATCTATCCCCTGGGATGCCAGGAGGCTCAGGATAAAGGCTCCCCAGGCATTAAGTGGAATGACGATGCATTTTGGGGCCGAGGTCGAATCCAGGATATAGCTGAGCTTCTCGCGTGAGATCTTCAGTTTATCAAATATAGGCCGGGAAACAGCACCGGCTACCAGGACACAGATACTGGATTCAATAAATATTATAACTCCCAGGAACCAAGCCAGCAGCCCGGCTGACTTGCGGGTTTTGACCAGCCCTTTACCGGTGATCCAGTCGACAAAACCCTGCATCCCGCCGGAGTATTGGGTGAGAGTTATAATGGCGCCGATCATAGCACTGAATAGAATTACCCGGGTATTGTCAGCATCCTCGAATACAGCGACCAGAACATTGACGGTCTGGATAAACCCGGTTAGAGGATTGCCGCCGTGGATAATGGTCCAGCCCAGCCAAATCCCCAGGGTTAAAGATATATAGACCTGTTTGGTCTTGATAGCCATAAAAATGGCTAGGACCGGCGTTAGGATCGAAAGCCAGCCGTATGTTTCCATGATTTGTGAAAAAAAACCTTAACACTGCCGTGATTGATTGTCAAATACCTAAACTTATCTGTCAACGCAGATGTTGCGATTGAACACTAAGGGGCCTCTAAGAAAAGGAAACAGTGCTTAAATTGCTATTCTCTTTGAAATTTTATTTTTTAACATAAGTGTCGAAAAATTCCAACCAGCGGGCCCACATATCCATATAGGTCTCTTTACAGCGGGGCCCATGTGATTCAAAAGGATATATGTAGAGAACGGCGTTTTTCCCCAATCCGGTCAGCGCCTGGATCATGCGCTCGGATTGTATCAGGAAGGTGCCGGTGTTGTTATCTACAGCTCCATGGTACATGAGAAGCGGAGTATCGATGTGATCTGCCTGGAAGAAAGGGGACATTTCCAGGTATATGTCCTGGGCTTCCCAGATAAAACGCCGTTCCCGCTGAAAAGTCATAGGAGTGAGAGTCCGGTTGTATGCTCCGTCACCGGCAATTCCGGCTTTAAAGAAGGGGGAGTGTGCCAGAATATTCGCAGTGGCAAAGGCACCGTAACTGTGGCCGCCGTGGCCGAGACGATCGACATCAACATAACCGAGATTATCGACTTTGCGGATGGCGGCATACATTGAGTCAACCAAATGAGCGATGAAATTGTTGTTGTAAGTATTCCCCTTGCCGATAATAGGAATATCCGGCACAACTACTGCATATCCTTGTGTCAGCCATATATCCGATGCATTCCGGGTGCTGAAGCGCTGGAAAGCATTGTGATTGTCTCCTCGTATGGTAGAAAGCTTATATTCTTTGAATGATTGATATTCGCTTGGATATGTCCAGAAGACAGCGGGAACCCGGGTTCCCTTCTTATAACCAGGGGGGAGTGAGATACGGCCCTGGATCTCAAGACCGTCCCTGCGGGTAAACTCAAAATCGATTCTTTTACTGGCCTTTAATTCCGGGTAAGGAGTCTTATTATTTGTTAGCTTCTCTCCTGTTCCGTCTTTTTCCCATAGATAGCTGTTGGGAAAATCAGTTTTGGATTCCCGGCTGATAATAATACGGTTTAGATCATTGTCCAGCGGGACCAGCGGACGTTCGTAGAAATCTTTTGCCCCTTCAAAGGCCCTTTCTTTTTTGTCGGTAGTGATCTCTATTCTGTCGATAAAAGGCTGGGGCTTGAAATTTTCTTTATACCCCCGGCCTTCGAGATAGATAGATTTTCCATCACTGGAAAGGAGGGTGAAATCAACTCCATTGCCTGTGGATTGAGTTATAATATCTCCGGGAAATTTAAGCGGGTCTTTGGTTTCCATATCTTTAAGCAGTATGGTTTTTATGGGAGGAGTTTGACTTAGATCAAAAGCGGCCAGATCAGTCCCGGTCTGTCCGTCTTCGCCTCTTCCGCTGAGCTTAGCAAAAACATAGCGGCCGTTGGGGGTATAAGAGCTGCTGCTGAGGCTTTTTTTACTGGTAATAAGGGTAGTTGTTTCATCTATAGAAAAGGGCGGAGCAAGCAGCATCAACCTGTCTTTTCTTTCGCTGGCATTATTTTCTTCTTCTTCCTCCTCATCTTGCTTGTCTTTTTCTTTTTGCTCTTTCCAGAGGAATGACAGACCTTTTCCGTCAGGTCTCCAGGCGACATCCCGGGGGAGATCAGCCTGAGACCTGTCTCTTCCACTTCCTGCTACTGCTTCCCGAAGTGGGGTTTTCCTGACAGTTGCCAGGATGTTTCCACTCAGATCCATTACCTGAAGTTCGCGGGGAAAGCTGCTGTAACTTACGATATAGGAAAACGGCTCAACAATTTTTTCTGCAAGAATATATTTTCCGTCCGGACTTAAGGAGATACTCATATACATGGCTGGTCCGCCTATTTTCCGGGGAGATTTTCCTGGAGCAAACTCTGCCAGCTGGGCAGTGGTATAATATTTAAAAAGCTTTTTGTCATGAGATGTCCTCATGAGAAAAGGGTAAGTAGATGTCGGGGAATTTTTCTTGCGGGTATGGCGGATGATGGGAGAGTCCGGAATAGGACTCTTTTTTGGTTCCGGGCCTCTCTTGTCCGGAACAAGAAGGGTTATAACTGTCCCTTGGGGTGTCCACTGCAGCATCTGTGAAGCTGAAGAGGAACTCCCCCGGCGGCTGCGGCCTGTCAAAGTGGCCATTACAAAGGCTTTATTCAAGGCTTTAGCCTTACCGCTTTGGACATCTGCAGTCCACACCTGGCTTCCCTTGGGAAAATGGGCCAGAAAGGCAATCTTTTTTCCATCCTGAGACCAGGTCATGTCACTTACAAAGATATTTTCAGGAAGCCCGATATTCCAGCTTTTCCTTTGGCTTAAAGAATATATCTTAAGCTCTTTTGTCCCATAGGTTGAAAGCCGCCATTCGCGGTTTACATCCGGGCAGATCTCCAGCATGCCCAATCTGTAGGTTTTTTGGGTCATAAGTTTGAGCGAGGAAAATTGGGAGCTTATAGGGATTAAAAAATGAGTTCCATCGGGGCTTAGGTTGTTTAAAGTATCGTAATGCCTGTCCCGGGTGAGTAAATCTTGCACCGATGCCGGAGGTTTAAGGTAAGCTTCCTTAAACTGGTTTTCCTGCTCTGCTGGCATTGTGGTTGTCCAGATAACCAGAATAAACAGCAGAAGAAATATTTTACCGAATAATTTTGTTTTAGGTGTTGATGTCATAATGATGACCTCCCTTTGTTTTTAATGTAATTTCTATTTATAATCGACATTTTTTATGAATAACCTATTTATTTTTTATAGAAGATACAAGACTTTTATTATCAAATGTTTTTTTATCGATCCCTTTAAAATTCTGTTAATTTTGCTCCTCCATAATATATCCCATTGAACAGAAACTTAAAATTTCCGTGCGGCTGGGCGCGGAAGGTGATCTCCGGCCCGAGTAAAAAGAGCTTGCCTTTTCCTACTTCAGCTGCGATGACTGCTGTAGTACCTTTAAGATAGTGCTGGCCTCTGCCTAAACCGCTGCGTAGGGGGGTATCGGTATCAAACCAAGCAACCGGGCTGATTTTTTCAAATGATGCTTCCGGCAGCAGGTTAAATACGGGGCTCCGGTTAAAATAGATATCTGCTTTTTCCGGCATGCCGTAGGCCAGCGGATGGGTATTATTAACATGTACCTGAAGTATTGAACCGGGAATGAGAAATTTATCTGACGGCAGGGGCGTTGATTTTCCCTCAGCATTTTTTTCGGAGAGAGGGTCAACGAGCGGGAGTTCGAGGTGGGATGCGAGATTGTTGGAACTTCCGAGAGTAAGGACAGTGCCTCCTTGCTTGAGGAATTTGTGCAGTTGGGGGATTGTCTTTTTTGCGGTGACAGAACCCAACATGTGCCTGAATTCAGCTGGTATGGTTTCTGGTTCAGGGCTGGAGCGTCTCCCGTAGCGCTGGGAGGAAGACCTTCCTTTTGAGGGAATGGCGCCGCCCACAAAGATGAGGACATCGAATTGCTCGATAAGGTTACCGGCATCGAGTGTTTGAGGGAAGACGACTTCGAAGTCGAAGTCGAATTTTTCCAGGATCCAGCGGACCCAGCCTGATGACATAGAGCCGCCGTAGTGGTCCCATAATCCGATCCGGGTCGGCTTTAAAGCTAAAGCAGCACCGGTTGGCTTTTTATCCATGGCGAAAAAATTCAACCCGAGATCAGCTGCCAGTTCACTGACCTTTGCTGCTGTAGAGGCGGCAGCCGGGATATATATGGCGCCTGCGGAAAATAACCTGTTGTTTATTTTAAGGGGGTTCTGAAGCCAGAACACTTTTTCTCCGCTTTTAAGCAGGCGGTTTACAGCAATAAAGGAATCATTTGTTTTGTGGGACAGCAGAAAACCGGCTTTTCCTAGGCCGTATATTCTACCGGGAGAAGGTTTGACTAATCCTTCGATTGTTCCGAATGGGCCGTCGAATCCTTCCAGGATACGGTCAAATTCTACTCCCATCTGAAAGGCCAGGGTGTAACCTGCACTATCATAGGGAGGCCTGGGAGTTACTCCGGCTGAAGATGGTTTATCCGGGTAATATTGAGGTTCCAACATATCCAGGATGTGGGGCCGGAAAGCCTGGGCGGTCTTAATTATGTAAGAGCCCTGCGGGTAGGTTTTATCTCCGGTTTTAAAAGAATCGGTTGCTTGTAATACTGTAATTCCATTTTTGATTAAAGTATTTACGAATTTTCCTGCAGTCAGGAAATCATCCTGGTCAGAGGGCAGGATATATCCCCTGGGGTCACGGGCTTCCGGGTTGTGGAGGACTTTGTGATAATATTCGGGAGGATATCCCTGGGAGCGGCCAGAACCTGTCATTTTGGGCTTGTCTTTGTTTATGGCTTCCTCAACTGCTTTGATGCGGCTTGGGTCTATAGTCCAGTGATCGCTGCTTCCGGACTCGATGGAATTTTTCCCCATGCGAAAAATATTGAAAAGGAAATTTTCCCGTAATTTGGCAGCCAGATCAAGAATGGCCCGGTCTGCTGCCATCGAGTATTCTATGGATTGGCGGAAGTGCCATTTTTGGGGAGCGATCGGAAAAGGGTTATCTCCACTTGGCAGAAGTCTGTCTGGGATAAAGGGGATTTCCATGGGAGTGGGATTGCCGATCATCTCTGTAAGGATGCCGATCATGTTGTGGAAATAGGGAGTACAGCGCAAACATCCATTCCACCAGGTCTGGTAACCGGCGATATCCCGCATAGCAGCACCGGGTTTCCCCTCTGCAGCAAAGCGGCTGTGCATGGCATTACCTACGGTTGTGACTCCTAGAATTAAGAGGGGATCGAAATTATAGCTGTGTGGTTCCCGGAAAGGCGGGGCAAAAAGCACACAACCTGAGGGGCCGCTCTGATGGTGGTTGTAGACGATCTGGGGAAACCACTGCTCATACAGGACCCGGCAGACAGCTTCGGATTCTTTTTGGGTTACCATATAAAAGTCGCGGTTATTGTCGTGCCCGATGTATTTTTGATACAAGCGGGGAAGTCCCCTGTAAGAGCGCTTAGCCGGGTCGGATTCCCGCATATACCATTTACTGACAAGGTCCATGCCATCCGGATTGGTGATTGTTGCCAGAAGGATGACATTGTTAAGGATGCGCAGGGTTTCGGTGTCATTGCGGCTGACCATCTGATAGACAAGTTCGATCTCCTGCTGGGCGCCTACAACTTCTGTAGCATGCAGGCCGCCATCGATCCAGACTACAGCTTTGCCTTCTGCGGCTAATGTTCGGGCCTCGCTATCTTTGAGTCCTTCTGCCAGAGCCATTTTTTTTGATATCTCCCGATAACGGTCAAGGTTTTTATGATTATCAGGTGAAGTAATAATAGCCATGATCATGGTCCGGCCTTCTTCAGTTATGCCAATATCTTCAAGAATCATGCGGTCGGATTCTGAAGCGAGTTTTTTCCAGTACTCTGTCATCTGGGTATAAGTAGCCAGAAAATAGTCATCACCGATGTTATGGCTGAAATGTTCTTTAGGGCTTGTGATCCGGTTCTGGGCCGGAAGAGGAGATATTATCAATAAAATGAATAAAAGCAGCAGAGCTGAAGATCTTAAAGATATAATATTATTTTTTTTCATTAATACCTCCGTAATTTATGAATTGTTTAGGTTAACCATTTTTTATTTACCATTTACTATTAACCATTTACTATTAACCATTTACTATTAACCATTTACTATTAAACATTTACTATTAACCATTTACTATTAACCATTTACTATTAACCATTTACTATTAACCATTTTCTATGCACTTTTTTTCATAACAATTTTAATTTTCTTAACCGCAGTTTTAAGGTTTTCCATAGAATTGGCATAGGATATCCGGATGTGCCCGGCTCCTTTACTGCCGAAATACTCACCAGCGACTGTTGCTACTCCGGCTTTTTCAAGCAGCATCTCTGCGACCTGAATTCCTTTTTGCCCCGTTTCTTTGATAGAGGGGAAGAGATAAAAAGCTCCGGCCGGCAGGGTAGAGGAAAACCCGGGAATTTCATTGACCGCAGCGTGGATATAGTCCCGGCGTTTCTGGAATTTATCCCGCATTATAAGAGACGGATTCTGGTCTCCTTTAAGCGCTGTCACCGCACCCCATTGGGCAAAAGTGTTGGTCGAAGTTATCATGTATTGGTGGTAACGTAATAGCGGGTCTATTAATTTTTGCGGTCCCACAGCATATCCCAGCCGCCAGCCTGTCATCGAGTAAAATTTAGAGAATCCGTTCAGCACTATTGTTCGTTCTTGCAAACCTTCTAATGATGCAGCACAGATATGTTCTGCAGGAGGATAGATGATCTTCTCGTAGATCTCGTCGCTTACTACTATGAGGTTATGTTTTACAGCCAGGGCAGCGATCTGTTCCAGAATTTTTTTTCCTGTGACCCCTCCGGTAGGATTGGAGGGGCTGGCTAAAATCAACATTTTTGTCCGGGGAGTGATTTTTTCCTCCAGCTCCTCAGGATCAGGCTGGAAGTTTTTTTCTTCAAACAGGGTATAACTTATTGGTTCAACAAAGTTTGTGTAGGCATCCGGTTCGTAATTGACCCAGCGGGGGTTAGGGATTAAAACCTGGTCTCCCGGATCAAGCAGGGCATTTATTACCAGGAAGACTCCTTCTGCCACTCCGTTTGTGATTACGATCTCAGACTCTGGAGAGAAATTTAGTTTATATTCAGATGAGTATTTTTCAGCTACTGCTTCCCGCAGCTCGATTATGCCGGCATTGGCCGAGTAGTGGTGCTTTCCTGCCTTTAAAGCTTCGATAGCAGCTTCTACGATGTGTTGGGGTGTGTTAAAGTCGGGCCGGCCGATCTCTAGATGGATGATATCTCTGCCCTGTTTTTCCAGTTTTTTAGCAGCATCAAACATCACCCGGATTTTTGAATAGGGGAGGCGCTTGGCAGAAATAGATTCCATATGAGCCGTAATATCATATGAAAGTTCGGATGTCAAAGTAAAGCAGGAAATCTTGGTGTTTTCTAGCTTGACACTTTTGTTATCTGTTTTTAAGATTGAATTAAATGCATTTTAGCATGTTGGCGGAGAAGATAGATGAAAATCGATTTAAATTACGGAAAAAAAATAGTCTCTATTGATATTCCGGACAGCAATTTCCTGGGGATGATAAAACCGGAGGATAAAGACGGGGTGGACGACCCGGCTGCTGAAGTAAGGCGAGCCTTGGCTGAGCCTGTTAAGAGTAAGCAGCTTAAAGAGCTTGTTTCCCCTGATGACCGGGTTGTGATTCTTGTCAGCGATATCACCCGGCCTACGCCTTCGAAGATTTTACTGCCTCCTATTTTAGCGGAGATAAAAACTGCCGGCATAGATGACAATCAGGTCAAAATAGTATTCAGCCTGGGGGTACACAGGAAACAGACTGAGGAAGAAAAAAAAGACCTTATCGGCAAAAAGATATATGAGCGGATCGAGTGTATCGACCATGATATAGAGAATTGTGAGCAGGTCGGAGTCACAAGTAGAGGGACAAAAGCGGAAGTGTTTAGAAAAGTCCTTGAGGCTGATTTTGTTATAGCAACCGGGAATCTTGAATTCCATTATTTTGCCGGATACAGCGGCGGGATCAAAGCTTTGGCGCCCGGTGTATGCAGCCGGGCTACTATTGAATCCAATCACAGCCTGTTTCTTCATCCCGGTGCTAAAGCCGGTATGCTCACAGGCAATCCTCTGCGGGAAGAACTGGAAGAGATAGTTGCTATGGTTGGAGTGGATTTTATGGTCAATGCAGTATTAAATCCCCAAAAGGAGATAATAAAGGTAGTGGCTGGTGATGTGATTGCTGCGCATCGGGCAGGAGCAGAATATTTGGACCGGATATACAGGCTGCCGATCGACGAACCGGCTGATATTGTCATCACTTCTCCTGGAGGTTTTCCTAAAGACATAAACCTCTACCAGGCGCACAAAGCTATGCAAAATGCTTTGCCTGTAGTCAAAAAAGGAGGGATAATCCTTACTGTTGCCTGCTGCAAAGAAGGAATTGGTGAGGAAAATTTGTCCCGCGCTCTATCAGAGAATCTTTCGCTTGATGAACTAGTGGATGAATTAAAGCATAAATTTGTCCAGGGCCGCCACATTGCCTCCCAGATGGCAAAGATACAGCTTGAGCATAAGATCTACCTGGTCTCTGACCTCCCGCAGAAGTTAACAAAGGATTTATTTTTCCGGTGTTTTAACTCCCCCCAAAAAGCCCTCTTAGAAGCGCTAAAGATCAAAGGAAAAGATGCCGAGGTCCTGGTCATGCCCTTTGGCACCTCTTGCCTCCCGTACCTTAAATCACCCCACCCTTAATCTCTGATCTAGGACTTTGACTTTTAATATTCAATGCAAAGGATTAGAGCGGGTCGATGAAAAACTTGGTAACCAACTTTGCTCAACAAGACGCTGCCATGCCTTGTGGACATGGGTGGCCTTGAAAGTCTTTTTTTTTATGGGCATTCCAGGCAAAAATCCGCTCCACGGCCTGCTCCACGGTTTGAGCTGGTTTATCATCGGCCACTGCAACCCAATGCACGGAAGATAAGAGCTCCATACCATAGGGCGTTTCAAAACCCTCAATTAGTTGCCCCACTCTCTTGAGGCGTTGGAAGGCTTCTTGATTATCTGCCAAAAACCTACTGGCCTCCTCACCGGCACTATTGAGAAGGCGGATAGATGCTCTGACGCTGCGGTCCCCATATCCACGAATGTAATGCCCTTCCAATCGCTGCAGCACGAAGTGGAGATTTTCAGCATAAGGTCCATACTTTTGTTTGACATACTCTAAACGAAGCGGTTCACCAGCAACCTGAAGGAAATATGCAAGTTTCTGGATCTCCAGCAGGCTTAACCGGTAACCAGGCATTGCATACTGTTCAAGGAGCTTAATAAGAAGCGCTCTTGCACGAGTTAATAAGGGTTTTTTAAGGTCTATGGGCATTGATTCAGCCTCGGGTGTCCCCCTAGGTTCGAAAAGTAGCACCTGAACATCGGGCAATTGATCGAATGAGGTTTCGATTAGATTACGGACCGCTGGCCATTTCAACCCACCATAGCCACAACCCAAAGGAGGTATGGCAATAGCCTTGATTCTTAACCGGCGGACTTCCTTGACCAAACTGTTCAGTCCTTGCTCAATATATTCGAGCTTAGATTTTTCCTTCCAGTGCCGCTTTGTTGGGAAATTAATGATGTATTTAGGATTGATCATTCTATTGGTAGGGAAGATGAACATGAGCCCCGGCTTAACCTCTTCTTTTCTACAAGCATTTGTGTATGCCTGGAAGTTATCCCTGAATGCCTGCTTAAACTGGAGGGCGATACCCTTGCCCATAATACCTACACAATTTACGGTATTGACAAGGGCTTCTACATCGGTTTTGAGTATATTGCCTTGCGTAACCTTTATCATGATTTCCTCCTTCTAATAATACCAGTTCCTGTGTATCTGTACAATTGGTTGATGTCTGTTATTCTCAATTATTCTTTTTACTCTATATTCGATTCTTGGATTTATGACACCGATTTTAGAAAATAATACCCAGGGACAAAAATCTTTGATTAAAAACTCCGCTTGTCGCTTGCGCTTTCGGTCGGGCAAAGTTCGAGTATCATTCCAGTATTTTGACCCCATAACCTCCCAGTCGATCTTATCAAGGTTCTCCAGATCATCAAAAAATTCTGTAACTACCATAGTAGCATGCCCATCTGTGAAAACCCATTCACTACTGCTATTGTTAACAGTCTGAGCTTGTCCTTGTATTGCTCTTTTGTTTTTTCCGTTAACCAATTAACCCTGTCTCCTGGAAGCTGAAGTATCCCTTTTTTGTTACTATGATGTGGTCGAGAATGTGAAGGCCGAGAATCTTTCCGGCTTCTGTAAGCTGCCTGTGGGTTTTTGCGTCGCTTTCGCTTGGTTTTGGGTCGCCTGATGGATGGTTATGGGCAAAAATGACAGCGGTAGCGCGATCTGCGATAACATCGGCAAATACTTCCCGCGGATGTATCTGGCTGCTGTTTACCAGGCCGATGGTGACAATACGCTTTTCAATGACTTCGTTGGCTCCGTTTAAGGATATGCATACAAAATATTCCTGTTTTTTATCGGCAATGTCGGCAACTAAGGGCAAGATATCTTTGGCGTTGGTTATCTTCACGGTCTCTTTAAGCAGGTATCTTCTGGCCAGTTCAAAGGCTGAAAGGATTTGAGCAGCCTTGGCAAGCCCCATCCCTGGAACGGAGGTTAAATGTTCAACGGAAAGATTCTCTTTATGTTTGCGTATCAGTTTTGCCACGCTCTTTGACATGGCAACCACATCCAGGCCTTTAACTCCCCGGCCAAGGATAGCAGCTACCAGTTCCTTGTCGGTTAGAGCAGATGCGCCTTTTTCCCGCAGTTTCTCACGTGGCCGGCTGTGTTGTGGCATGTCTTTAATGGTCTTCATAATTTTTCTTTTCCTTTGCCCTGTGAGGGCCACCCCAACTTGAAGTCACAATTTGTGATTTCAAGTTTAAAAACTCATCATCTGTCAACTGAAACATAAAGTCCCCTGGAAACCTATCGATATTTCGCTTTACCGCCTGAACCAGAACACGCGGTTCAATGTTATACAGTTCCGCTCATTCACCCCAGGCTTCTCCGATTTTGTCCTTTATCTTTTTCTCAAAAATCTCGATCAACTTCTTATTCGCCCCCACAAGCTCACGTTCGGATTCGATTTCGGCAACGATTTTTTGCTGGGTTTTTATGGGGGGGAGGGGGATTTGAAGGCCACGGATAAATTTTAAGGAAATGAATTTTTGTGTAGAGCCATTTGATCTGTTAAGATAATGGCTACTAAACAAATTAGATTCCAATATTGCCTTTAAATAGATTCGATTTATTCTTGGATTTTTGTGAAACTTTATCAGGGCTACGTTCTTGATCGCAAATTCTCTATCTTTCATTACTATAATCGGGTTCCCTATCGTTCCAATCATCGGCATTATTATGTCGCCATCATCAACTCTGGACCGTTTGTTTATCTTATCCAGGTCTTCTTTGGAAATCAGATTTACCGTGGTAAAGTCGATTTTGCCTTCTCTTACATTTTTGGATGTAACCAGGGGAAATCCTGTTTTCTGATATTTTGGGCTATCATGGGTACCATCTCTCACATCGCAAATAGAGTTAAGTTCTACCATAGGCCAATCGGGATCGATTTTGATTGTGGGTTTGTAGTTTTCGACGATCTGTTTGGCGCCATCAATGATTTTCTGATAACCGTCCAGTTCCGCGACAATCTTTTCCTGAACTTCTAATGGGGGGAGGGGGATGGGTATACATTTTATGTCACTTACTTTAATGCTTGCTTGGTTTACTGCCCTTTGCGCCAAATTTCTAGCTTGTTCAATGAAAGCACTGGATAGAAATATATAATACAAATAATTTGGACGTATTAATTCTTTATCAGGTCTAATCTTTATCAAATTGATCCCATGAACAACTTTTTCTGAAATTCCAGTGAAAATAGCGGATTTTGCGAGATGTTCCATGCTGTTTATGTGGCTTAGAAGAATATCGCCATCTTGAAGAAAATCTTTTTTATCCATTTTGTCATTTGTCCATTTAGTTTTAGTCAGATCCACATTCCAGTTGGAAATCGTTTGTATTCTCGTAACTCTATATTTCCCTTTTTCATCTATTTGTTTAACGTTCTTACCATTTTTGATTTCTTCACATACCTCCCCCAACTCCACCATCGGCCACTTGACATTGGCGTAACTGATAACTTCCCTATACCTGTCCCCGGAAAGATTATAGTCTCCGGATTCGGCGATTTTTTGTTTACTGACGGTGTGGGCGATTGTCTTGTCGTCCTCGCTAAGTTCAAGGCCTTTGTCCTGGCCGATTGTTTGCTGCCAATCCTTGACGATTTCAAGGGCTCGGGGCAGGTCGTTTTTGTCAATGGGCCTGCGCTGGGCGCCTAAGTCGAAGCCGTCGTTTGCGACTTTTACGAAAAGGACTTCGCTGGTCTTCTTTGCCAGGGTTTTATCCATCAACAGGATGCTTGTTTTAACGCCTGAGTATGGCTGAAAAACACCGGCGGGCAGGGAGATGACCGCGTACAAGTAGCCTTCCTCAATCAACATTTTACGCAAGTTTTTATAGGCATTCTGGGACTGGAAGATAATGCCTTCGGGGACAATCACGCCGGCACTGCCGTGAACATTGAGGTGTTCGGCGATGTAGTCCACAAAAAGAACTTCGCTCCGTTTGGCCTTTATAGTGAAACGGGAATGGGGACGGATGCCGCCTTTGGGTGACATGAAGGGCGGATTAGCCATGATTACATCATAACGCTCGTCCCAGCGGTCTTCGCTGGTTAGGGTGTCGTATTCATAAATTGATGGATTGGCAAAACTGTGTAAATACATGTTGACCAGGGAAAGACGCACCATGTCCGGCGAGATGTCATAGCCGCAGAAATTTGTCATAAGCCTGCCTTTATCGTCGGCAGTCAGGAGGTCGCCAGGGCGGTCTTTGGTGTTTTGACGAAGAATGTGTTTATAGGATGATATGAGGAATCCGGCTGTGCCACAAGCAGGGTCAAGCACAGTGTCTTCTTTGGCGGGATTTACAATCTCTACGATGAAGTCAATGATATGGCGCGGGGTGCGAAACTGCCCGGCATCGCCCTGACTGCTTAGAACGGAAAGCAGGTATTCAAAAGCATCGCCCAGGCGTTCGCTGTGGTCATAGCTAAAGTCGTTTATTTCCTTCAGGAAGAGGTTAAGCGTCTCCGGGTCCCGGTAAGGGAGAAATGCACCTTTAAAAATATCCCTGAAAAGCTGGGGGATATTTTCGTTTATATTCATCTTCTCTATGCCCTCGGCATAAAGGAGAAGACGTTCGTGCCCGCTGAATTTGCGGTCCAGCAGGCGGCTCCAGGCATACTGTTTAAATTCGCCCGCAAAAAAGGTGGCCTTGCCTCCGAGTTCTTCGGTTTGATTGTCCATGTCGTCCATGAATTTGTAGATCATGGCGATGGTTATCTGTTCCACCTGTGATTTGGGGTCAGGGACCTTGCCCACAAGGATGTCACGCGCGGAATCTATCCGCTTTTTTGTTCCGTTATCAAGCATGGTTAGCCTTTTTACGTACTTAATGTCAGAGGATGTCACAATTTGTGATATCCTCATAATCTCATCTCTACAAAAATGTGTTCAAGGAAACATAGTCCTTTACATATTCAGGTATTACATCCCGCCATTCTTCAAGGTCATTAAGATCGGCAATAGTTACCTTGGGATTGGTGGCAAGGCGATTGTATTGTTTATTCTCTATGATGTCACGGATTTCACTGTCCGTAATATAAGCCTTGAAAAAATCCCTGATCCGGGAAATATGAGAGGCATTCGGCCTGTGGATGGATACAAATTTATCCAGTTCCTCGTCAAGCAGTTCATCTTTGGACTTAAACCGTTCAATATCTCCGAAAGCCTTCTCAAGAATCTCCCACAACCAGAGCCGGCGATCGAGCTGTGCCGATTTTCGCAGTTTCGCCAAATTGAAGAATTCTTCAGGTTTATCAAAGAGGTTCTCCCTGATATATTCTTCGGCAGCTTTCATATCACCGTGCTTATAGTGCTGCCGAACCGTATCATCATTCTTGACGGTTTCCTCGAATTGATCGTAGAATTTGCGATCTATCTTCATTCCATGAAGACTTATGCGCGACTCTACGTAAGACTCTAAAGGGTCGGGTTTGATGCTCGCAAATTCGTCAACATTGATGCCGCCCCCGCCTCCTGGACCTGATCCGAGGGGGGGCAGTTCCAGCACTTCATCATAATTGAATTTTTTCTCAAAATACTCGCAGGTGGCAAAGAAATCGAAGAGTTTGAAGGTCTTCTTTTCCTTTTTATATTCCTCTATATGGCCGTCTTCTTTTATTTTGTGGAGGAATGTATATATCCTTGTGCCGCGGCCCTTAATCTGGATGAAATCAGTGGGAGAAAATATTGGACGCATCAGACATAGGTTTAAAATGTCTTCGCAATCATAACCGGTGGTCATCATGCCGACAGTCACGCAGACACGGGTTTTAGAGCTGAGATATCCCTCCAGCACCCTGGTGTGTCCGTTTAAGTTGTTGTTCGCGAAACTGATGGAAAACTGCTGTGCGTCTGGAATTATTGAAGTTACCTGTACGGCAAAATCAGAGTTGTATTTTCCGGGGAACAGGCTGTCAGCGAATATATTCAGAGTCTGGGTGATTTTGGATGCATGGTTCTGGCTTACGCAGAAAATGATGCTTTTCCCGATTTCATTGCTTAAGGGATCCCTGATTGCATTTTCGAGAAAAGTTTTGCATAGGATTCCGTTTGTTTTATCTGAAAAAAACTTCTTTTCAAAATCTTTCTGGAAAAAGATCTTTTCCTCTAATTCCCCTTCCTCGTTTTCCATAAGCACGGAATAACCAAGCTCAGATAGAAGCTGTGTAGTGATTTCCGTACGGGCATCTACGACAACCGGGTTGACCAGAAACCCGTCATTTACTCCATCGATGAGGCTGTACCTGAAAGTGGGGATTCCGCTGGCACAGCCAAAAGTTATATAGGAATCGAGGAGTTGTCTGCGTTCCCATTCGCGCGGGTCCTTTTTACTGATTTTATCGGGATCAATTTTCTTCAGATAATCTTTTGGCGTGGCGGTAAGCCCCAATTTATAGCCAACAAAATACTCAAAAACAGCCCGGCTGTTCCCGCTGATTGAACGGTGGGCCTCATCAGATATGATCAGGTCAAAATCTGTAGGGGAAAACAGGCTTTTATACTTATTATTGAACGAAAGACTCTGTACTGTGGAAACGACAATCTCGGCCTTGCGCCAATCGTCGCGGTTTTCTTTATAGATGACGCAGGTGTAGTCATTCTTCAGACATCGGACAAGATTCTTCCATGCCTGGTTTTCCAGCTCGATTCTGTCGACCAGGAAAAGGACACGGTTGGCATTGCCTGTTCTTAAAAAGAGCTTGATAATGGCGGCGGATGCAAGCGTTTTTCCAGTGCCTGTAGCCATCTCAAAGAGAAAACGGTTGCTGCCACTTTTTACAGACTCCTGCAAGGCATAAATAGCCTTCAACTGGTAAGGCCGCAAGAACTTCAGGTTATTCTCTTTGATAAAGGCATCACGCTCATCAGGATTATTCCAGCGAGGAGCCGAACTATACATGGGGTCCTGGGTGATAGCAAGATAATCGGCTTCGATTTTTTCCTTAACAAGGTTTTCAGGGTTAGGTTTAAATGTCCTGTAATGGCCTAATGATTCCTGAGAGGGAAAGTCGGTTATAATGGATGGATTACCATGCTCTAAGTCCCAAAAATAATGGAGGTTTCCATTGGAAAGAATTATAAAGCGAACATTTAATGATTTAGCGTACTTGCGGGCCTGTTCTTTGCCAACCAATGGGTCTAATTTTTCGGATTTTGCTTCAAGCGCCGCACAGGGGAAGCCTTTACTGTCAAGCAAGAGATAATCAACAAAGCCATTGCCGGTTTTTTCAAAATCATCACCAAACCGGTCAAGAACTTTCTTCTTTATTTTGACATTTATTTCCAGTGCGATGTTGGCCGGGCCGTTTTCATCATCAAAAAACCGCCACCCTGCACGCTGAAGGAGGCCATTGATTCTTATCCTTGCTTTGGCTTCTTTTTCCATAAGTTCATCTCAAAGAAGACTTTCATCTGAAAAATCCTCAGATGTGGTTAACATCAGCCCCTTGAGCCATCCAAACCTGCCTATCATTTAGAGACAGGAATTTCTTTTTTTGTTCATGACGATTTTCTCTAAATTTCATCAAATTTCCACCTTTGGAGCTGCTTTATTTACAATAATACACAGAGCTAACATATCCTGTCAACAAGAAGTCCGCAAGAAATGGAGAATCTCATAGAATTGGCCTGTTTAACAGGAGTTTAAGAGATAAATCCCCCAATTCATCCTAAATGCTTATTTTTCAGTCGTTTAAGTTCGCTTCAGATGTAAGACCCTTATATAATCTGCCAAATATATGTCATTATTCTTCATATAATACTATATATTGTGCT
>JAUWNW010000005.1 GCA_030612445.1 Candidatus Aminicenantota bacterium
TGTCATTGTTTTAATTTTTTCTTAAAATAAGCGATGGTTTTAGTCAATCCTTCTTCCAGATCGATTTCCGGCTTCCAATTAATTTTTTGTTTAGCTAAAGATATATCCGGGCAGCGGCGGACCGGATCATCGGGGGGGAGAGGTTTATGGATGATTTTGGCTGAACTTTTCGTAAGTTTCAGGACTTTTTCTGCAAGTTCGATAATAGTGAATTCCTCAGGGTTCCCTAAATTTAGGGGAGTTGTGAGGTTTTCAGATTCCATCAAACTAGATAAGCCTTTGATCAAGTCAGAAACATAACAAAAGGATCGGGTCTGGTTTCCATCTCCGTAAATAGTAAGGGGCTCTCCTCTGAGTGCCTGGACAATAAAGTTACTTATAACTCTGCCGTCGTTAATTGCCATACGGGGGCCGTAGGTGTTAAAAATACGGGCAATCCTAATTTGCACATTATTCTGACGGGAATAGTCCATGGTAAGAGTCTCAGCGATCCTTTTTCCTTCATCATAACAGCTGCGGATACCGATGGGATTGACATTGCCCCAGTAGTCTTCTGTTTGGGGATGGACTTTCGGGTCTCCATAAACTTCGGAAGTGGAGGCAAGCAGGATGCGGGCTTTTGTTCTTTTGGCTAGACCCAGCATGTTAATAGTGCCCATGACATTGGTCTTGACTGTTTTTATAGCATTATGTTGATAATGGATGGGGGAAGCCGGGCAGGCGAGGTGATAGACTTTGTCCACTTCAGCAAAAAAAGGATGGATTATATCATGACGGCTGAGCTCAAAATAAGGATGGGAAAACAGGTGGCGGATATTATCTTTGTCTCCGGAAAAGAAGTTATCAATACAGAGGACGTCCGCACCTTTATCCAGCAGGGATTCGCAAAGGTAGCTTCCCAGAAAACCGGCTCCTCCTGTTATCAGGATACGATTCATTTAACCCTCCTTTTCAGTCCTGTTTCGACATTTTTAATAATTTTTTTGAGTAAACTCAAACAATTCATGAATAGGCCATAAATAGCAAACTCTCCCTCTTAAGAACCTCTTTCTGCATCTGGATGAGTTCTATGATGCCCTTATCTGCAAGAGTTAAGAGAGAATCGAATTCTTTTTTTGAAAAAGGTTTTTTTTCGGCTGAGGCCTGCACTTCGATTATTTCACCAGAGTCGGTTTCCACAACATTCATGTCGGTTTCTGCATTTGAATCTTCAAGGTAATCCAGGTCAAGCAGAGGCTTACCGTTGACTATGCCCACACTGACAGCGCCAGCCAGGTTTTTGAGAGGCATTTGATCCAAGACTTTGTCGTCCATCAATTTTTTTAAGGCCAATGCCAGGGCCACAGTACTGCCTGTGATAGCTGCACATCTGGTGCCGCCGTCTGCTTGAAGTACGTCACAATCTATGATTATAGTTCTTTCTCCCAGGTCTTTAAGGTTAATAACTGCTCTCAGTGAACGGCCGATAAGCCGCTGTATTTCCTGAGTTCTGCCCGAGATTCTTTTAGGAGTTCTTTCGCGGCTAGTCCTTTTATTAGTTGCGCGGGGGAGCATGGCATATTCGGCGGTGACCCAGCCTGTACCTTGTCCTTTAAGGAAGGGGGGAACTTTATTTTCGACAGTAGCTGCAATTATTATCCTGGTCTTTCCCATTTCTATTAGAACAGACCCATCAGCATATTCAAACTGGTCAGGGATGATATTGACTTTACGTAATATATTAAAAGGGCGCTTATTTGTTCTCATATCTCACCATCTTTCTAGAAAAATCTGTGTCAAAATATTAACTAGTATTGAAATACTATAATAAAAGATGGCGAAAATGACAAGTATGGATATTTAAGTAGCAAGAATCAGGTTAGCTGATACGAAACACTCCCAAAAAAAGAAAATTTTACGCTGAGGACGCTGAGGACACGGATAAGACTAAGAAGCTTTTTCTTTTTTGGCTTGCAACCAAAAAATAAAAAGCTATTTTCAGTTTTGGGCAAGGCCCAAAATGAAAACCTTTTCTACCTTTCACTCGTGACTCTAATTTCGCATATCAATTTACGATTCACATTTCGCTTCTTCCTCCCCCACCTTTATTTCAAATTACTTCGTGAAGCGAAGTGATGAAGGGTTGATTTCTTTTGCCGATTCATTGGCAAAAGAAATCAACTTTATTGTCTTATCCGTGTCCTCAGCGTCCTCAGTGTAAAAAATTGAGATTACTTCGGGCGGCTTTTCCATCTGTCATGGAACCATAACCAGGATTCAGGTTGAGACCGAATATGTTCTTCGATAACCTTAGTGCAGGCCTGAGTTATATTCAGGATGTTTGTTTGAGAATCTTCTGATAAGGGAACCTCCACGGGTTTTAATATCTTTATCTGATACTTGTTATCCCGGGTAGGATAACAGAATGCCGGAATAATGGCCGCTTCGGTTCTGAGGTGGAACATTGCCAGCCCTGGAGTTGTAGAGGCTTTTTTGCTGAAAAAGTCGACAAATACAGATTCTTCACGAAGAACATTTTGGTCGATTAAAATTGCCACGATTTCATTTCTTCGCAGAGCCTGGAGAATATTGCGGGAGGCATGATACTTGGAGATTACTCTGGCGCCCAAAGCGTTTCTCAGCTTGAGTATTTCCCCTTCCATGAGCTGGTTGTCCAAAGGCCTGGCCACAATGTTGAGTGTTCCGGCTTTAGATAGTATGGCCGAGATTATTTCCCAAAGCCCGAAATGTGCTGATAAAAGTAAAACACCTTTCCCTTTATCAAGGGCTGTTTGAAGATTTTCTAAGCCAGCTGTTATTAAGTATGAGTTTATTTTTTCAGGTTTAAGCTGAGCGAGGTAGATCATATCCAGAAAGGCCTTCCCAAAATGTTGAAAAGACAACTTGGCAATATTTTCTAGTTCAGCTGGTGTCTTGTCTGTTCCCAGGGCTGTGTAAAGATTTTTAAGGGCTATACTACGGTGTTCTCTGCTCAGGTGAAAAAATAATCGTCCTGTTTCATTCCCCAGCAAAAGGATGATTTTACGCGGGAAAAACCGGATCAAGCCTGCAAATATTCGATAGAGGCTGAATTCAAATAAAGACCTAAACTGTTCCATTTAGATTTTTGTCTCCCTTTTTATCTAGGCGGGACCATAGCCAAGTGTAAAAAGTATTTTCTATTTTGAGATCTATTTTAAGATAATAGAGGGGGAGAGGTTCAAGCTCCTTAATGCTGGTTAACTTTATCATATCTTTTTCAGTTGTAATGATAATATCTGCTTGGAAGGAAAGATAATTCTTTTTTATTTTTTTTATAGATTTTGGGGGATAAGGATGGTGGTCCGGGAATTTTAAAAATTTTACTGGATTTATTCCTAATTTTTTCAAAGAGGTTTTGAACCTTTGCGGACGGGCTATACCACTAAATAAGAGTACGGTTTTATTATCAAGCTCTGCCGGGGGAAGGAGCTGTTTAGTGAAAATGGAGTACAATCCTTTGTTTACTACTGAATATGAATAAGATTGTATTTGAGGGAATTTATTTTGGAGAGAGGACTTTATCTGTTTATCCCCATTTTTTTTAATAAGGATAGCGTGGCTCCTCCCTATAGATGATCTGGTTTCGCGCAGTATTATTTTTTCTTTTGGATCGTACATAAGGATGTTGATATCTTTTTCAAGGGGATGGTACTGAAAAGCATCATCAAGTACTACAATATCGAATCCGAATTCTTTTGCTTTTCGGCATCCGGACAGGCGGTCTTTGCCAATAAAAATACCGGCTTCAGTAATGCTTCTGGCGATCATAAAAGGCTCGTCTCCAGATTCTTGCCAGGAGCCGGAAATAATCCTGCCGTTAGAGAGCATGCCTCCGGATCGCTCCCATTTACCTCGGTATCCTCTAGCAACAAGAGCCGGCTTGTATGAGGTTTTTAAAAGCGCGGATAAGATATGTTTTGCCAGAGGGGTTTTTTCAGAGCCGCCAAATGAGATATTCCCTATACTGATAACCGGAAGAGGCGATTTTTTAGGCTTGAAGAATCTCCACCTATATAATAGGTTTATGAGAAGACAATTAAACCGATAAATCAAGGAGATAGGATATAGAAGAAACCTCATTCTTTCTGGACTATTCATAAGAAATGTCGATATATATAATATAAAGTAAAATGCAAATTGTAAATTGTTTCATTACTTCATTGTTAAAAACTAGTACATGGTAAATAGTAAATGGCTAAAAGCTGTAAGGCCTGGACACTGGTAAGTCCCTTCAAAAGACAGGGATTTCCCCCAGCGGGGAAATCCCTTCCTGTCCTCACAACGCTCTCCTCGAGATTCTCTCGAGGAACCATGCCCGCGTTGTTCCGGATGGCTTTCTCCGGGATTTACCAGTATCCACGCCAGCACGTAGCGGATTCTTCATCCACACCAGAATTTCATTAGACAGAAGTCTTTTAACTTAAATTTCAAATTTTACTGCCTTTCCTGAAGTTCCTGTTTTTCCTGTTATTTCTGCTTTTTCGTATCTGCGGCAACCTCGACTCGTGAATAATCCAGGTTAGTATAGTTGCAAGCATCTCCAAATACGTGATAGATAGAGAGAGCAGGGAGTTGCTTCCTGTCAAAACTTTACATCTCTAGTTAATTTATTTATAATAGTTGTTGATATTTATTAACTAAGGAGAAGAATAATGTTAAAAAAAACCATTATAGTTTTAATTGCTATATTGATGGTAGTTGTTTTATTTAATTGCAAGAAAAAAGCCCAGGTAAAAGGAGTGAATTTAGATATTTCCTTTTCTGAGGAAAAATTGTCTGATGATTTAATAACTGACTTGCAGCTTACCTGGAAAACTGATAGTGAGTTTGTGAAGATGAGCGAAGATTATAATATTTATATTCATTTCTGGCATGGAAATAACCTGCTTTTCCAGGAAGATTATATTCCTGAGGTTCCCACATCAACCTGGGAAGTAGATAAAGAATATAAGTATTCCAAGCGGATTTACATTCCCGCATTCATTGATGAGTTTGATCCTCATTTTAAAGGAGAAGAGACCCTCAAGCTATCTATAGGGTTTTTCTCGCCTTATGATGAAAGTGGAGAGTCAAAACAGCTTGTGGTGGAAAAAAAGATAAAAGTATTCCCACCACCTTTGGATACACCTGAGATTCTTTATGAAGATGGGTGGTATGATCTGGAAATTAATCCTGATTCTTTCCTTAAACAGTGGAGATGGATAGCAAAGAAAGCAAAATGCATTATTGATAATCCCCATAGGGATGCTTTACTGATAATAAAGGGGGGAGTAAATAAAAGTGTTCTCCAGGACCAGAAAGTAATTTTTATGATTAATGATTTGATTCTTGATGAATTTATTGCAGAGGATTCTACTTTTGAAAAAACGTATAATATTGAAAAGGAAAGGTTGGGAGAGGGTGATGAGTTTTATCTAACGATTGAGACAGATAAATCTTTTATCCCTGCAGGGATCTTACCGGACTCCGGAGATGAGAGGGAACTTGGCTTGCAGATTTCTTTTTTATATTTTAGATAAAGGATATAACCTGAATTATTCATAAAAAATGTCGATATAGATGATATAAAGTAAAATGCAAATTGTAAATTGTTACATTGTTAATAAGCAGTAAATGGTGAATGGTAAATGGAAAATGGTTTTCATTTTGTGCCCCAGCACAAATTGGAAAGTGCTTTTTGTTTTTTGGGTACAAGCCAAAAAAGAAAAAGCATCTTGGTTTTTTCCGCGAAAATCAGTGTCCTCAGTGTCCACAGCGTAAATTTTATCATAAAGACCACAGCTTCATCCCCTGCGCCTCGTATCTGCGGCAACCTCGACTCGTGAATAATCCAGGATAAAAAATTATTTTCGTTTTTTTTTGGTGTCTAACTGTTTTTTCAGTCTTTCTGCATCCTCTTGAGTTTTTTGCAATTGAAGGTAAGTCAGGCTGATTTGCTCTTGAATTTGGCTTTTTGGTGCCATGTTAGGCATGTTGTAAAATTGCTGCCATAATGCTCTCATTTTTAAGGTTAGCAGTCCTACCTGTTTATTAGCTTCTTGGTATTTTTTTTCCAGCTCATTTTTTTGTTCGGCGCTGCTCCTGCCCCTATTTCTTGATTTTGCTGAGATTATAACCGGGATTTGCAGGGGTGGAGCTGGGATGCTTGATTTGACAGTCTTTGGATTTGTAGCTTGAGTGGCGCTAGCAGTAGTTGTCCTATTAAACTTTTTTAAATCAGCGTTGGTCACTAAGCGTATTTTTTTGCTCTTGAGATTTTCTCTCCGTTCTTTTTCTTTTTTTGCCAATTCTACCAGGCTTTGTGAGGGTGCAAAGGTGGTGCATAGTAAGGGAAGGATTATTATTGCCAATAGTTTCTTTATGTTAATGCTCATCTCCCTTACGTATATAATACAAAAGAATGAAGGACTTAGTCAACCCGGGAACCTCGACTCGTGAATAATCCAGGTTAGTTTTGATAATTTTTATTTGGAAGTACTAATGGAGATGCTTTTTCCATTCGATTTCAATTCTATGGCCCCATGAATATTGGTTTGATAAACAGCAGCCCCGATTTGCGCATATCTTTCCAGTATCTGAGCTGAAGGGAGATTGTATGGATTATTTTTCCCTACTGATATGAGGATGATTTTTGGAGAGACTGCTTTGAGGAAAGCTGGGAGCTGGAAGATAGACTCCCGTGATGGGGAGATTTTAGAACCTGACTTTTTAGGTCTTCCCCTGAGGCAATGATCTCAGCTTCGGCCTCCCATTCAATGTCTCCGGTAAGAAGAAAAGAAGTATTTTTGTAGGTAAGTTTTAGGACTAGAGATTGATTATTATGCACAGAGGTAATGGCTTTTCTGCTTCTGTCAGGGTGAAGTACTTTGATTTTAATTTTTCCCAAGGTGATTTTATCTCCTCGAAAGATGGTTTTGTGAGAAAGGCTGGCAGGAAGGCTAGCTTTAAAAAGAGCATAACCCTTGTTATTTGGTGGAATGCAGCCTTCCCAGAATTCTCCTATTTTAAAATTTTTCACCACGGATTTTAATCCATTCATGTGGTCGGGATGAGCGTGAGATAGGACCAGATAATCTATTTTTTTTATTCCTTTGTGCCAGAGGGCTGGGGAAACTACATTTTCACCTATGTCAAATGTGTCGGTTCGGGAACCGCCGCCATCGATCAGCATTTTTTTGCGGCCTGGGAATTCGACCAGGATGGAATCACCTTGACCTATGTCAAGAGCCGTGATTTTCAGATCTCTGCAGGATGATGTGAAGGGATAGGAAATCATAATTAAAAAACAGACCAGAAAGAGGACTGGGATAGTGATCCGAATTTTTTTATCCCTGAAAGGAATTAATAATAGAATAAGCAGGGAGTAATAGGAAATTATTGTAAATAAATGCGGGCCGGGGATTCTATAGGATAAAAATGAAACCTGTGAGGAAAGATGAGTTAAATGGAGAAGCAGGCTTATGAGAAAGTTAAGAATATGGACAAAAAGCTGAGTTGGTGCAAAAACAATAAAAGATAGAAGAAAAAATAAATATCCGCCTGCCATTACTAATGCAACAAGGGGGAATGCTGCGTAATTCAAGAGAAAGGCTGAAAAGGATACTCGATTGAAAGTACTTAAAAGAATCGGGAGAATTCCAAGCTGGGCGCATAAGGTGATAGCAAAGATCTCACTTATACGGAGGGGAAGCCGGGGAAGATATTTGATGATTTTGGGAAAAAAAAGAATAATGGATAAGGTTGCGGCAAATGTTAGTTGGAAGCCTACCGAAAAAAGGCTAAAAGGATTAATCAAAAGAAGAAAGAAGGCGCTTATGGAGAGGGTATTGAGCAGGGGAGCATTATTCCAGATAAGTTTTGCGGTCAGATAGGCGAGAGTCATTATTGTGGCACGGAGTACGGAAGGCCGTCCTTCCACCAGAAATACGTAAAAAACAAGGAATCCCATTAATAAAAGGTAGCTTCCTCGTTCAGGAATTCGCAAGAATTTGAAAAATGAAAACAGGAAAAATGAGATTATTGCGATATGAGCACCTGAAATGGCAAAAAGATGATACAGTCCGGAATCTTGGAAAGACCGGATCACAGATGTATCCAGCCTACTTCTCTCGCCTAATATTAAGGCTTCAAGCACTGCTCCCTGTGAGGACACGCCGCTCTGGTTTCCAGATGAGAAAAATTTTTCTAGCTTATCCTGCAGTTTTAACCTGAGCCCTGAAATTATGTGCAGAGGGGAATAGGCTTTTCCGTCTTTGATTTTTTCAACGAGCAGCGGGGATTTTGTGTAGGCTGATTTATGAACTCCCAGGGTTTTCAGATAAAGCCCTAAGGGAGGTGTCTGAAAATTGTGATAACTGCTCAAAGAACTGAGTTTTGCTGATACTTTGACCCTGTCGCCTATGAGAAGATTCAAAGGAGAAGAGAATTCTGAGGAATGATATACGGATATGCGAAGCCGGCCTTCTGTTTTCATTTCCTGGTTGCGGTAATTTATTTTTTTGACTTTAAGATAAAGGACATCTTTGTCTATGCCGCGAGAGGGGGATTTGTATAAATTACCGGTAAAATCGATGTATTCAGGTGCATCGAATTTGGAGAGAGAGTTATTCGTGTAATTGATTTCAGAAAAGGAGTAGAGGCTTGCTCCCAGGAAAAATGTCATCATCAAAATAAAAAGCAAGGCTATTTTATCTTTTCGATATAAAAAAAAGAATACCCAGGCAGAAACTGAACATATAAGTAAACTTGTTATCTGCCAGGAAAGGCAGGGAGAAAGTAGTGAAGCAAAAAATATCCCTGAGACTAAGGGTAGAACCAATAATAGAAATGGGAATGCCATAATAAAAGATATCAGTATAAGCTAGAACCAAAACTATCCTGGGAAGCCAGGCAGTCAAGCAAAAGATAGCAAGCGATTTTTATGCCAAGGGCGATACTGCGTTCATCAGGGTTAAAATAGGGGCTGTGTAAGGGAGGCATTGTTTTTTGGCCGGGAGGTTTTACTCCCAGAAAAAAATAGAACCCTGGAATTTTTTGACTGAATATTGAGAAGTCTTCTGCAACCATTTGCGGCTGGAGAGGCAGAACATTGTCTTTGCCAACTGCTTCTTGAAGTACCGGAAGCATGATGTCCCCCAGGCTAGGATGATTATAAACCGGGGGAGCGCCTTTCCGGTAATTGAAGGTATAATTTGCTCCGAAAGGATGGGTTATGCCTTGGACAATATTTTCCAGCATGGTTTCGATTTTAGTTCTGTTTGTCCGGGTTAATGTTCTTACTGTACCCTCTAGGGTAACTGAGTCGGCAATTATGTTTGACCTACTCCCGCCTCTGATTTTTCCGAAGGACACAACAGCCGGGTCTGAGGGATCGATCATGCGGTCCATAAAGGATTGGATAGAGATAATAGTATGGGCTGCTAAAGTAATGGCATCTATTCCTTCATATGGTCTGGCCCCATGGGAGCTTTTCCCTTTGATTATAATTTCAACCGTATCCGATGATGCCATTATGGGCCCGGAGGAAAAAAGGATTTGTCCCACCTCAATACTAGGCCATACGTGTTGTCCAAAGATAGCCATAACCGGAGGCTCCTTTAGAACACCTTCTTTTACCATCAAGGAGGCGCCTCCTTCTTCGCCTTTGGGAGGGCCTTCTTCTGCCGGCTGGAAGATGAATTTAATATTACCTTTTATCTTATCTTTTAAATTACTAAGCACTATTGCGGTTCCCAGTGCTATTGACATATGGATATCGTGGCCGCAGGCATGCATAACACCAGGATTAAGCGATGTATAGGGGACGTGGGTTTTTTCGTGAATGGGAAGGGCGTCCATGTCTGCTCTTAGTCCGAGGGTGAAGCCTTCCTGATCTCCTTCTAATAAGCCGGATACTCCGGTTCCAGCAATCCCGGATTTAACTTCTATGCCAAGGGACATCAGTTTTGAAGTGATAAGTTTAGAAGTTTCATATTCCCTGTTACTCAGCTCAGGGTTCATATGCAGGAAGCGTCTGATTTGTATTATTTCGTTAATGTGTTTTTTGATTTCTTTTTCGATCAGCAGGGCTGTAGCCCTGTCTATTGTAAACCCGGCGGGTGTTAATAATACAAAGAAAAGAAGCAGGGAAAATAATTTTTTTATCCATGCTGACATAAATCTATCCTACTACAGAACCTGCAGAAAAACCAGGAAAAACAGAGTAATATATAGTTAAATTATTTAGCCTGAACTATTCATAAAAAATGGCAGAATCAAAGCAAAGTAAAGTCTCTTACCTAATCCTGTCTTCCCTGTTTTTCCTGTTTTATCTGTTTTAGAAGCTTGCTTCCTGATAAGTGCCGAAGTTGTCTTTAAGTATATCAGAAATTTCGCCTAGGGTTGCCAAACACTTTACTGCATCAATAATAAAAGGCATGAGATTTTTGTTATCGATTATAGCATTGTTTAAAGCGTGCAGAGATTTTTTTGTCAGGGAAGCGTTTCTGCGTTTCTTTACTTCTCTTAGCTTTTGGATCTGTTTTTTTTCGATTTCTTTAGGGGGCGAATACAGATCGAATTGGATTTTTCCTCCTGAAGTATTAAAGGAATTGAGGCCGACAATAAGCTGCTTTTTTTGTTCGATTTCCTTTTGATAAGCGTAAGCGCTGTCCTGAATTTTTTTCTGGACAAAACCGCTCTCAATGGCTTTAAGCATCCCGCCTAGGTCTTCAATTCTGTGAAGATAGTCATTAACGCTGGTTTCGATTCTGCCTGTTAAATTTTCTATAAAATATGAACCTCCGAGGGGATCAACTGTATCGGTGGTTCTGCTCTCGTGCGCGATGATCTGTTGGGTGCGAAGGGCGATCCTGGCTGACTCTTGGCTGGGAAGGGCCAGGGCCTCGTCTCTGGAATTTGTGTGCAGGGATTGAGTGCCTCCTATTATGGAAGCCAGGGCCTGCAGGGTGACTCTAATAATATTATTATCTGGTTCCTGAGCGGTCAGAGTGGCTCCACTGGTCTGAGTGTGAAATCTGAATTTCCACGAGTTTGGATTTTTTGCGTTAAATTTGTTCCGTACTATTTTTGCCCAGATGCGCCGGGCCGCCCGGAACTTGGCGATTTCCTCGAAAAAATTGTTATGGGCTGCCAGAAAAAATGACAATCTGGGGGCAAAAGTATCGATTTTTAATCCAACTTCCCTAGCTGCTTTGATGTAGGTTATTGCATTGGCGAAGGTAAAAGCAAGCTCTTGTACAGCATCAGCACCTGCTTCGCGGATGTGGTAACCGCTTATACTCATAGTATTCCAAGTAGGGACTTTTTTCTGACAAAAAGCCAGTATATCGGTAATAATTTTTAGAGAAGCTTTGGGCGGGTAGATGTATGTTCCCCGGGCGATATATTCTTTGAGGATGTCATTCTGGATAGTTCCCGTGAGTTGCTTCCACGCAATTCCTTTTTTTTCCGCTAAAACCAGATACATGGCAAGGATGATTGCAGCAGTAGAGTTTATCGTCATTGAAACAGAAACTTTTTCCAGAGGGATTCCCTTGAATAGAATTTCCATGTCTTCTAGGCTGTCAATAGCAACTCCGACTTTTCCGACTTCACCAAGGGCCAGGTTATGGTCCGAATCCAGGCCGACTTGAGTAGGCAGGTCAAAAGCGACACTTAGGCCGGTCTGTCCCTGCTCCAAAAGATAGCGGTATCTTTGGTTGGATTCCTGAGCAGTTCCGTAACCGGCATATTGGCGCATTGTCCATAACCGTCCCCGGTACATATTTTGGTATATTCCTCTGGTAAATGGATATTCTCCGGCTTTTCCCAGGTCCCTGGAGGGATTGAAGAAGGATAAATCTTTTTCTGAATACTCTCTCTTTACTTTCAAAGAAGATCGGGTTTTAAGGTATTTTATTCAGCTTAAATATTTTTGAAATACTTTTTTACCAGCGTAGCTACCTTTTTCGCCTAATATTTCCTCTATCTCCATCAGGCGATTATATTTTGCGACTCTTTCACTCCGGCTCAATGAACCTGTTTTGATCTGACCTGTATTAAGAGCTACACTGAGGTCTGCAATGAAAGTACTTGAGGTCTCTCCGGAACGATGAGAGATTACACAGGGATAATTATGTTTCTGGGCATACTTCACTGTCTCTATTGTTTCACTTAAAGATCCGATCTGGTTTAGCTTAATAAGAATAGAATTTCCTATTCCCTCTTGAATACCTTCCTTGAGTATCTTCAGATTTGTAACAAAGATATCGTCTCCGACAATCTGTATTTTCTCTCCCAGTTCATCTGTCATGATTTTCCATCCTTCCCAATCATCTTCAGAAAAACCATCTTCGATTGAGATAATGGGGTAGTTGTCAACCAAGGAAGAATAGAATTTGATCATTTGATCAATGTTTTTTCTTGAACCATCTGATTTATGGAATACATAGACATTATCCTGGTAAAATTCAGAAGCTGCTGCATCGATGGCCAGAAAAACGTCGGAACCAGCTTTATACCCAGCCCTTTCAATGGCCGCTAAAATAATGTCAAGTGCTTCTTTATTTGATTCTAAATTCGGGGCAAAGCCGCCTTCATCTCCAACAGCAGTACTATATCCTTTTTTCTTAAGTATTTTCTTCAGCTGATGGAATACTTCAGCTGCCATTCTAATGGATTCCGAGAAATTTATTCCCCCGGCAGGCGCGATCATAAATTCCTGAATATCGACATTATTGTCCGCGTGAGCACCGCCATTAAGGATGTTTATCATGGGGACTGGAAGCAGGTATTTATCTTGCTTCTCAATATATTCAAACAACTCAATGCCTAATGCTTTTGCAGCCCCCTGCGCAGCTGCAAGAGAAACCGAAAGGATAGCGTTAGCTCCGAGTCTTTTTTTGGAAGGTGTCCCATCCAATTCGATCAGGCGTTTGTCTAGTTCAGCCTGTTTTAAGGCATCGAGTCCGGTTATTTCAGGCGCAATGATGTTTCTGACATTATTAACAGCAGTAAGCACTCCTTTCCCCAGGTACCTGGAAGGATCGCCGTCCCGTAATTCCAGGGCTTCACGCTTCCCAGTGGATGCCCCGGAGGGAATTGAAGCTTCTTGAGTGATTCCGGATTTAAGAAAAATACGGGTGCAAATAGTCGGGTTTCCTCTTGAGTCAAGGATTTCGCGGGATTTAATTTTTGATATTGTAGTTTCTGACAATAATAGTCTCCTTTTTTCCTGCTCTATTCATAAAAAATGTCGATGTTTATGTTACGTTCTCTTACTTCTATTTTCTACATTAATTGATACGAAAATCCTATTAACCATTTCGTTCACAATATAATCTCTATAAGTAATCGACATTTTATACTCTACGAGCGAGCCTATCATACCGCATCTACTTCGTTACACCCTATTCCCGGTGAAGTACCACAGCTTCATACCCTGTGCCTCGTATCTGGGGCAATCTCGACTCGTGAATAACTCAGGTCCACCTGAACTATTCTTTTTCTTTATGGATGGATTCCTGTTTTTTTTGGGATAATTCTTCTTTTTTCTTTTCCACAAAATCCTTGATAGCGCCGATACCTTCCGAAGTTTTCTCTTTTACGATATGGATTCCTTTTTCTGCTTCTTTGGAAACATGCTCATAACTTTCTTTAATTTTTTTGCCGGATTTTGAAGCCTGTTCCTGAATTTTTTTCCGTGTTTCTTCTCCGCTTGTAGGGGCAAATAATACACCCAGAATAAAACCAGTTGCAGTCCCTAAAAGAAAAGAAAGTGTGATTTCAATAGCGCTTGAACCTTTATTTTCCATGTTTGTCCTCCTTATTTTTTTTAAATTGCCGCCAACCTAAACGAATGATCGGATAAAGAAACGGTAAAAATTTAGAACCAGGGCGGATGACCTTAGTAACAAAGAACCAGCTTGCTTCTGATAGGCCGGCTGTAATTTTTTTTGTTGCATCAACTACATCACCTAAATCATCTATTTTTTCGTTTACTTTTTGGCTGACTTCATGCAAATTTTTTGAAAGAGTTTGTACCTCTATAAGGGTTTTTTCTCCTTCCCTGGCTGTTTTTTTTAATTGGATAAGGAAACTTATAAAAGCTGTAACCGCAACTACTGCAGCAATAGTAAGAATTAGAAGTAAAAATTGATTTAAGCTTAATGGCATTGCTCTTAAAAAATAGAATAAAAATCAAACTTTGTCAAATTTATTAACCTGAATTATGCACGAGTCGAGGTTGCCGCAGATACGAAAAAGCAGAAAAAACAGGAAAAACAGAGTTATTTACAGGCAGAGCCTGCGTTATTAAGTGTAATTACTGGGCAATCGCGCAGGTTAAATGCATAATACTTATAAAGCGATGAATATTATTTATATAGGATTTTTTGAATGTTGTTTAGACCGAATTCCAGTTCTATTCTTTTTAAGGCCGCAGGGAAAGCAGTTGTATCTTTTTTAGCCAGGATCTGTTCCCATTCTTTTAAGGAAACGGAGGATGTGAAGCTAAGAGTCTTTTTGCCCAAACGGTTGATTCCAAGAAAAGCCTGCCAATGAGTGATCATGATAAGGGCAAGTATACCAAAGAAGATATTGGGGCCGGGGATCAAGGCCATTAATCCACTCACTGGAAGAAGAATGGTTTCAATAATTAATAAGAACAGATGTTTAGTTTTTTGTTTTTGTAAGAAAAGGAAAAATAGTATTCTTATTTTTTTTCCACTATCCTTTCCGGAAAAATATATCCTAATTTCATGCGCTTTTATGCGGTTAATATTTTCAAAGGCCTGTTCCTGTCGCAGGATTCTCAGAGGGAGAAGCATAAGTTTTTGCCTGGCAGCTGCCCATATTTTTTTAAAGCGGGAAAACTCCACTTTGATCTGTTGAAGAGGTTCGGATGAAAAGAACCTGAATTTATGCTGGTAATCCCTAGCAAAAAAGAACTCCATCTCAAACATATTTTATCATTTCCGGCCTCCTAGTTCCAGAAATTAAAAACCAAATCCAGGTTGCCATTTTTTTACCTATCAGGCGAGCCGAGATGAAATTCGGGTGTGGCTTGAGCTCGCTTCAGATTTTTAACGCTTCAGAAAAATAAATTTTACGCTGATGACGCGGAGGAACGCGGATAAAACAAGTTGCTTTTTCTTTTTTGGCTTGCATCCAAAAAACAAAAAGCACATTCCAATTTGGGCAAGGCCCAAAATGTAAATCTTTTTTCCTCAGCATGAAGAATACTTTACGCATTGGCAGGGACTTACCAGTATCCATGCCTTAAAACTTTTGTAACTTTAAAAAAATGGAGGAACTGCTGGCTCCTAAGCATGGTTGACATTTAACAGGTATAACTTTAATATTTATTTTTGAATTTTAGAGGAAAAAAAATAACATGTCAGAAGAGTATGATTTTCAACAGATTGAAAAAAAATGGCAGAAGGCTTGGGAAAAAGAAAAAGCATTTGTATCTTGTGATTATTCAGAAAAACCAAAGTATTATTCCTTAGAAATGTATCCTTATCCTTCTGGGCGTATTCATATGGGACATGTGAGAAACTTTTCGATTGTTGATGTCATTTCGCGGTTTAAAAGAATGAAAGGGTATAATGTGCTTCACCCGATAGGTTGGGATGCATTCGGAATGCCGGCCGAAAATGCTGCTATTGAAAAAGACATTCACCCCCGGGAATGGACAATGAATAACATTTCCCATATGAAGGTGCAGCTGAAGCGCTTAGGGCTTAGTTATGATTGGTCACGGGAAGTAACTACCTGTCTTCCGGAATATTACAGGTGGAACCAGTGGATATTTCTTAAACTTTTAGAAAAAGGCTTGGCTTTTAGGAAAAAGAGCCAGGTGAACTGGTGCCCCCAATGCCAGACAGTTCTGGCTAATGAACAGGTGGTAAGTGAAAAGTGCTGGCGTTGTGATACAGAAGTGAAACAAAAGTATATGGAACAGTGGTTTCTGAAGATCACAGATTATGCTGAAGAACTCCTTTCAGGGTTGAAGCTGTTGGATAAATGGCCGGAGCATGTACTAACAATGCAGAAGAACTGGATAGGGAAGAGTAAGGGAGCTCAGCTGACATTTCAAGTTGCGGATTCTTCTCTTTGTATTGAAGTTTTTACGACTAGGATTGATACAATTTATGGGGCTACTTTTATGGTTCTGTCACCAGAACATCCTTTGGTGGAAGAATTGATAAAAAACTCAGAGAACAGGGAGAATTTAAAAGACTGGCTGGATAAAACAATTGCTGAGCTTCGGCAACGAACGGAGTCGGATGATTTTGAAAAGGAAGGAATTGATACCGAGCAGGAAGCTGTTAATCCGTTTACAGGAAAAAAAATACCTATCTGGATCGCCAATTATGTTCTCATGGAATATGGAACGGGAGCCATAATGGCAGTTCCAGCTCATGATCAGAGGGATTATGAATTTGCCAAAAAATATTCCCTGCCCATTAAGGAAGTTATAGTATCGGAAGAGAGTAATCAGTATGATTCACAGGATCTCTTTGAAGATTATGGAGTGGTTGTTAACTCTGGTTCTTTTTCAGGGTTTCCTTGTAGAGAGGCAATAGAGAAGATGACCTCTTATGCCCGGGAAAGAGGATTTGGTGAGGCAATTACACTCTATCGGTTACGAGACTGGGGAATCTCTAGACAGAGGTATTGGGGAACTCCTATCCCTGTGATGTACTGTAAAAAGTGCGGTGTAGTTGGAGTCCCTTTTAAGGACTTGCCTGTAGATCTTCCTGAGAAAGTAGAATTCAAAAGAGGGGAAGGTTCTCCCCTTGAGCAAGTAGAAAGTTTTGTGAAAACTGAGTGCCCTCAATGCGGAGGGGAAGCAAGGAGAGAAACTGACACCATGGATACTTTTTTTGACTCATCGTGGTATTATTTCCGCTATTGCTCTCCTGTTGAGAATAAGCTTCCTTTTGATCCTGAATTAGTTGCTTTATGGCTGCCGGTGGACATATATATTGGTGGGGTTGAACACGCTGTTATGCATCTGATTTACGCCCGGTTTTTTTGCAGAATTCTTCGGGATTTAGGATTAACAGAGATTGATGAGCCGTTCCCATTTTATCTTAGCCAAGGCATGGTAACCAAAGATGGGGCGAAAATGTCGAAGTCCAAGGGGAACGTTGTGGACCCGGATGATATGATTGCTAAATTTGGGGCGGATTCCACCAGGCTTTTTATTCTCTTTGCCTCCCCACCCGAAAAAGAATTTGTCTGGGATGAAAAGGGGATTGAAGGGAGTTTCCGTTTTTTAAACAGGGTTTGGGCTTTGTTTCAGGATAATATAGATTTATTCAAGACCAGCCCCCCTGCATCCCCTAAAGCAGTTAAATCAATAAACAAGGAAATTCCTTTAAGAATTAAGATGCATCAAACCATTAAGAAGGTTACTGAGGATATAGGAGACAGGTATCATTTTAATACGGCAATCAGCTCTATAATGGAATATTTTAACCAGATAAAAAAGGATTCTCCGGATCTAAGGTCCAGTGATGATGGCAGGATGCTGTTGAAAGAAGCCGTGATTTGCCTGATTCTATTGTTATCCCCCTTTGCCCCTCATATCTGTGAAGAGATGTGGGAAAAATGTGGACAGAAAAAGTTACTAGCTTTACAGCCGTGGCCTGATTTTGAGCCTGACCTGGCAAAAGAAGAGACCGTTACTATTGTAGTTCAGGTCAATGGTAAAATGAGGGATAAATTCGAAGCGGAAAGAGATTTCCCGGAGGATAAAACTAAACAGAAGGCTTTAGAGTCAAGGCGGATACAGAAGTATCTGGAGAATAGAGAGCCGATAAAAGTCATTTATATCAAGAATAAACTGATAAATATTGTAGTTTAATATATAATAGACGGGATGAAAAAGAATGTAATACTCATTGTGCTTAGTTTATTCTGCCTCAATTGCGGCTATCATCTTAGGGGAACAGGAAGTTCCCTGCCTACTCATGTTAAGTCAGTAAATATCCCGATGTTTAAAAATATGACAACCCGGTTTCAGCTGGATTTAAAGCTGACCCAGGCTGTGATTGATGAGATTGTTGCCCGTGGAAAAGTGGAGATTACTTCCCAAAAAGACGCTGCAGATGCTATTCTTATTGGTGAGATAAGTTCATTTACTGTTCGGCCGATTGCTTTTTCCGGGGAAGCTGCGGCTGATCGCTATAGTATTACCGTAGTAGCAAAGATCGTTCTAAGAGACCTGATTGGTAAAAAAGTTATATTTTCCAATCCCTATTTTGTTTATCAGGAAGAATATGAAGTACCTGAGGGTAGTGATTTTGAGTCTGTGCAATCAGAAGCTATTGATAAAATAGCTGAAAAGTTTGCCAGGAGTGTAGTGATTACGATTTTGGAGGGATTTTAAGTTAGTGGCCCTTTTTTTGGGGAAAAAAAGAATAACGCCTGAAAATGTTGCTTCCGGCTATATTTTTTACGGGGAAGAAACCTATCCGGCTTCCAGTTTTATTAATAACTTAGTTGCGGATTTTGGTTCTTCTGAAGAAGGAGCCCTGCATTTTGAAAAATTCGATCTTAAGATACATCCCTGGAAAGATATTATAGATGCCGCTCGAACTATATCTCTCTTTTCAGACGGTTTCAGGATAATCATAGTTGAGAGTCCCCTGCGGAAGAAGACGAACAAGCCGTCTTCTTATGAAGATCTGTCTTCCCAGGATGAGGAATTGCTCAAAGATTATTTTTCCGCCCCCTCCCCAACGACTGTAATTGTGATTGTTTTCCCGGGAAAAATAAATAAATATTCCCCTCTTGTGAAGTTTTTATCCGCTCTCCCTGCCTCTTCAGTCGTTTTAAGAGAAATGAAGCCTGTGAAAGGTTATAAACTTAGCGAGTGGATTAACTCTCGCTTTAAGAGGGAGGGCAAGACTATTGCTGATGATGCGATAAGCCGGCTGATGGAACTGGCCGGCAATGACCTCAGACAGCTTGATAATGAAATAACAAAAGTTATAACTTTTATTGATAAAAAAAAGCAGGTCGAGCTGGATGATGTCGACCAGGTAACTGGTTGGGTCAAATCTTTTGTTGAATGGGAATTGACGAATAAACTGGAAAAGGGTGATTACAGGGAGTGCCTTATTGTCGTAGAAAAATTACTTGAAAAAGAAGGTGTTCCTCCTGTAAGGATTGTTGATGCGCTCGCCAGGTTTTTCCGGGATATTTTGCTGGTTAAAATCAGGTTAAAGGAAGGGAAAAAGAGCAAAAAAGACATTTTCAAGGAAGTAAAACCTCAGATAAAAGAAAATTATGGGACACTGTACGATAATCAATTCAAACAGCTGTTTTTTATTGCCGGAACTATTTCTGATAAAAATCTGGAAGATATCCTTATGAAGATCCGGGATATAGATATAAAACTAAAATCTACTGGCCTTCCCTTTAAGGCTATGATAGAAGGGTTTCTTTTGCGATATTGTCTTTTGAGAAAAAAGGAGGAGGTTACTTGGGAACGGCAAGATTGATAAGCTCAACTTGCTTGCTTAGTCTTGATTTATAGCGGTTGCCGGTATTTTTGTGGAGAGTTCCCTTTTTTATGGATTTATCTATAATAGAAAAGGTTTGAGGCATTTGCTCTTCAGCTTTATTCTGGTCTTTCTTTTCTATTGCAGTTCTGAGTTTCTTTATCTCTGTGCGAAGACTGGATTTGTTTTTTCTGTTTATGGCTTTTCTGCGCAGACTTCTTCGTGCTTGTCGGATTGCGGACTTATGTTGTGCCATTTGTTTCTCCTATTCTGAATAGAATGGGTATAATAGGATATATTGACTTTGTTGTCAACTGTACTTCGCAGCTGGAGTTCCCCCATTTTTTATTAATTCAGGATAGAATTTTTATCGGATAACATATAAAATAAGATGAAATGGAGCAGCGCAGTAAAAACCGAAAGTTATTAAGATCAGCTGCTGCTGTGTCTATTCCTACACTTTTCAGCCGAATATTCGGTTATCTAAGGGATATGCTACAGGCTTTTTACTTAGGGACTGGAAAAAGTGGAGACGCATTTACCATTGCCTTTCTGATTCCAAATCTATTACGCAGGTTGACTGCTGAGGGAGCGATGACGGCAGCTTTTATTCCGGTTTTTAGCCAGATGAAAACGGAAAAAACCCGTAAAAAGCTCTGGGATTTTGCTAATGCTTTTTTCTTCGATCTAACTCTTGTAATGACCGGGTTGACTGTATTAGGAGTAGTTTTTTCTCCTCTTCTAGTCAGGCTGATAGCCCCTAATTTTGTCGATGTCCCTGGGAAAATGGAGCTGACTGTTTTGCTTACAAGGATTATGTTTCCCTATGTTTTTCTTGTCAGCCTGGCTGCTTTGATCATGGCGATTTTGAATACTTTCCATAAATTTTTTGTCCCTGCGTTTACACCTGTTCTCTTTAATCTTGCCATAATCTCTTTGGCCCTTTTTTTTGCAGGCAAAGCTGAGGAGCCGGCTTTTGTTTTTGCAGCTGGAGTGATTTTAGGGGGCGTGTTCCAACTATCGTTCCAGATACCTTATGTCTGGCGGAAGGGAATGCGATTTAAACCTTTGCTGTCGTTTACCCATCCGGCAGTAAGGAAAGTTGCAAGGCTTATGATTCCGGGGGTTTTCGGTGCCGGAATATATCAGATAAATATGGCTATAAGTAGAAAACTTGCCACTTCTCTGATAGAAGGAAGCGCAGCCTCTTTGTACTATGCCTCCCGGGTTCAGGAACTGACTTTAGGCCTTTTTTCAATCGCTCTTTCTATTGCTTTGCTTCCGACCCTTTCAGAGCTGGCTGTTCAAAATGATATCCCCGGAATAAAGGAAACCCTTGCATTTTCAATGAAAATGGTCGTTTTTATTACTTTCCCGGCAATGATGGGATTGCTAATATTAAATCGCCCCATCGTTCAAGTCCTTTATCAAAGAGGCGTTTTTAATGCTGATTCAACTTCTATGACCGCTTCCTGTCTGTTGTTTTTTGCGTTTGGGCTTCCTTTTATTTCCGGAGTAAGAATATTAGCTCCAGCTTTTTATTCTCTCAAAGATACAAAGACACCGGTTGTGGCAGCCTTTTTTGTCACAGTTATTTATATTGTTTTATCTGTGATTTTAATGGGGCCGTTAAAAGTAGGGGGAATTGCCCTGGCCTTATCCCTGTCTTCTGTTGTTAATCTTGTTTTTCTTTATATTCTTTTGGAAAGAAAGATAGGTAAGATAAGAAAAAAGACATTTCTAATATCTGCAGCTAAGTCTGCCTTTTCAGCGGGAGTCATGGGCGTGAGTGCCTGGTTTTTTTTAGGAGCTTTTGATTTTTTTAAGGGTAGTTTCCTGAGTCAACTTGCAATTCTGCTGGCTGCGATTATGATTGGGATTTTGATCTATTATATATTAAGTTTGGTCATAAATAAGGAGGATTTATTAAGTTTCAAAATGATTATTTCGCATAAAGGAATTTCAAAAGAGAAGGAGAACCTGTGAAGATCGTTTTGCAGCGTGTTAAAAATGCTTCAGTTAGAGTTGACGGGAAAATAAAAGGCAAGATAAAAAAAGGACTTTGTCTTTTTATAGGAATCGAAAAAAAAGATATAGAAAAAGATGCGGAGTATTTATCAAAAAAAATCGCGGAATTAAGGATTTTTCCTGATGAAGCAGGAAAAATGAATTTGTCTTTATCAAAGGTGGGGGGTTGTGTTCTGGTCATCTCTCAGTTCACTCTGGCTGGATCTGTCAGGAAAGGAAGAAGGCCGAGCTTTGCTAGGGCTGAAGAGCCAAAAAAAGCGGAACAACTTTTTAATTATTTCACCGGACTGCTTCAGACCCGGGGATTAAATGTAGAAACCGGAGAGTTTGGGGCTATGATGGATGTAAGTCTTATCAATGACGGTCCAGTGACATTTATTCTTCAATCGAATATTGCTATTTGCTGATCTATTAGCCTGAATTATTCACGAGGGAAAAAGCTGTGAAATGTGAATCGTGAAACGTGAAATGTGAAGAAAAAGCCGCTACGCACTGGGATGGATACTGGTAAACCCCGGAGAAAGCCATCCGGAACAACGCGGGCATGGTTCCTCGAGAGAATCTCGAGGAGAGCGTTGTGAGGACAGGAAGGGATTTCCCCGCTGGGGGAAATCCCTGTCTTTCGTAGGGGCTTACCAGTATCCATCCCTTACATCTCGACATTTCTTATGAATGATTCAGGTTAGCTGAATTTGAGGTTGCTGACCTTTTGGATTGCTTTTTCTGCTGATACTTTTACAAAGTGGTTTTTGTCTTGGATTAACCTGGCAAGAAGCGTGAGTGATTCCTTTCCTCCGATCTCCCCAAGTGTTTGGGCTGCCGTTACCCGCACATCGGCATTAGGCTCTTCAATTAATGCTCTAATATACTTAACAGAGTGCGCATCTTTTTTAATACCAAGGAGTCTAAGACAGCTGCTTTTTACAAACCAGAGAGGCGTTGTTAATTTATTATAGATCAAATCAAGGTCTAAACTATCTCTCCGGCCGAGTTCAGAAATAATGAAATCACGGATATTTTCACAGGGATCTGCAATGGTTTCCAGTAAAACATAATTTGTCCAGGTATTAGTTATCCGGGCTAAGGCCTTAATGATTTTCAAGCGTTTTTGTCTGTCCGAAGTGGCCATAATCTTTTTTAGGACTTTTTTGGAGGGGTTTCTTTTCGTCATAGGCAAGTTAAACATATTCTAATATATGACCCATTTTTTCTTTTTTAGTTTTTAAATAAGCCCTGTTGTTTTTTGTGGGGTGGATTTCAATCGGCACTCTTTCAACTATTTCTAAGCCATAACCAGCCAGGCCGATATATTTTCTGGGGTTGTTGGTAATCAGCCGCAGTTTATTGACGCCCAGGGATACAAACACCTGGGCTCCAAGGCCATAGTCTCTGTGGTCAGGCTTAAAACCTAATTTTATATTTGCCTCTACAGTGTCAATGCCTTTATCCTGGAGAGCGTAAGCTTTGATCTTACTGGCTAGCCCTATTCCCCGTCCCTCCTGATTTAGAATATATAGAATAACTCCTTTACCTTCCTTTTCTATCATTTTCATAGATTGAGAAAGCTGTTTTCCGCAGTCGCAGCGTTGTGAACCGAAAGTATCCCCGGTTAAACACTGAGAATGAGCCCGGACAAGAGTTGGCTCATTTTTTTCAAGAGGGCCTTTGACCAGAGCTGCAATCTGTTCTCTGTTAATAATATCTTCAAAGATCATTATAGTAAATTGTCCGTTTTTTGTTGGCAGTTCAGTTTCTACGATTTTTTTAATTAGGATTTCATTCTGCATACGGTAATGGATGATATCGGCTATGGTGATGATCGGTATGTCATAAGTACGGCTGAATTTTTTCAGTTCATTCAACCGAGACATAGTCCCGTCCTCATTCATAATTTCGCAGATCACTCCGGCGGGTTTTAAACCGGCAAGCCGGGCAATATCTACCGAACCTTCTGTCTGTCCGGTGCGTTTGAGAACCCCTCCCTCTTTGGCTTCGAGAGGAAAAATATGTCCGGGGCGGGCCAGGTCTGAAGGTTTGGTTTCAGGGTCTATTGCTGATAGAATAGTTTTGGCTCGGTCAGGGGCCGATATTCCTGTGGTAGTGCCTTTTTTAACATCTATAGAAACGGTAAAGGCTGTTTGAAATTGAGCTGTGTTGTCTGAAACCATCAAAGGTAGATCCAGCTGCTTAAGTTTCTCTTTTGTTAGGGAAAGGCAGATAAGGCCGCGGCCGTGTTTTGCCATAAAATTAATAATATCCGGAGTGACTTTTTCCGCAGCAACCATGAGGTCGCCTTCATTTTCACGGTCTTCGTCGTCGATAATGATGATCAATTTTCCGGCTTGGACTGTTTTGATAGCGTATTCTATACTAGCAAAAGATTCTTTTTCTTTCATTTTTGTTTAACCGTATAATTGTACACGTATTTTCCGATTATGTCACATTCGATATTGACAGCACGACCCCTTTTCCAGTCATTTATGTTTGTGTTTTTAAGAGTTAGCGGAATTATTTCGACATCAAATGAAGTGGCTGTAAGGTCAGCTACTGTAAGGCTTACACCATCCAGGGCTACTGAGCCTTTTGGAATAAAAAACGGTTTTAGTTGGCGAGGGAATGATATTGTATACCTTTTGCTATTTCTTTTTGTTTTGATATTTAGGACTTTTCCAGCAGCATCAATATGACCTGTAACCAGATGACCACTTAACAGCTGAGAAAGAGTGAGTGGAAGTTCAAGGTTCAGGTTATCTCCCGGGTGTAAAAGCCCTAAAGTGCTATTTTTGAGAGTTTCCTCAGAAAGATTGAAGAAAAGTAGGGATTTCTCTTTTCTCACGAGGCTTAAACATACCCCGTTAACCGCAAGGCTTTCTCCCTCTTTTATTTGTGAAAAAAGAGAGGAAGCTATCAGGAACATCTCCTGTTTTCCCTGATGGTATCCTCTAAAAAGACCCCTATGGCTGATGATTCCGGTAAACATTATAAATATCCTTCTAAAATAATGTCTTTATCGAGGTTATAAGATGTTGTGTTTTTCAAATTAAGCGCATCTTTCATTAGTTCAACTCCTTTTCCCTGGAAAAAAGCCGGTGATTCAGCTCCCCCGATTAGTTTTGGAGAAATGCTCAAAAACATCTTATCTGCGAGTTTCTCTTCCAGAATAGATGTCTGGACAAGCCCCCCTCCTTCAACTAGAACACTGGATATTCCCTGTTTTCCCAGCCAGGTAAAGATTTTATTTAAGTCCAGATTAGGAGCTGTTGAAGGCATCCTGATGACTTCAATGCCCTTTTTTTCCAATATACCTGCTTTTTGAGTAGAAGAATTTTCCCCGGTAAATATCAGGATCCTGCCGTTTGAGAGAGTTGTTATGATTTTTGTTTCTAAGGGGAAACGGAGATGGGAATCCAGAATAATCCTAGTTAAACGCTTGCCTGGCCAGTTAGGGTGGCGTACTGTCAGCAGGGGGTCGTCTTTGAGAATAGTGTTAATTCCCACCAGAATGGCATCATATTCACCTCTGAGCAGATGGATATACTCGCGTGTCGAAGCGGAAGAAATCCACTGTGAGTCATAAGTTTTTGTGGCTATTTTCCCATCAAGGCTGAGGGCAGCTTTAATCGTGATAAATGGAGTTTTTTTTGTGATATATTTGATATAGGTTTCATTTAATTTCTTGTTCTTGTCTGCCAGCAGACCGGTCGAGATTTCTGTCCCGGCTTGCTGCAGAGCCCGAACTCCTTTTTTATAGACGATCGGGTTGGCGTCATAATCGGATATCACAATTCGTTTTAATTTGTATTTCGGTATCTTATCCACACATGGGGGAGTTTTTCCCCAATGGGTGCATGGTTCTAGAGTGATATATAAGGTTCCGTTTTCTGCTTTTTGTCCAGCTCGCTCTAGTGCGACAATCTCGGCATGAGCTTTTCCAGGCCCTTTATGGTAGCCATAGCCGACAATTCTATTATTTTTGACCACTACAGCTCCAACATTAGGATTTGGACTGGTTAGGCCCTTGCCTTTTTCTGCCAGGCTATATGACATTTGAAGGTATTTGATATCTTTGAGTTTACTCATGAAAGCAGAGCACTGGCGAATTTACGGGGAGAAAATGCGAGTAGATCTTTTTCCCCTTCGCCTATTCCAATAAATTTTATGGGAAGCTTCAATTCATCGATTATACTGATAACACTTCCCCCCTTTGCAGTTCCGTCTAGTTTGGATAGAAAAATTCCGCTTAATCCGGAAAATTTCAGGAATTCTTTGGCCTGATATAAAGAATTTTGTCCGATGCTAGCATCTAGGACAAGAAATGTCTCATGAGGAGCATCCTGGATCTCTCTGGAAATGACATTTTTAATTTTTTCAAGTTCATTCATAAGGTTGGTATTAGTGTGGATCCTTCCGGCAGTGTCGATTAAGAGAAGATGGGAATTTCTTGCTTTGAAAGACTGAATTGCATTATATGTGACAGATGCCGGGTCAGCTCCGTACTGGCCTTTTATTACTGGGATGTTTAAACGTTTTCCCCATATAGAAGCTTGTTCCTGGGCGGCTGCCCTGAAAGTATCGGCAGCGACGATCATGACTTCTTTGCCTTTAGACTTAAAATGATAAGCAAGTTTTGCAAGGGATGTGGTTTTTCCTCCCCCGTTGACACCAACAAACATGACTACAGAGCGGGGATGGTTTAGATTTAATTCTACTTGATATTGAGAGAGGATTAGTTTGATTTCTTCTTCCAGGATATTTTTTATTGTTGTAACAGAATCGGTTTTTTTTGTTTTTTTGCGAATAATATCTATGATCTTTTCGGTTGAGCTCATCCCAACATCAGCAAGAAACAATGCCTCGGTCATATCTTCCAGGATTTCTTCTTTATTTTTTTTGCTTTGGAGCAGTTCGTCCATTCTTTTTTTTAATGTATCTCTGGTCCTGGATAATTTTTCTTTAAGATTTGTCATTTTGATATTAGCATTATATTTTTGAATCCCCTCAAAGTCAATTCGACTGAGTTAGGGGAACTCCAATTTATCCTCTTCTTGAGCCTAAGGATTGTTTGTGCTAAAGTTTAAGGCTTATGAGTGAGGCAATTTGGATTTTACCGCGTTTAAATAAAGATGCATCTGTTCTATCAAAAGAGGTGGGTATACCAGTTACTCTTGCTCGCATTCTTATTAATCGGGATATTAACAACTGTCAAAAAGTGCATAATTTTTTTTATGGAAGCCTGGATGATTTGTATGACCCATATTTAATGGATGGGATGCAGGCAGCAGTAGAAAGAATAGGAAAAGCTGCTTCAAATAAAGAAAAAATTATTATTTTTGGTGATTATGATGTAGATGGCATTCTATCAGTTGTTATTCTTATGCGGGCGCTTGAATCATTAGGAATTGAGGTGGATTACTATATTCCTGACAGGATAAAAGATGGGTATGGGATTAAACCTGAATATATCCGGATAGTAAAGCAAAGAGAAGCTTCTCTTGCTATTAGTGTTGATTGCGGCATAAAAGCTTTGGAATTTGTCAAGGAAGCTGAAAAAATAGGGGTGGATGTTATTATTACAGATCACCATCAGCCCGGGGAGACTTTGCCTGAAGCCCTGGCGGTTTTAAATCCAGCACTCAGCACTTCGGGTTATCCAGATAAAAACTTGGCTGGAATCGGAGTTGTATTTAAATTGATCCAGGCTATTTTAAAAAAAGCAGGAAAAGCCTCTGTTCTGCCGCATTATTTAAAGTTGGTATCTATAGGAACGATTGCTGATATTGTGGCGCTCCAAAATGAAAATAGAATTTTTGTCAAGGTTGGTTTAAAAGCATTGGAAAATGTTGCCAATAAAGGTTTAAAAAGTCTGCTGGAAGTATGCGGAATAAAGGGGAATAAAGTCAACCCAGGAGATGTTGGTTTTAAAATCGGCCCCAGGATCAATGCGGCAGGACGGCTTGGGAAGGCTGATCTCTCCGTCAAACTGTTTTTTTCTGATTCGGTTGAAGAAAGCAAAAAACTTGCGCTTAGATTGGATGGTTTAAATGTCGAGAGACAGGGAGTGGAAAAAAAGACTTTAAAGCAGGCTTTGTGCCGAGTTGAAGCTAAGTCATTGCATAAGCGTTATAAGCTTCTTATCCTCGGATGTGAAGGATGGCATCGTGGTGTTATCGGGATTGTTGCTTCCCGGCTGAAAGAGTATTTTAACAGGCCAGTAATTCTTTTTGTTTATAAAGACGGTATCGCCTATGGATCAGGCAGGAGTATTAAGGAATTTTCCTTAATTAATTGCCTGCAGCAAGTTAAAAATAGCTTGTTGAATTTTGGGGGCCATCCTATGGCGATAGGATGTGAACTTTCCTGTGATAAAATGGATTCCTTTAAGCAGGCTGTCAATATTTATGCTGATACGATAATACAGCAGGAAGATTTAAGAAAAAAAATTCACATTGACACAAAAATCAATTTTAATGATATTGATGCCAAGTTTCTTGAGAAGCTTTCCCTGCTTTCTCCTTTCGGAATGGGCAATCCCAAGCCTGTTTTTTTAACAGAGAATGTCGAGATAGTTGCCGAGCCCCTTAAGATTAAAAGTAGACATATTAAAGCGCTGGTACGACATAACGATATTGTATTTGAGGCCATCGGCTGGGGAAAAGGAGATTGGAAAGATAGGATGTTTAAAGGAGACAGGATCAGTATAGTCTATTCCCTTAACTTTTCAGAGTATTTGGGCGAAGAACGCCTTTACCTGAACATGGAAGATATAAAGCCCTTTCCTGCTTAAGAAAAACCAGAAGCTCCCCATTTTATTTCAAACTTACAAAAGATGTAGGGCATGGATACAGGGAAATCCCTGTCTTTCGAAGGGACTTAACCGCATCCATGCCTTGCAACTCCTAGAAGCTTAAAAAAATTGAGGGGAGCTCCTGTTGCCATTTGCTATTTTGATTCGTGCAATATTGGAGTATACTATTATTGTGATGAAGAAGAAAAAAATATTACATGCCAGATTTTTTAAATATTTTATAGCAGTTTTTCTTCTGTCTGTTCTAGTAGTAATTACCGTGAATTTTATTTCCCGTTCAAAAGAGAGGATAAAGATCACTCCTTCTAAGGGAGAACTTGTAAAACAAAAAGTGGAAAACAGAGAGAATGTTTTATATTTTGAGGATAAAAAGGGAAAACCAAGCCGAAAAGTTAAAGTTGATAGATATTATATGGGAGAGGATGGCTGGTATCATCTGGAGGGTCATGTTGAAATTTCCTTTTTAAAGTCTGTTGATGGGCAGAATGTATACTTTTCTGGTGATGAAATTATTCATAATGAAGAAGCAACCCAATTCCGTTTAACTGGAAATTCAATTATCAGATTCAAAGACTTGGTCATTAAATCTTCATTATTTGAATATGAAGCTGAAACAGATACAGTAAAAAGTAACAGGGGAGTAGAGTTTTCTTCTGGAGAGATTTCAGGTTCAGCCAGGATAGTCAATTTCAAAGTAAAAAAGGAAAGATTAGTGCTCTCAAAGGATGTTAAGCTGGAATTAAGCATGGATACCAAATCGGATATTCCCCTATTTGTTTCCGGGGAAAAACTGGATTATTCACATAAAAGGAGAGGGGGTTTAATTGAGGGTAATGTTTTGCTTGACTATGGAAAAAGCCATATTAAGGCAGACAATATGGATTTTGACTTTTTTAGTGACAGGGAAAACATTAATACAATATTTTTAGAAGGAAATGTTTTTTTATCTTTGATCGCTGAAGAAGAGCTCCCTGAACTTGGAGATAATGATTCTCTTATGTCAGCAGCTGAAAAGCGAGAGATCGAAGCGGGAGAAATATTCATTAAGAATTATAAGGATGCCTTTCAGATTAATAAGATGGAAGCTAAGGGAAATTGTCGTTTTTTAACTATTACAGCTTCTGGAAGCTCATCAGAAATCCGGGCAGAGTCCTTAGGATGTACTTTTAAGCAGGATGGTATATTAAAAAGATTTTACGCTAAAGATAAGGTCAGGATGACTGAACAGAAGAAAAATAAAAAAGGCAGAAGAATTATTCAGGGTGATGAGCTAATCATTGTAGGGAAAAAAAATCATTTAATAATCAAGGGCAAGGATGTTTCAAAAGCAATAATCCAGTCAGCGGATTATAGAGTTTCTGCTGGAGAGATCGATATTGTTTTTGATAATGATAATTTATTTGCCAAGGATGGGGTTACGGTAATATTATATCCTGGAGAGGGCCAACGTAATTCCATCGGTTTTTTTTCAAAAGACCAGCCGGTTTTTATCATAGCTGGAGAAATGAAGTACATTGACAAAAAGCAGTGTTTTTACTTCAAAAAAAATGTTAAGGCTTGGCAAGGAAATGATATGCTGAATGCAAGCAATTTGACCCTCTTTAAAGATACAGGGAGATTTCAATGTGAAGAATCCGTTAAGTCTTCATTTTCATATATGCCAAAAAACAAGGATACTGAAGAAAGGATCAAAATCTCTTCTGGTTCAATGGAGTTTAATCCGGTTAAATCGGTCATCATCTACAAGATAGACTGCCAATTAAACGTAAGGGATACGGAACTCCTAGCTCAATCTCTTTCAGTCTCTCTTTATAAGGAAAGTGCTGAATTATTAAATATTTTGGCTTATTCTGATGTCAAAATAACACAAAACACATATGAGGGTCGGGGAAAAGAGGCGAGGTATAACCTGGGGAAAGAGATGATTGTCTTGTTGGGGGCTCCGGTTTTAATAGATAAGGACAAGGGGAAAACAGAGGGTGATAAATTGACTTTTTCCCTGGGCGATGGTAAAATTTTTATCGAAAATCAAGATCAAAAAAGGTCTAAGACAATTATAAAATAGTTAAATATGAAAGGATATATAGAAGCAATAAAATTGAAAAAAGCTTATCATGGGAGAAACGTTGTCAATGGAATTTCACTTCGGGTGAAAAAGGGTGAGATCGTAGGTTTATTAGGCCCAAATGGAGCAGGAAAGACAACTACCTTCTCTCTGATCCTCGGTCTTATCTCTCGTGATTCCGGTCAAATATTTTTAAATGGTGAAGAGATCACTAACCTTCCCATGTATATCAGAGCAAGAAAAGGTTTATGTCTGCTTCCTCAGCAGCCATCTGTTTTTAGAAAAATGAGCGTGCTAAACAATCTTCTTTCTATTGCCCAGATGAAAAAAGATTATTCCTCTCAGACGAATGGCAGGGCGGGAAAAATTTTGCAGGAATTCGGACTTGAGAAATTGGCAGGGGCAAAAGCCTATACTCTGTCAGGAGGAGAGAGGCGAAGGCTTGAAATAGCCAGGGCATTGATAACAGACCCGGAATTTATTTTCCTGGATGAGCCCTTTACAGGAATCGACCCTCTAGCCATTTCAGATCTTCAGGAGATAATTTTATCGTTAAGGACAAGAGGACTTGGTTTGCTCATTACTGACCACAGTGTAAGGGAAACATTGAAAATTACTGACCGAGCTTATATTATAAGTAAGGGGGAGATATTAGAAACCGGAACTCCATCAGAACTGGTAGCTTCAGCAGAAGTTAAAAGTACTTACTTAGGTGAGGAATTTGACCTTAGTTGACTGAATAAATGGTATAATATGGCTGAAAGAATGCTTATAAAACAACAGTTACATCAAAAGCAATTACAAAAACTTGTACTTGCCCCTGCTCTGCAACAAGCAATAAAACTCTTGCCTTTGACAAATCTAGAGCTTATTGAAATTATTGATGAAGAACTATCGAAAAACCCCATGCTTGAAGTAAAGGAGGAAACTGCTGATGAGAATGGGGGGGATAACAATTCAGAAAGAAAAGAAGATAAGGAGAAAACGCAAGATTTGGATGATCCATTACAAATCGATGATGATAAAGACTTTGAAAAATATTTCAAGGAGTATTTTGATAATCGATTTCGGTCATATTCTATTGAAAAAAAAGAAGCGCCTGCTTATGAAAACTTTGTTTCTAAAAGTACTACACTATGGGATCATTTGAACTGGCAGGCAAATCTAACATTTTTTAATGATGATGAAAAAGAAATCGCCAGATATATTATTGGAAATGTAAATGAGGATGGATATTTAACGGTATCTTTAGAAGAGATAAGTAAAGAAATGGGTACTTCTCTGGACGATATTGAAGTGATTCGGGAGAAGATCAAACGGTTTGATCCAATCGGAATCGGGAGCCTTACTCTGCAGGAAGTACTTTTGACCCAAATTGATTATTTTGAGATTAAAGATGATATAGCCCGCAGAATCGTTGAGGAAGATTTATCTCTTCTGGAAAAATCCAAATTTTCTGAAATTTGTAAGAAATTGGATATTTCGCCTGCTGAAGCGAGATTCCATATTGATGTTATTAAAAGCTTGGATCCTACGCCTGGACGAAAATACAGTCAGGAGAAGACATTTTATATTATTCCGGACATTGTTGTAACTAAAGAAGATGATGAATATCGGATTACATTGAGTAATGAAGGTGTTCCCAATTTACAAATAAATAGATTTTATAAAGAACTTCTGGCTAAAGCATCTGAAGAAAATGCAGAAGCTCGGCAGTATTTAAAAGATAAAATTAAGAAGGCATTATGGTTTTTGCGAAGTCTCGACCATAGAAATAGCACCATATACAAAGTCGCTAAATTTATATTAGACAAACAAAAGGATTTTATTGAAAATGGGCTGGATTATATTAAGCCTTTAACATTAATCGAAGTAGCTGAGGCTATTGGAGTGCATGAATCAACAGTCGGAAGGGTTGTGGCGAACAAACATATTATGACTCCAAGGGGAGTTTTTCCTCTTAAATATTTTTTCCATAAATCTTTGACTGGAGATTTCGGGGAAGAAATATCGTCATTAAGAGTCAAACAGAGGATTAAAAAACTGATTGAGAAGGAAGACAGAGAAAAGCCTTTAAGTGATATAGAGGTCGGGGATATTTTAGCAAACGAAAACTTGAAGATTGCCCGCCGGACAGTTGCAAAATACAGAAAACAATTGGCAATTCCCCCATCTCATATAAGAAAGCGAAAATACTGGATGGAGGAATCTTGATGAATATTAATTTTACTGCTCGGCATACAACAATTTCCCCTGAAATGGAAGAATATTGCAAAAAACGTATAGAGACTATAGAAAAGTTACTGGGATATACGGTTGAGGTGAATATTGTTCTGTCGCTTGAGAAATACAGGAATAAAGCAGAGGTCAAAATAAAGATCAAAGGTGCCACTATTAATGCAGAGGAAGAAACAACGGATATGCTGGGTTCCCTGAGTGTTGTTTTTGATAATATAGAAAGACGGGTTAAAAAAGAGAAGGAAAAACTCAGGAAGAGGAAAAGGAAAAAAAATAATGAAATCACCGGCCTTTCTTCTCCTTCCGAGAGTCAAGAGCTGGAAAAGCGAGTGATAAGAAGCGGGAATTTTTATTTAAAGCCCATATCGGTTGAGGAGGCTCTGATGTTGTTTGAATCCAGCAAGGAAGATGCCTTTGTTTTTCGGAAATTTACATCTGAAAAATGGGCTGTCCTCTATAATAGAAAAGATGGAAATATTGGGCTGATCGAGCCAGAGTAAAATATATGAGAGAGAAAATTGAAAATATCTGATTTATTAAAACAGGATATGGTTATTCCTGAGTTAGAACACCAGGATATGGAAAATGTTCTTAAAGAGATGGTTCATTTCTTGAAAAAAAAGAACAAAATCAGCAAGGATAAGGAACTGTACGAAAAGTTGCTCCAAAGGGAGAGATTAGGGAGTACCGCTATTGGTGATGGAGTGGCTATTCCGCACTGTAAGATGAAATTGGCCAAGAATTCTCTTTTAATGCTGGCAGTCTCCCGAAAAGGAGCAGATTTTAATTCGCCAGACGGAACTCCTTCATATATTTTTTTTCTAGTGGTGTCTCCACCTGATAATCCCAGTCTGAATCTACAAATTTTAGCTGCCATTGCTCATCTTGTTCGCAAGGCGGATACTATGATCCAAAAAATATTAAAAGCTGAGCATATCTATGCAGTTCTGGAAATTATTCGTGAGGAAGAAGAAAAATTAGCATAAAAGATCTTTTCCAAAAGTCCAAGTCGAAGTTTCCGGCTGGAAAGATGTCAAAAAAAAGAGAGATTACTAGTTCAGGAGGATTGCTTCAGATCTACAAACTGGGAGTGCTAATTAGAGGGGATAGCGGAATCGGGAAAAGCGAGAGTTCTCTTGAACTAATTTCCCGGGGTGCTCGTTTTATTTCTGATGATGTTACTCATATTGAAAAGAATGGGGGGGGGAGACTCATTGGCCGAGCTCCTTCTCTTAGCCGTAACTTTATGGAGATTCGGGGTTTGAGCATTATTAATATAAAACATATTTTTGGAAGCAGGACTGTATGTAATAAGTCAAGGATAGATTTGGTTATTCAGTTAAAGCAGTGGGAACATGGAAAAAAATATGATCGCTTAGGCTTGGAAGCTCACGAAGTATGTGAAATCTTAGGTATTAAAATTCCCCAGGTCAGTATACCGGTTGCTCCCGGACGGAATATTGCAACGTTGATCGAAGTTGCCTGTAAAGTTCATATTTTGAGAGAAAAAGGATGTCATGCTCCTCAGGAAATAGCGAATAGATTAGATCGCGCTCTTTCACTTGGTAATAGCAAGGATAATAGATGAAAATGACAGATGACAGATTTTTAATTGTTACCGGCATGTCCGGTTCAGGTAAAACAGTTGCTAGTAGAATTCTGGAAGATTTTGGTTATTACTGTGTAGATAACCTCCCTGCAAAACTTATTCCCATATTTATTAATCTGCGGAAAAAAAAGGAAGTTGAAATTGACAAAGTAGCTTTGATTATAGATATTAGAGAAGCCGAATTTTTAACTGAATTCCCAAAAATCTTAAAATCCATTAGGGGAAATGAACTTCCTAGGGTAGTTTTTATGGAAGCTTCGGATGAAGTAATTGTCAAGAGATTTAGTGAAAGCAGACGTCCTCATCCCCTTAAAAGAAAAAATTCAATCTGGGAGAAAATAGAGCTGGAAAGGAAGAGTCTGGAAGAGATCAGAGATTTAGCAGATGATATTATTGATACAACTTATACAAAAGTTCCGGAACTAAAAAAAATTCTTACAAAACGGTTTTTAAAGAAGGCTAAAGGAGATATTCAGATCGTTATAATCAGCTTTGGATATAGATATGGGATTCCGGTTGATTCGGATCTTGTGTTTGATGTCAGATTTTTACCGAATCCGTATTATATTGAGGGACTAAGAGATAAAACCGGAGAAAATAAGAGTGTCAGAGACTATGTACTTAATTTCCCGGAAACAAAGGGTTTTTTAAAGCAATTATTCAGGTTAATTGACTATTTAATGCCGAATTTTGTTGAGGAAGGAAAAAGTTATCTGACTATATCAATAGGGTGTACTGGAGGGAAACATAGATCAGTGACTATTGCTAATGAGTTGAGGAGCCACCTTATGAGGAATAAATTTTCTTCTCAGGTTAACCACAAAGATATTTATAAATAGAGGAGAGTAATGATAAAATAGTGATCATGGAACAGAAATTATATAAAGAGATAATTGAGATCTGGGATAGTTGGCCCATATGTTTTAGTGGAGTTGTATAATGATCGGTGGAATAATTGTGTCTCACGGTAAATTGGGGGAAGAACTTTTGAATGCTTTGACGATCATTCTTGGTGAGGCTGTAAATATTGAAGCAATATCTATCGGCTGGTATGATGATGTTGAAGAGTCAAAGAGAAAAATCAATCAATGCTTAAAAAGAGTAGATCAAAAGAACGGAGTCTTGATCTTCACAGACATGTTTGGGGGGACACCATCAAATTTAAGCTTCAGCTTCCTTAAAGATGGCCAGGTTGAGATAATAACCGGTGTGAATCTGCCTATGTTGATAAAGTTTATTTCTCTGCAGCGGAGCTTTGATTTAAAGAATGTTGCAAAAAAAGTCGTTGAGCAGGGGAAGAAGAATATCCACCTTGCCAGTGCGCTCTTAAGATCTAAGAATTAGTTAATCCGGAGTCCAATGGTCACAAAAAAAATCACTGTAAAAAATAAATTAGGATTACACGCCCGGGCAGCTGTGAAATTGGTGAACTTAGCTAATCGATTTGAATCTTCAGTCAAAATTGAAAAGGATGGAAATATTATTGATGGAAAAAGTGTTCTTGGGACTCTAACCCTGGCAGCCACTAAAGGAACTAGTATTACCCTAAAGATTACAGGAAAAGACGAAGAAATAGCGCTTGAATCGCTCGAGGCGCTTATAAACGATAAATTTTATGAAGATGAATAATGTTAAACTGGATTATTCCAGAGTAAGGGGAACAGGGGTTTCTCCTGGAATAGCTTATGGTGAAGTACTTTTGACAGAGAAAGTTGATTTTTCCTCTAAGAAAGAATCTATTACAAAAAACAGAGCAATAAAGGAATGGGAACGCCTGCAAAAAGCATCTGAGCAGACTAAAAAGCAACTGGAGCAGATTAAAAAAGAAGTAGGTAATATGATTGGAGAGGACCATTCATTTATTTTTGAAGCTCATTTGATGATCCTTAAGGATAAGGCACTGCTTTTAGCGTTGGAAAAGTTAATTAAACATGACTTGTGTAAGGCAGAATGGGCGATTTCCCAGGTTTATGATAGATATAACAAAATATTTGAAACGATTACGGATGAATACCTTAAGCAGAGAAAGTCAGATATTTCTGATGTTTTATTAAGACTCTACCGGAATTTAATACCGCAGAAAAGAAAAAAAACAGATGATAAAAAAGATAAAATCATTGTTGCTCATGATCTCTTACCCTCTGAGGCTGCTTTCCGGCTGAACCAGGGAAATGTTTTAGCGATAGCCCTTGATATGGGAGGCGCAACCTCACATACGGCGATCCTTGCCCGTTCCTTGAACATTCCTGCTGTAATGGGGCTTAGAAATATCACTCAGAAAGTCAAAAATGGAGATTATTTAATTGTGGACGGCTCAGATGGGGAGGTTATTATCGATCCTCCTTTTGCCATACAGCGGGAATTTGCCGACAAGAGGGATAAGTATGACAACTATCGTAAGGAACTGCAAAAAACAGCTAAATTAAAGGCCTTCACTTTGGATGGAGTTGAATTTTCGCTTATGGCGAATATAGAACTTTCGCAAGAAGTGAAAGGTGCTTTTTCCTTAGGGGCTAAAGGTATAGGATTGTTCCGTTCTGAGTTTATTTATTTACAGCGTACTGACCTTCCTGATGAGGAGGATCATTTTAAGGTCTATTCCAGGCTTGCTGAAGATGCTGCTCCCTTTCCTGTATATATCAGAACTGTTGATATCGGCGGCGAAAAAAACCTGCCTCAGATGAAAATTGAGAAGGAGCCGAATCCAGCTCTCGGACTAAGAGCGATAAGACTCTCTTTGCGGGATAGGGAAATGTTTAAAATACAGCTTAGGGCGATTCTTCGTGCCAGTGTTCAGGGGAATATAAGGCTACTGATTCCCATGATAACTGAGTTGGAAGAGATCGAAGAAGTAAAACTTCTTTTAAAAGAGGTGAAAGAGGAACTGCAGAGTAAAAATATTCTTTTTGATGAGAATATTCCTCTAGGAGTGATGATCGAAGTTCCGGCAGCAGCGGCTGTGTCTGATAGACTGGCAAAAGAAGTTGATTATTTCAGTATCGGGACCAATGACCTTATTCAGTATTATCTGGCAGTTGATAGGACTAATGAATTAGTTTCCCATTTATTTAAACCTTTGCATCCCTCTGTACTGAGATTGTTAAGATTTATTGTCAAAAGCGCGCATAAAGAAGGGATTGAAGTGTCAGTTTGTGGAGAAATGTCTGCTGATCCGCTGGCTGCGCTTGTCCTGATGGGGCTTGGAGTAAGAAGATTCAGCATGAATCCGATTTTTATTCCGCGGATAAAGAGAGCCCTACGTTCTGTAGAATGTCAGAATATTGAAAAAATCGTGCGAAAGGCGATGACCTTTAAGACAGCTCATGAAATTGAGGAGTATGTTATAGAAAAAATTCTCTTCAAACATCCTACTGCCCTGCTAATGCAGGAAGTTCCTTTGATTATGTGAGCTAAAGGCTACTTCCTTCCATAACTGTCTTCCAGACGGATAATATCAGATTCGTCAGACGGGCCTATCCAGATTTCCATGATTCGGGCCGGGAGCTTGCTGGTACATTTTAATCTATGGGGAGTTTTTGCGGGAATGAATATTTCTTCATTAATATCAGGTTGCCAGATCCTTTCTCCTACAGTGATTTCCAATCCTTTATCCAGAGCGATCCAGAATTCACTGCGCAGGTTGTGATATTGAAGGGATAATTTTCCCCCGGGATTTACTGTGATAATTTTTATGCTGCTGGCATTTTTATGGGGAAATGAACGAAACTTTCCCCATGGCCGGAGGTCTTCAATTATCTGTGACTTAAATTCTTCCTCTTTTTCAATGGTCTTTTTTTGTTTCATTGATTAAAAAGGGACTTCATCGTCATCTTCACCAGTTTGAATGTCAGGTATTGATTTTTTTTGTACTGGAAAATCTTCATGTGTTTTTTGAGAATCTTCTGGGGGTTTTGCTGTGTAGTCATCCCGTTTTCCCAACATGGTGATGTTATATGCATGGATTTTAGTAGTCTGTCGCTTGTTTCCTTCCTGGTCCTGCCATTTCTCAGTTCGAAGCCGTCCTTCTATCAGGATCTGTTTTCCTTTGGTGAGATATTTTTCTGAAAATTCGGCAAGTTTTCCCCATACAACTATTCGGTGCCATTCAGTTCGGGAATCCTTTTCATCCGAGTCTGGTTTGAAAACTTGCTCATTTGTAGCCAAAGAAAAATTGGCTACTGCCCTATCGGTCTGTGGTATATATCGTAGCTCCGGATCTGCTCCCAGGTGGCCGATTAATATTACTTTGTTTAAGCTGTTGACGTCTCTCATATTATTACCCTAACTCCTTGATTTTTTGTTGAGCGATCTTTGTTTCTTCTTCAAGGGGAAATTTGCTGATCAGAAGCCTGAATACAGAAATTGCCTCATCTTTTTTCTTAAGATTCATAAGGCTTATACCTTTTTTTAAATAGGCGGCAGCGATTTTATCACCATTTGGGTAAATCAGAATAAAATCGTTAAATTTCTGGATGGCTTCTTCGAATTTATTCTGGCTGAAAAAGGATTCTCCGATCCAGTATAGAGCGTTATCTGCCAGAGGGCTTTCTGCAAAGTGTTCCCGGTAAATTGCAAATCCCTCAATTGCTAGCTGGAAATTACCTTTGATATAATCCGATCTAGCCATATTAAAGACTTGCTGGGGGCTTAAATTAGGGGCAGGCGTGGCTAGGGGCTGCTCTATAGTTTCTGCAGATGTTTCCTCGCCTTTGCTTTTTTCTTCTCCTGAAGGTTTTCCGGATTCTGTATCTTCAAGAATCTCCTCAGGAGGGGAAGTAGTTTGTTCTATTTCTATAAGTTTTTCTGTGATTTTTGCCAGCTCAAAACTTAAAGTATCAAATTTATGCAGAAGAACTTGATATTGAGCGGGGATTTTTTTCTGTTCTATAAATAAACCTGCTTGTTCGCTACGGGATAGCTGGCTTAATTTCAGAATTTCAGTAAGTTGTTTCTGGATGGAACTTATTTCTTCCCGGTTGCTGTCAATTTTTTTGTCCAGGTTCTGAATCTGCTGTTTAAGTATCTGAATGTCTTTGTATATAAGTTCATAAGCTTTTTTACTCTTATCTATACCGGTCAGGAGGATAGAGAAAGACGTAAAAATAATTAGCCCAAAAGAAAACCTTTTCAGCATAAACTATTTTTCTATTATCGCAAACTGATCCCGGCGGTTATTTTGCCAGGCAATTTCGTTATGCCCAGGGTCTACCGGTTGGCTTTTTCCATAGGATATAGTTTTTATCCTATCTGAAGAAATTCCTAGAGAAAGGAGATAGTCAAAAGCGCTTTTTGCTCTTTTTTCGCCCAGGGCCATGTTATAGTCTTCGGTCCCTCTTTCATCGCAGTGCCCTTCGATCAGGATTTTAACGGTTTCCCATTTTTTCATCCAGTCAGCATTATTCTGAAGAATCGGCTTAGCATCTTCGCGAATGAAAAATTTATCATAATCGAATAGTATCACCATCATAGGTTTTTCGGCATTCAGTTCTTCCAGACTTTTTTTTGCAAAAATCTCATCTTCTGTTAATATAGGTTCTTTTACAGGCGGCTTTTCGACTTTTTCGAGTTTAGGTTGCTCTTTAACCTGAGGCGGTGGAGGGGTTTCTTCCACTTTTTTCCTGCAGGATGCAAAGAATGCGATTACCAAAAAGCAAGAGAGAGATAGGATTAGAATTTTTTTCATAGTGTCTCCTTTGGATATTTATTGTTAATTAATTTAAACAACTCCCATTATTTTATACAATTAAACTTTTCCTCTGTCAACCTTAAATGCTAGTTTCGTGCCCAATCAGGAAGTTTGTTTTGGCCTTTAGAAGTCAAGCGTTTTAAATTTGCCCCGTCATAGTCGATAGAATAAAGCTGGATAGTACCAATGCGGTTTGAGGAAAAGATAATATGGCGTCCATCCGGTGACCAGCCTGGGGATTCATTGCGGGCATATCCTTCGGTAAGCTTTATGATCTCATCAGTTCTAAGATTCAGGATGTAAAGGTCGAATACGGCTTGAACCCGGGAAACATAGACAATCATATCCCCTGTTGGAGACCAGGACGGGCTGTCATGGTAGTTTCCTCCGAAGCTGCGTCTTCTGATATTTGAACCCTCAGCATCCATAATATAGATTTGAGGTGAACCACTCCTGTCTGAAGTGAAGGCGATCTCCCGGCAGTTGGGGGACCAGGAGGGAGATACATCAGCGGATTTATTAAAAGTAAGCCGTTTTATATTTGTGCCGTCGCTTCTGGCAGCATATATTTCAGAATTGGATTCATCCTCGGTAGAACAAAAAGCTAATTTTTTACTGTCTGGGGAAAAACAAGGCCCGAAACTTGTGCCACGGTCAAAGACAAGTTTTCTTTTGCCTTCGAATGGATTGTAAATGTAAAGCCTTGCATTTCCTCCTTTGAATTCAGTATATGCGATTGATTTTCCATCGGTTGACCAGGCAGGCATGTAATCTTTTTCCCGGTTGAATGTCAAACGTGTCTGATTGTGGCCGTCGTAATCCATCATGTAAAGCTCATTATTTCCGTCGCGGTTGGAGATAAAGACAACCTTAGTTGTGAATATCTGGGGCTCACCATAGGTTTCCATCATAAGGTTGGAAAACTTATGGGCAGCCAGGCGGAGAATTGATTTTTCCGCCTGATAGGTTTTGCCCCGGATGAATCGTTCTGATTTGACATCATAGAACTTGGCTTCAAACTGAATAGTCTTATCATCTTGTTTGGATACTTGTCCTACAATTAAAAGTTTCGCTTGGATGGATTCCCAGTCATTGAAGAGGATTTTGTCAGGATCGAGTGGTTTTATATAATTATAATAGTTTTTAGGAAGGGGGCTGAATACTCGGCTGTATTTAAGGTCATCTGAGATCACTTTATATAAGATATCAGCAGCATCTTTTGCTTCGGGAGAGGTATCTTTAACTGAAAATTTAGGGATAGCTACATGAATTAAGGGCATTCCTTCTTTAATGCTCATCACTACTTCTTGTTGGGGATGTAGGATAAAATTGGATACTAAAAATAGGCATGCGAGGATTATTATTTTTTTTGCAATCATTTGTTATGCTCGAAAATCAATCGTATTTGCAAATATTCATCTTCATATCCATGGGGCAACGGGGGGAATGGGGACGCAGACTGGACAGCCCGGATAGCGGATAGGTCCATTGTCCTTACTCCGCTGGATTCAACGATCTTTGGATCAGATATGCGGCCGTTGCGGTAAATTTTAAAAAGGACAGTAGTATGATAGGCCCCGCTCAATCCGGTTTGTATCTGAGCTGTGAGCCAATTGCTGGATATTTTTCCATGTAAGCTCTGCAGGTAATAAGTGTAAGGAAAATTGGAAAGCCCTATCTGACCGGCAAATTCTGAGCCGCTGCCACCGCCGCCTCCTCCTGAGCCATTTCCTACTCCGATTCGTAATCCTGAGCCTTTTCCTATACTCTCACCTGACTTGGCACTTGTATTGGCTATAGAAGTTTTTGAATTTGATGATTTTTTTATTACAGTTTTTTTTGGTTTCTGGGAGGATTTTTCTCTTTTCGGCTTGTCAACCGGATAAGTCATGGAGGGAGGATTTTGGGTCTTGAGATTCTGAGGTGTTGTGAGGTCTCTCAGGCTATCTCTTTTCTGGACAGAAGTTTCAGTCATTTTTTCTTCTGAAGTAGAAGGAGAGCTTCCTCCTCTGGAAAGGCCGCCGCCTCCGCTACCACCGCCGCCTCCTCCTCCAAATGAGATCACATTGACATAGTGAACCATACCTTTTTTTGAAGATTTAGGCAGGTATGGTGAGAGCAGGATAAGAATGAAAAGTGCTATATGCAGGGAAACAGAAATTATTACTGCCCGTGTAAAAGCATTTTCTCTATGGGATATGGTCGTCATCTTATTTTTTGTCTTTTTTCGGGGGTTCTGCCACTAATCCTACAGATTCCACTCCGGCCTTTTTTATGATATCCAGAATGTGAATAACATATCCATAGGGAAGGCTTTCATCAGCCCGGATATAAACAGTTTTTTTCGTCTGTCCATAAAAATATTCTTTAAGCTTCTGTTCCAGGAGAAACTGATTGATCACCTGGTCTTTAATATGGATATAGCGGTCGGCAGTAATGCTGATGGCCAGGCCTTCCTCAGCGGGCGCGGACTGAGTTTCAGCCTGAGGAAGGTTAATGCCGATACCGGAGTGCATCATAGGTGCTGTTACCATAAAAATGATTAATAATACCAGCATTACATCTACCAGAGGAGTAACATTGATCTCTGATAGAGAAGTTCCTACTTCTTTTTTTTTTATTGAACGAAATTTAAATGCCATAGAGTCTTTCTGAAATGCTAATAAACTCGATGGAGAAATCCTCCATTTCTGAAATTATCTCTTTGATCCGGTGAAGATAGTGATTATAGGCTACAACTGCCGGAATTGCCGCGAATAACCCGAGGGCTGTTGCGATAAGAGCTTCGGCAATGCCAGGGGCTACTGTCTGCAGGCTGGCTGATTTTTGGATGCCAATTTCCTGAAAGGAGTCCATAATCCCCCACACGGTTCCGAACAGGCCGATAAAGGGGGAAGCACTTCCTGTTGTGGCTAAGAAGCTCATCATTTTTTCCAAACGGATTACTTCTTTGTTTGACGCTTTTATTAAAGCCCGGTTGATACTTTCGAGGTTTTCTGAAGTTAAACAGGAGCTGTGGCTTGACTTTTTAAGATACGCTAATTCTTTGAAGCCGGCATGGAAAAGTGCCGCAAGGTGACTTGCTTTGAATCTCTGAGAGGCTTCATTGACTTCCATCAAGTTTTTACTTTTTTTGAATATTTTGTGGAATTTTTTTGATTGAACTGATGCTGATTTAAGGGTGTTTCTTTTAGCAAAGATTATAGCCCAGGAGAAAACTGAAAAGAACAACAAGCAAAGCAAGACTAATTTGACTACGATGCTTGCCTGTAGGATCAAACTTACAAAATTCATCTTATTTCGAAGAGAAAAAGTAGCATATGTGCACTCTAAAGTCAATCTTTACCTGGGTTGGAGTTCCCGCATTTTTTCTAAGCTTCTGAGCCGTAAGCAAGAATCAGGTCAGTTGATACGAAAACGCCAGGAAAAGCAGATAAACCAGGGAATACAGAAACACCAGTAAACCAGGAAGACTAACACTTTTAAAAACAATACTATACACGGAGCGAGGTGGATAAGACTATAAAGTTGATTTTTTTACGAATGAATTGGCAAAACAAATCAACCCTTCATCACTTCGCTGTATGAAGTAACTTGTGTTCCTAGTTTATCTGTCTTTTCTGATTTATCTGTCTTTTCTGAAGTTCCTGTTCTTAGGGTCTGACTCTGGATTTGGGGGGGGAGCTGGAAATATTTGCAAGTATCTGCAGGACTACCTGCTTGGCAAATTTTCCACTTTCCTGGGCAGGACCTACACAGGAAGGGCATCCTTCCTGACAGGGGCAGGTTTTGATAGTATTCAGGCATTGGCGTAAAAGCTCACCTTCAAGTTCAAAAAGGGAAGGGCTAAGGCCTATACCACCGGGAAAGTTGTCAAAGATAAAAAGATTTGGCTCAAAATCAGGTCCGGAAAAGATGTTACGTCTTTCCTCGCCTGATAGTTTCAAGCGGATGTCCCGGGGAGGAATAGATTTTCCAGTGGCATTATCTCCTACAGAAACACCAATGTCATGTAGGTCACACATCAGAAATAAGGGGGAAACATGATGGAGGCAATAGGCCAGGCCGAAGATGCCGTTGATCTTTTGCTCGGAAGAGAAAGGTAGGTCCTGAAGAATGGCATAGGGAATAGTAAGCCAGTAGGCGGTAGTATGCATTTCGTTTTGGGGAAGAGTCAAATCTCCGGCTCCTGCATTTTCCATAGTATGGAATTTTATTTTCTTAAAGCCTACGATTTGAGTGGCTACATGGACTTCACCGTGGGAAATAGTGTAAACATCTAGTTTTTTTTTGGCAAATTCTTCCAGGATTTTTATCTTTGTATAATCAATGGCATCGGTATAATAATCTATGTCTGTTCTTTTTACATAAGCTCTTCTCTGTTCAAAATTAAGGTCCTCCACATAATATTGTACGCCTTCACAGATATAGATAGCTTTAGGGTGAAGAGCGGTTAATGCCGCTGGGAAATCAACTTTGGCGATTATTTTATGATTTTCAGTCGTATCCACAACTACAAAGTTGTCTGAACTTATACTTCTAAGATTTACTGTGTCGGCAGGATAAGCATCAGAGGTCCAGTACCATTTATCCTGGGAGTGATGGAGAATATCTTTATCTTCTAAAAAGTCAAGGATTTCTCTGATATCCATGGTGCCGAATTTTTCTCCCTCAACTAAAGGAAGCTCAAAAGCAGCGCACTCAATATGACTTACCAGGATGGAAAGGTTGTCAGGATTTATAAGTGCTTTCTCCGGGTTTTCTGAGAAGAAATAATCGGGATGATTGATGATAAACTGGTCAAGAGGTGAACTGGATGCCACAAGCACAGCTGCCGATTTTCCGGTTTTTCGACCTGCCCGTCCAGCTCGCTGCCAGGTGCTGGAAATACTCCCTGGATATCCGGCAAGCACAGCAACATCGAGACTGCCGATGTCAATTCCGAGCTCAAGAGCATTTGTTGAGATTACCCCCCTGATTTTTCCTTCGCGCAGGTTCTTTTCGATTTCCCTGCGTTTTAAAGGGAGGTATCCGCCCCGGTATCCCCGGATAAGGCCTTCCTGCTGGACGGTTTTTTCAAAATCGTTTTTCAGATACGTAAGCAGCACTTCGGTTATCAATCTGCTCCGGGCGAATACAATGGTCTGAAGCTGGTTTTTTAAAAAAACAGCAGCTACGCGGCGTGATTCTTTAACATAAGAGCGTCTGATTCCTAAAAATTTGTTAACTACAGGGGGGTTGTAGAAGATAAAATATTTTTCTCCGCTTGGAGCTCCATTGTCCCGGATTAAAGAGACAGGTTCTTCGATGGTTTTTTCTGCCATTTCTACCGGGTTTGCAATCGTTGCTGTACAAAGGATAAAGCGGGGGGTAGAGCCGTAAAAAGCAGCGATTCGCTTGAGCCGCCGTAGAATGTTTGCTAGGTGGCTGCCAAAAATGCCGCGGTAATTATGCAGCTCATCAATAACAATATACTGTAGGTTCTCAAAAAGTTTTATCCACTTAGTATGATGCGGGAGGATTCCTGTATGTAGCATGTCTGGATTAGTGATTATGATATGGCCTTGGGCTCGAATCGCTTTTCTGGCATCTTGAGGTGTATCCCCGTCATAAGTGAATATGCGGATCTCATCCGGCAGCAATTTAATAGTCTCATCCAGCTCAGATCTCTGATCCTGTGACAGGGCTTTGGTGGGAAAAAGATAGATGGAGCGGGAAGAAGGATTTTTTAAGATGGAATCGAGAACAGGAAGGTTATAGCAGAGAGTTTTGCCGGATGCGGTAGGGGTGACTACTACGATATTTTTTTTTTTTTGGATCAATTGCCAGGCCTGATGCTGGTGGCTGTAAAGCTGGGAAAATCCTTTTTTTTTAAGAGCTTTTACCAGAGAAGGGTGAATCTCCTCCGGATATTGCTGGTAACTTCCTTCCTGTGCGGGGATGTGCTTAATAAGTCGCAGGGAATCATCTCTTAACCCTATCTTTTTTAATTCTTCCAAAGCTTTCTTGATATTTTTTTCTTTTTGCATCAGCTTTTAAGCCTTTTTAGCCTTAACTATTTATAAAAAAATGGCGATGTTATTATTATTATTTTCTTTTCAATGATATGCAAGGTTTTTTCATGAATGATTATGGAAACTATTTTCCCGTTTTTATTTTTAATTTTAATCGCCGTTTTTTTATGAATAATCCAGGCTAGATATGATATTATGATTGGGACAAATTGGTCAATAGATATTAAATCAGGAGTTCCCCCAAAAATTTAAGGGTCGAAGAGATGGAGCTGATTATTTTCTTCAATCCAATGGTGATGAAAGCGTTGTAAGCCTGAATTACGGCTAAAAAGGAACTCACGAATACCATCGGCAAGGGCATAGAAGCGAAAATCCGCTACTCCAAAGACTCGCTGAGCTGCTTTTAAAGCATGGCCTGCTAAAAGCTTAAGTTTTGTTCTAATTCCCAGGTAAACCATAGCAAAATAAGCGACAGCCAGTACTAGAGCCATCATGTTTTGTAGCCTCTTGTAAGTAAGCAGACGAATGTCCTCTACCTGATAACTCTGTTTAATAAATCGTATTGTCTCTTCAATTTTCCACCGGCTAATATACGATTCAACAACTTTCCATAAAGATTTGCGGCTTTTCTTCAGCTTAATATTTGTGAGCAACATCATCGGCTTCTGGCCAAATCCCCGGATCACAACTAAATAAAGTTTCTCTTTTCTCTCGGGGAGTTTGACAGGACGATAACCAAACTCCAGATAATGTAATCTCTCTTTACCTTTATCTTCTTTGACGATTCTTTCTGCATAAGGCAAAGGACACGTTCTTGCTATATCCATAATAGATGTCTTTCTGCCTCGATAAATTATATGCCTCTCTCCGGTTGAACGGATAATAAAACGCAACTTCTCAGATAAAAAGTAATGGATGATATACTTTCTGTCCCCGCCTCGGTCCATAACCCAAATACCACGGCCTTGAGTATAGCTGGAAACTTTATCTACAGCCTTGCGGATCTCAGTGTTTTCACTTTGAAAATCAGGCCCGGCCTGAGAATAAAGCCTTGTGTAAAGCGGTATTATCTTTGTTTTCCCAATCTCGGTTCCAATCACATTACATGTCCAATAACCATTGGCAATCTCGCCCTCACTGCCATCACGAACCCTGGCCAGATGCTCCATCTTTTCTGCATATTTTTTCCGGATATCAGACGGGTCTATCACAAGAAGACTATCTTTTTTTATATATTCTGCTGCCATCTGCAGTACTGAGTCGATTATCTTTGAGTAAAGTCTGCTCCTCCCTAGTTGACGGGAAAGTCTATACTCTGTTTTCCTAAGGGGTATCTTTTCCCCAAGAGCACGGGCTATCTCAGTAAGACGAACACAACGACGTGCTTGTATCCCATAAACGGCCTCAGCTATGAATCGACGCCCAACTTTGGGAAGTCCAGTAGAAAGTACCCCCGAAAATTTTATTATTTGCTCTCGCAATTTTGAAGCTGTTCTGGCATAATGCATGTGGGGCCTCCTCAGTAAAATAAGTTTACGCAAGCCTTCGGGCTTGGCGTCTTGAGGCCCCATCTTACTTTATAAGTAGAAAAAAGTACCCCCATTTTTTGCTTTTCCACTTGTGTTTTTATGTAACTATTAGATATGATTAGGGTTGCATGCTTCTTGCCCTAATTTTTGGGGGAACTCCTGATATTAAATAGGTCTTCCCTCCATTTATTTTTAAACTTACTAAAGTTGAAGGGCCTGGATAATGGTAAGTCCCTGCGAAAGACAGGGATTTCCCCCAGCGGGGAAATCCCTTCCTGTCCTCACAACACTCTCCTCGAGATTCTCTCGAGGAACCATGCCCGCGTTGTTCCGGATGGCTTTCTCCGGGATTTACCAGTATCTAGGCCAGCTCTTAACCTGAATTATTCATAAAAATTGCCGCTGCTTTATTCAAAAAAAAACAATATCTTATTTTATCAGCGGCACTTTTTACCCTATGGGCGAGCCGATCTTAACGCATCTGATTCGTTACAGGGTATTCGCGGTGAAGGACCACAGCTTCATCCCCTGCGCCTCGTATCTGCGGCAGCCTCAACTCGTGAATTGTCAATGTTACCCCGTATTCCGCCTGTG
>JAUWNW010000195.1 GCA_030612445.1 Candidatus Aminicenantota bacterium
AATATCCTTCCTTTCTTCAGGCAATAACTCCATCTGTAGAAATTTTCTATAAAACTGCTTCTGGATAGTCAGTATGTCAGGTATAGGGAAAGTGTTTTCGATTTTAGAAAAATCCACTCTTTTGCGGTAAACATTTTTTAATTCATTTTGCATATTTGCCCTCTCAGAAGGGTTTTTGATTTCAATCTATTGCAGCTCTATAACGGCTCCTACTTCTTCAAATTTCTTTTTCATTTCTTCTGCTTCTTCTTTTGATACCCCTTCTTTAACTGCTTTAGGAGCACTGTCTACCAGATCTTTGGCCTCTTTTAAGCCTAAGCTGGTTACTTCCCTTACAGTCTTGATGACATTGATCTTTTTATCACCAAAATCTTTCAGGATAACATCAAACTCCGCCTTTTCTTCCTCAGCGGGGGCATCGTTCTGACCAGCCCCTGGAGCAGCAGCAGGAGCAACAGCGGCTGCACTTACGCCATATCTTTCTTCAAACTCTTTGATATAATCTGCAAGCTGAATAACTGTCAGATTATCTAAGTGTTCAAAGAACTGCTTTTTTGTTAGTTTTGTCTCTTTATAAGTTTTTTCCTTTTTTTCCTTAGTAGTATCTTTCGCCTCTTTTGTTTGTGCTTTCGGCATTTTTTCCTCCAACTCTATTTTTTTGATTTTAATTGACTTAACATGCTGCCAAAACTATTAAAAGGAGCTTGCCAAGTCTTTAATAATTGTGTTAATGGGTAAGCCATCATATAACCCAGTTTAGCCAATAAATCATCCCGTGAAGTTAAGTTTGCAATTTCAGGGAATTGTCCTTCGGAAAGGAAATCTCCTTCGACCAATCCCGCTTTTACCTTAAGAATCTTATTTTGTACCATAAAATTTTTAAGTAATCTGGCTAGGATAATTGGATTTTTATCAGTAAAAGCAATAGCCGTAGGGCCTTGGAAATACTGTTTTAATTCTATAGGGAATTCATCCTTTAAAGCTCTTAGCGCAAGCCGATTCTTAATGACCTTTAAAGAACAATCATTCTCTCTTAATTGACCCCTCAACTCCATCGACTTAGTAACAGATATCTTCTCATAATCAATAAGATATAATGTACTGTTTTGCTCAAATACCTTCGCAAGTTCCAGGACCTGCTTTACTTTATTTTCACGATTGATGTTCACTTTTTTATCTCCAAAACATCTTCAGCTAAACAAATGGAAGGACCCATAGATGAAGAAATATGAATGCTTTTAATATACTTTCCCTTGGATGAAGCTGGTTTTGCTTGAACGATTGCATTAATAAAAGCATTGATATTATCCTTCAACTTATCCTCAGAAAAGGAAACCTTGCCGACTTGAGAATGAATAATAGCATTTTTGTCTACCCTAAACTCAATCCGGCCAGCTTTGATCTCACCAATAGCTTTTTCGAGATCAAATGTTACAGTGCCAGATTTAGGATTGGGCATTAATCCTTTAGGGCCTAAAACACGGCCAAGCTTTCCTACACCTCGCATCATATCAGGAGTCGCAATAACCGCGTCAAATTCGACCCATCCTTTGGATATCTTTTCAACTATATCTTCTCCTCCGACAAAATCGGCACCAGCTTTTTCAGCTTCAGTGACTTTTTCTCCAGAAGCAATAACACACACTTTACTCGCTTTTCCTGTTCCATGAGGGAGAATAATAGTACCTCGCACCATCTGGTCCGAATATTTTGGATTAACCCCAAGGTTAAGGGAAATATCCACTGATTCATCAAACTTGACATAGCTAAGCTTCTTGACCAAATTGACAGCCTCATCCAGAGTATATTGCTCTTTTTCAATTAATTCCTTTGCTTTTTTGTATTTTTTCCCTCTTTTATCCACTGATAATCTCCAGTCCCATATTTTTTGCAGTACCGCTAATTATCTTCACAGCAGCCTCTAATTCAAAAGCATTCATATCAGACATTTTAAGCTTAGCAATTTCTTCTAGTTGTTTTTTCGTGACTTTTCCGACTTTATCCTTATTTGGCTCTCCAGAACCTTTAGCAATTCCTGCCGCTTTTTTTAATAGATAAGAAGCCGGTGGTGATTTGGTTATAAAATTGAAACTTCTGTCTTTAAAAACTGAAATAACCACTGGAACCAATGTTCCCGGCTCCATCTTGCTTGTTTTCTCATTAAATTGCCGAACAAAATCCATGATCGGTACATTATTCTGACCAAGCGCCGGCCCAACTGGAGGCGCTGGACTTGCCTGACCTGCTTCAATTTGAAGCTTGATAACCGCAACTACTTGTTTTGCCATTTTCCCTCCTATATTTTCTCAACCTGCAAGAATTCCAGTTCCACAGGGGTAGATCTGCCAAATATCGTAACCATTACTTTAAGTGTATTTTTTTCATAATTTACTTCTTCGACAATTCCATTAAAATTAAAAAACGGACCATCTATAATCCTAACTGCTTCTCCTTTTTCAAAAGAATGCTTTGGCTTCGGCTTTTCAGACGTAATCTCCATATGCTCTACAATCTGGCTAACTTCATCTTTACTCAAGTGGGTAGGTTTCTTGCCCGAGCCAACAAAACCAGTGACCTTAGGTGTATCCCGGATCATTAACCAGTTTCCGTCAGTCATCTCCATCTCTATTAATAAGTATCCAGGGTAAGATCGTTTAGTAGAAACGACTTTTTTCCCTTCTTTGATCTCAACAACGCCTTCAGTAGGAATGATGATCTCTCCAATTTGATCTTCAATATTAAGCTCTGCTGCTCGTTGGCGTAAAGATTCAGCTACAAACTCTTCATATCCTGAATAAGTGTGAACTACATACCAATTTTTTTCCATTTTATAACTCAGTTTATGATAATATGGATTCTATCTGTTTGATCACATAAGAAAAGATCAAGTCCATAAAATATAAATAAAATCCGAAAAATATTGTCGCAATAATGACCACAATAGTTGTACTGTATATTTCATTTTTAGAAGGCCAAGTGACTTTTTTAATATCAGATCTAACCTCTCTTAGAAAAGGAAAAAATCGCTTATACCATCTTGTTTTTTTCGTCATTCTTTTTCCTTATGAAATAAAGTTGTTTTCTTGCTTAGAGAATTAAGTATTCTGAGTTCCCATAATTTGTTGTGTAATCTATTATTACTCCATACAATTTTTCTCTGGCAGGTGAGGCAGGACTCGAACCCGCAACCCCCGGTTTTGGAGACCGATGCTCTAGCCAGTTGAGCTACTCACCTTATCTTATTGTAATTCCTCCTTTGATCTCAAGGCCAAGCCTTCTAATAATCATATCAACCAATTATTTTACTTCTTTATGCAAAGTATGTTTTCTGTCGAATTTACAGTACTTCTTTATTTCCAGTTTATCTTTATTCTGTTTTTTATTCCTGGTTGTATTGTAATTCCGTTGTTTACATTCAGTACATTGAAGAATAATAATGTCTCTCATCTTTGTTTCTCTCTTAGTCTTTCTTTATTTTCTCTTATTATTTACTCTAAAATCTCAGTTACAGTTCCTGCTCCTACTGTGCGGCTTCCTTCTCGTATCGCAAAACGAAGCCCTTTCTCCATCGCCACGTTCGTAATCAAACTCATCTCTAAATTTGTATTATCACCCGGCATGACCATCTCTACTCCACTTGGCAGTTTCACAGTACCGGTCACATCTGTTGTCCGAAAATAAAACTGAGGCCGATACCCTGTGAAAAACGGCGTATGCCGTCCGCCCTCATCCTTCTTTAAGGCA
>JAUWNW010000116.1 GCA_030612445.1 Candidatus Aminicenantota bacterium
TACGCAAGCGCCAAGAAAAACGAAGAAGAATGGCGTTAAAAATTTGAAGCGAGCCCAAGCCACACCTGAATTTCATCCATATCGACATTTTTTATGAATGATTCAGGTTAGAGGATTTCACGGGTAGATCCACGCCTCCGAGTTATTTTCATCTCATCTAAAAGTTCCAGAAGAGGGATTGCATATTTTCGGGAAAGCCCAGTCATTTTTTTAAAATCCGCCACTCTCAATTCTTTTTTATCTAAGTTCCTGACTCTGGCGATTATGGCATCCAGCCACTCGGAATCTACAAGAAAACCATCTTTTCCCTGCACTATCTTTTTCCGCTCAATAAGGAGAGATATCAGCCTTTGCAATTTATCAGGAGAAACTCCAAGCAGGTTCTGCAGTTCTTCCCGGGAAGCAGAACGAAATTTTCCCTGTTGCAAGAGGATTTCCATTTCAGCAAGAAGTTTCTTCTCTTCAGAAGAAACAGGCAAATTATACCCGGAGGGAACAATATATTCACCTCTGCGATTGATCTTTCCTGTAAGGCCAAGGTATTTCAGGCTAAATTCCAACACTTTGGGGTGTATTTTGAATTTTTTTCTGACATCTTCAGGAGATAAACCAGTCAAATCCGGCTTCTGTTGGAATTCCTTTTCTACCCAAACAGATACTTTTTTGCAGAGAAGGTCAAAATTGGCAGGGGAAACAATAAAAAGCGGAGAAAATGAGAGTATCTTAACCTCCCCATCTGCCTCCAATTCCTGGGAAAGACGAATAGCCGCTTCCATAGTCAGGTCTGAAAGTCTTAGGATCTCCTCCCCACTCAACCCCATGCTCCCTTTTTCCTTTATTAATCCCGAAACAAAAGCTTTGTCTTTATTTTCCATTATCTAATCCTTAATGCATTATCTGAAGTGTCATCCGCCTTAAATCCGGATCGACTGCAACAGGGGCAACCCTGAGACTTTCGCCCAATTCATATTTTTTTCCGGTTCTTCTACCTTTCAAGGTGCAGTTGTTATCTCTATAATAATAATCTCCTTCCAGGTCATTAAAAAATATAATACCACTAATAAAATAGTCTCCCAACTCGACTATTAATCCTGATTTAGAAATATCAACAATAATACCTGCAAACTCATCTCCCATCCGAGTCTTCAGGTAGCGGTAGATCCTCCATTCTATAAGCTCTCTTTCAGCTTCCATTGCTTTCCTTTCCCGATCTGAACAATAACGGGCTAAAGCTGAAAGTGATTTTTCCGCCGGCTTGCTTTTGTAAAGTGTCTTTTTTAAAACCCTGTGAACGATCAAATCCGGATATCTACGTATTGGTGAGGTAAAATGGGTATACATTAGCTTGCCCAGGCCAAAATGCCCGGTATTTTCTGCTGAATAAACCGCTATCCTTAAACTTTTCAGGACCTGCAGAGATATAAATTTGCTTTCCGGCCTTCCTGCGGCTCTTTCCAGAATTGATTGAAGGTCGCTGCCTCTGATCTTATCAGAAGGGGGACACGATAACCCGAAATGAGATAATATGGAGCGCAGTTTTTCCAGATCAGCCAGCGCAGGAGGTGGATGGACCCTGAAAAGGGCGGGAGCCTTTTTATTAACCAAAAAAGCAGCCACTGCCTCATTAGCCGCTACCATAAACACCTCAATGAGTCTGTGAGCCTCATTTTGTTCTAAAGAAGTAACTCCCGAGAGGACATTTCCCTTGTATATAAGCTGCGGCTCCGGGTGTTCAAAATCCAAGCTTCCTTCTTTGACCCGTTTTGCCCTGAGGCAGTCCGCAAGTTCCCGCATATACAATAAATCAGGAACAAAGCTGGAATATTTATTTATCTCCTTTTTTTCGCCGGAAAATATCTTAAAAACAGAATTATACGTCATCCTGGCGTCCGATTTTACGATGGAAGGCAAAAAATCTGATTTGACAACTTCGCTCCTCTTGTTTATTTCCAGCAATACAGAAAACGCCAGTCTCTCTTCTCCTTCCCGCAAGCTGCATATATCAGCTGAAAGCCTTTCCGGCAGCATAGGAAAAGTCGTTTCTGGAAAATAAACGCTGGTTCCCTTGAAATATGCATCCTGGTCGAGGAAGGAATCCGGTTTAACGTAAAAAGAAACATCAGCAATGTGGACTCCCAGCAATAAGTTTCCATTTTTCAGTTTCTTTATGCTCACAGCGTCATCAAAATCCCGGGCATCCTCGCCGTCAATAGTGACCGTTCGCCAGGACCTAAAATCTCTTCGGCCTTCCCTTTCTTGGGGTGTAATATGGGATGAAGTCTCATTTGCTTCAGCTAGGGCCTCTGCCGAAAATGTATCGGATAGTTCAAACTTGGCGCTAATAACTTTAATATCTACTCCTGGAGTTTCTGGTTTACCCAGTACTTTTTTAATACACCATGTATCCCTGTCTACTTCCACAACAAAATTGGGCTCGACTTTAACGTCAGTCCGGCATTTAAGAGGAATTTCATCAAAAGAAGGTGCTTCATAAGGCAAAAAAAAAGGCTGCCCCCAGCGCTCTTTAAAGATTCCTATGACTATTTTTCTACCTTTCTTTACTATCCGGACAATCTTTCCTTCCGGCTTTTTCCCTGTTGCTGTTTCCTGACATACAACTTCAACTATATCCCCCAGCAATGCTCCTCCTGAATGCCGGCCTGGAATAAAAATGTCCCGGGAAGGGTCTTGCTCTTGCCTAACAAAACCATATCCTCTGCCTACACTGACTAATTTTCCCCGAACCAATCTTGACTCAGGCAGGACAAAATATTTTCGCTTGGCCTTTAAAATGGCACCTTTGTTCTCCAGAGCATAAAGTCTCTTTCTAAGCAGAAATTTCTCTCTCTGAAGCAGATTAAGCTCCCGGGCAATTCTTTGAAAGCTTAATCCCTGCTTGTTTTTATTAAGAAGGTCTAGGATTTTTTTAATCATAATTCAGGCATATTTCAATAATAATAAAGCGATACATAGGGAATTTTATACTTATCTCTCATTGATTTAATAATTTTCAGATTAATTACCCTGCCTAATTCCCCTGCATCAAGTATTTTTAGCTCCCTTCGGGCATATTCTTCAGCTTTATCTTTTTCTTCCTGAGGAGCATTCATCAATAGCAAAACCTCTATCTTTTCATCATTATGCTCCAGGTTGTCTTCATTGAATGTCTCCCGGGACAACTCTTTAACCGCCTCAAAATATACAGCCTTCAGATATGCCACATCCTCAGGCATTTTCCCTAAGAATGCCTCCGCCTCTATTTTTACTGTTTCTTTTTTATCATCCTCATTATCGACTTTTTGTTTCAGCCCAACTTTTCGATCTTTATACTGCTTAAATGATTTGAAAACCCTTGCATCGCAGAATCCAAGGTGTAATTTTCTTCCCCTACGAACAGGCTTTTTCCGAAAATCTTCATAAGCAAACTGGATTCCTTCTAAGACAACCCTCAAGGGAATTCCTGTTTGAAGCCAATTCTCAATTTGGTCCAGTTCTTTAGAGGATAAAAAAAAAGGAGCACCGCGCAGACTCAAAAAACGACGCGAGATCAAGCGAAAATACTGCTCTTTTTCTGATATTTCCATCCTCATGAATAGTTTAGGTTAAGTTGCATTTAGCTGGTAAATAATTCTTAGACCCTCCAAGACAAGATAGGGTTCATAAGAACCTATAGACTCGATCTCCTCATAGAACAAGGATGCAAATCCTCCCGTGACAATAACACGAACAGCTCCTCTCAGTTCGCTTGAGATCTTTTCAATAATATGAGTGATAAGACCAATATAGCCAAAATATACTCCAGACCGCATACTGGCTTCTGTTGTGCGACCTACTGCTTTCTCCGGCTTTTTAATTTCAATACGTGGTAATTTTGCTGTTTTTAAATACAAAGCCTCCGACGATATCTGAATTCCAGGGGCTATTGCTCCCCCTAAATATTCTCCTTTTGAAGAAATCGCATCAAATGTCGTTGCCGGCCCAAAATCACCCACTATACATGCCTCCCTAATTTTAGCATATGCTGCAACAGACGATACAATACTGTCTGCTCCTACTTCAGCCGGATTTTCATAAAGAATAGGCATTCCTGTCTTCAATCCAGGACCGACAATCAAAGGCTTCACCTGACACAAATCATGGCTTAATCTCTGAAAATTAGGAGTCAGCGGCGGCACAACACTGGAAATAATTACTGCATCTATTTTCCGGACATCAAATCCGGCAAGGGAAAAAAACCCGGTTAAAGTTACAGCATACTCATCACTCGTCTTTGCAGATTCAGACTTCAACTCCCAGTGTTCAACCAACTCTTTTCCCTTAAATACTCCTACAGCAATATTCGTGTTGCCAATATCAATAGCTAATAACATAGACATCACTCCATAAGGGAGTTTATGTGTTTCAAGTTTTTATGCAGTTTCTCTTGTTTGTCTTGAAGTTCATGCAGGCGTTCTTCGGTTTTCCGGAAAACTTCCTGTGGAGCCCGGCTGTAAAAATTTTTATTCTCCAGCCTGCTTTGTATTTTCCCAGTCTCTGCCTCTACCTTTATCAGCTCTTTCTTTAGACGTTGTTGCTCCTTTCCCAGATCGACAAGTCCTTCTGTCAAGGGAATCCCAATTTCTAAATCACCGGCAATTCCCTTAAGAAACTTCTTCCCCCGTGGAAATTCTTCCATATTCTTTATAGACCGCACCCTGGCCAGAAACTGAATGTATTTCTGATTCTCCCTGACGATCTGTTTCTCCGCTATATTCCCGGCTTTAACCCAAAGATCGATCTCTTTTCGAGGAGGAATGCGATTCTCAGCCTTAATAGTCCGAATTTCAATAATCAACTTTTGCAGTTGGTCAAGCACATCTTCTGCATCTTTATTGCGCCAGGCATCCTCTTCTGCCGGAAATTCAGCGGTAACCAGCGATTCTCCAGCTCCCGGAAGTTTTTGCCAGATCTCCTCAGTCACAAAAGGCATAAATGGATGCAGCAGCTTTAGTATTCTATCAAGCATATTAATCAGAACGGCGTAACTTGTATTGTTACCCGCTTTCAATTCAGGCTTTACCAGCTCAAGGTACCAATCGCAGAATTCATGCCAGATAAAATGATATATTTTATCAGCGGCTTCATAAAACTTATATTTTTCCAGGGATTCATTCATCTCCCGGGTTATTGTTGTCACCCGGCTCCTTATCCAACGGTCAACCAGAGTCAGCTCCTCCTCCTTGACCATATATTCGCTCTGTTTCAGATTCATCAATACAAATCTCGAAGCATTCCATATTTTATTGACAAATGCACGATACCCAGCCATGCGCTCTTCAGAAAGAGATATATCCATCCCCGGAATCGCCAGCGCTGCCAAAGTGAACCGCAAGGCATCTGTGCCGTATTTGTCTATCATCTCCAGAGGATCAATGATATTACCAATAGATTTGCTCATCTTTTGCCTTTCAAAATCCCTGACTAATCCATTGATAAAGACATGTTTAAAGGGAATATCACCCATGAATTTGAGCCCCATCATGATCATGCGGGCCACCCAGAAAAATATGATGTCAAAACCGGTAGACATAAGATCAGTTGGGTAAAAATTTTCTAAATCCTCTGTCTTTTCAGGCCATCCCAATGTTCCAAACGGCCAGAGAGCTGAACTGAACCAAGTGTCCAAAACATCTTCATCCTGGTACAGATTGCTGCCCCCACACTCCCCACATTTAGCCGGCTTCTTTTCAGCCACATTGACCTGTTTACAGTCCTGACAATACCAAGCCGGGATCTGGTGCCCCCACCAAAGTTGACGGGATATACACCAGTCATGAATATTATACATCCATTCATAATAAGTTTTGGTCCAGTTGGAAGGAATAAACTCTATCTTTCCATCTTCCACAACCTTAATCGCTTCCCGAGCCAGCGGTTCTACCTTTACAAACCACTGCCAGGAGAGGTGTGGTTCGATAACAGTCTTACAACGGTAGCAGTGACCGACTGCATGCTGGTAGTCCTCAGTTTTTTCAAGCAGTCCCTCTTTTTTTAAGGCTTCAAGAACATTTTCCCGGCATACAAAGCGGTCAAGTCCCTGGAATTTTTTACCCGCAGCTTCAGTCATGATTCCGGAACCGTTAATGACGATGATTTGTTCAAGGTTATGGCGTTTTCCCATCTCAAAATCCACCGGATCATGGGCAGGCGTTACCTTAACAACCCCGCTCCCAAACTCTCTGTCAACCACCTCATCCGTTATTACCGGTATTTTTCTACCCACAAGGGGAAGCAAGACTTTTTTCCCGTGCAAATGCTTAAAGCGCAGGTCCTCAGGGTGCACGGCTACTGCTGTATCCCCCAACATAGTCTCAGGCCGAGTAGTAGCTACAACCACATAGTCATCTGAATCCAGGATCGGATATTTGAAATAAAAAAGCTTTGATTTTAATTCCTTATGCTCTATCTCAATATCAGAAAGAACTGTATTGCAATGCGGACACTTGTTTACAAGATAATAATCTCGATAAATAAGTCCTTCCCGATAGAGATCCACAAAAACTTTGTTGACCGCCCGGGAAAAACCTTTATCCATAGTAAACCGTTCCCGGGTCCAGTCAAGAGAAAAACCCAGCTTTTTCAACTGGTGGACTATCTTGCCGCCATATTTTTCCTTCCACTCCCAGGCTATCTTCATGAATTTTTCGCGGCTTACTTTTTCTTTTTCTATACCTTCCTGAGCAAGCTTTTTCTCGATAACATTATGAACTGCGATACTGGCATGATCAGTACCTGGTAACCAGAGGACATCATATCCCTGCATTCTACGCCATCGGACAATAATATCGGGTAAAGTAAAACAGAAGGCATGTCCCATGTGAAGAGAACCGGTTACATTGGGAGGAGGAAGTACCATAGAAAATTTTTTCCGGGAAGAAGTGCTATCTGGACTAAACAGCCTCTTTTCGATCCAAAAATCAGCCCACTTTTCTTCCACAGGTTTTGGATTATATGCTTTTTCTAACTCTATTTTTTTCTTCATGTCTGAATTTTAAGCAAGAGCTATTTTACCAGTTTCTCGTCTATAATGCTATTACTCTTACGACTTAAGGCGGGCTATAATCCGCTTTTCCAGTTCATGTTCCATCTGCAGAATCTCCTGTCTAACCTTCTCCATAACTGCTTCCTCCAGTTCCTTCCCCGAGCCCATATGTGCGCTATCCCCTTCCGATGTGTTTTCCTGAACTTCTTGAGCATCGGGTTCCTCCGGAAGGGTGTCCGGAGCTTTGGTCTCGCCCACCAGCTTTCTTATGGCAGAGGCAACCTCTTCTGAGTCGAAAGGCTTCTTGAAAAGTTTATCATATTTTAAAGATTTTAATTTTTCCTCATCTGGCTCCTGAAAAGCATCTTGAAGAAAAATAAGGGGTTTATCCTTAAACTGTTCGCCCTTTTTTAAAAAATCACCTATTTCATACCCATCTTTGCGGGGAAGTGAAAGCCCCAGAACGATTGCATCCGGATCGATCTGCATAAGGATCTCCAGCGCTTCTATCCCATCCTCAGAAGTATAAAGGTCATAATTTGTATCCAAAAACGCCAAGTGTAATGCTTTAAGAGCCGAGGGGCTGCTGTCTGCAGCGAATATTTTAAAAGGCATAATAGTAACTCAAAATTTATAGCTCACATTATTTAGTACTCAGTTTAATTCAAATTAAATATGAAAGCAATACTGACAATAACACAGGAATTCCCTTCCAATTTTATTCAGGCTTACAAAAGTTGTGAGGTATGGATACGGGTAAGTCCCTGCGAAAGACAGGGATTTCCCCGCTGGGGAAAATACACGTGTTTTCGGATCAATTGACCTGATGCTTGTTACAGCTTGAACCTATAATTAAACTTCAGAAGGAAAATATTTTCCCCGGTTGCATTGAAAATGGCTTGGAGGTCACGGCCAACCTGAAAATCACCTGGATAGGAATAATCAGCTCGGTTCTGGGTCCAGACTGCATAAAAGGTTGAGCCCGGTTTATATTCCCAGCGCAGCACAATAGTCCCACGCAGAGATTTAAGGTTGAAATCAGGATTCCTGAAGAAGAATTCCTGAGCAGGTCCCGGCCCGTCAGGGTCAACAGCATATGTATTGTTTTCTAACACAATAGAGGAATCGCCTTCAGCATAATAATCAAAGTCAAATGTCCGGGCTGCCACCAGTTCCTTAAACTTAAAAAAATCACCAACTCCGATAAAAGGCTGCAAATAAGCCTGTAAGCTTAACCTGGGAGAAAAGGTCCAATTGACCCGGACTTCTAGGGGCATAGTTTCCTGAATGACATCCGACATGACATACCTTGCCCCGTATGTTTCAGTTTTAAGCTCATCTTCAATACAAGCTACATACTGCCCGACCGAATGGCGCCAAGAGTAACCCGGCCCGATAGAAAGGCTGAGATTGCTTCTTGGCTTCCAGCGCAGAGTAGCAGTTAGCGACCAATTATAAGAGCCGTGAGGATGAGTCCTATAATGACCTGAAACTATTAAAACAAAGGGCTTGCGATTGTCACTGCTGATACTGAGGCGGCGGATAAAACCCCAGGGATAGAGCGCCATAGGCCCTCCCCGGGTAAAATAATGGCTGTATCTTACCGGATCATAACTAAGATAAAAAGTGCTTTTCCAATAGTTGAGAAACTGACCGGAAGCATTAAAATTATAATATTCATCTGTTCTATTCCCGCCAAAATCATAACCCTGATAAGTCGCCAGCGTGAGTTTCCAATTACGAAAGATCTTGCCGGGATGGAAAGTCTGATACCCGGCCATGATATGCCCGTTTATTACATCCCCGCGGGTATGATAGCCCATATCCATGGCATTAAATCCCGGCGAAATAGCACCCAGGGCCGCATTAAACACTATATTCCCCTTCTGTTTGTTTAAGAAAACCCGGCCGGCCCAACCACTGAGAGTTGTGGCATTTTCATCCAAGCTGACATAGTCAATATCCGGGCGCTGAAAATAATGCAGGGAGGAAAGCTGTATCCTGGTGATTGCTTCCTTGCTCCCTGATATCCTTGTCCCCCCGCACCAGCCGGTTATAACCCAGGTGCGGTCATTGTCAAGAAAAGTCCAGCCGTCAAAAGCCAGGCTCAAAGCATTACGGGTCAATCTGTTTTCCAACCCCTCACTTCTAAGGTTCCGCAGTACAGAAGTGGCAATAAACCCTAAGCCTTGCTGACCATCATTGAATTCCTTCTGCGTCCTGAGCACTCCGTAATATGAAAAAGGCTCGACTTCCTCCCCCCAACGCTTTTGGTTGAGTTCGATAGTCCCATATTCCCGCTCTGTAAATGCATTTAGAAATCCCATATTCCAGCCATTCCCGATCTTACCAGTCACTTTTGCCGCACCCAATATTGTCGTCCACTCAGGATAGTCTACATAGCCATCAGAATACACATGCCCCTGAGGAGACCTGCCGATCCTGCGGCTGTAAAAAAA
>JAUWNW010000100.1 GCA_030612445.1 Candidatus Aminicenantota bacterium
AAAAATGCCCGCAAGCTAAGGATACCGGTAGTTGTTGTCCTGGCCGGTGGATATGCATATGATATTGAAGATACCGTTTCTATTCATATGAATACTATTAAGGTCGCTCAAAAAGTGCAACGGAAATATCCTGCCAACTAAAGAAAGGGGGGCAACTCCGGCTGCCCTGATTCTTGACATTTTATTTTCCAGAGCATACATTTACACAAAATGCGAATAGGATTCGACCTGCGTCCATTTCTCAAGGAAGAGACTGGTATTGGAGTCTATTTTAGAAACCTACTGTTTTCTTTAGCAAAAATCGACCGGGAAAATGAGTATTTTTTGTTCTCTTCTTCTTTAAAGGACCGTTTTTCTGTGAATAAAATCCCAGCTTTTACCAGAGTGAATTTTCGGGATTTCCATTATCCTGTGGAGGCGATTAATTTTTTCTGGTACAGATTGTTATTCCCGCCTCTGGATTATTTTTTTAAAAAAAGACTTGATCTGACTCATTCACCCACCCCCTTGATCCTTCCTACAAGGGGAAAAAAAATTATTAGCGTCCACGATCTGTTTTTTGTGGATTCTCCGGAATTGACCGATAAAGACACGCGAAAAAATTTCCCCAAAAGGGTCGCATCGTCTATTCAGAAAGCGGACGGAGTGATTGCTGTTTCCGAGTTTGTCAAAGAACAACTCTTAAACAGATTTGTTATTGATGAAGAAAAGGTTAAAGTAATTTATCATGGAACTGACCTGGATTTTTATTCCGAGGTTCCTGCCAGCAGGATGGATAGGGTAATAAAAAAACACGCACTCCCCTCAGATTTTCTTTTATTTGTGGGAGCGATTGAGCCTCGGAAAAACCTCACCAGCCTTATTAAGGCACTAAAAATAGTTCATAAAAAACACATAAAGATTTCGCTTGTCATAGCTGGCCGGAAAGGAAGTGATTACCCTAAGGTGAAGGCCTTAATTTTAAAAAACCAGCTTGAGGATTGGGTGAAGACCCTTGATTACCTGCCGAGGGAAGAATTGCGCTGTCTTTATAATCTGGCCTCGCTTTTTGTGTTTCCCTCATTGTGTGAAGGTTTTGGGCTGCCTTTGCTTGAGGCGATGGCCAGCCGGTTGCCTTTGCTTGTATCGGGAGTTTCAGCTTTGCCGGAAATTGCAGATGTTGCGGCCCTTTATTTTGATCCTAATAGTCCGGAATCAATAGCAGGAAGGGTTATTGAGGTTTTGCAGGATAAAAGTTTACAAAAGAAATTAATCGTCAGGGGGAAGGAAAGAAGCAAGGACTTTAACTGGGAAAAAACCGCTGTTGAAACCTTGGACTTTTACAAAACAATTGCAGGCGTGGGAGAATAACATGAAGGTTGCAGTGGACTGTTATGAAGTCAAGCGCCCAATGACTGGGGTTGGCAGGGTTACAAGTAGTCTTTTAACAGAACTTGCTGACATTATGCCTGAGGATGAGTTTCATGCTTTATCATGTGAAAAATACAAGGGATACAAAAAGACGAATATAATTCAGCATATAGTCCTCCCTGACAACGGTTATTTCAGATGGCAGAATGGACCCTTTCGCAAGAGATTAAAGGCTGTCCGCCCTGATATTTTGATTGCGTCCAATTATACTCTGCCTATTTATTCCCCTTACACTTCCGTTCTGATTGAATATGATATATCCTTTATATCTCACCCCGAATGGTTTCCCAGAAGGGAAACTATAAAGAAACACTGGTTGGTTAAAAGGAGTATAAAAAAAGCCGATAGAATAGTTACTGGTTCGGATTTTTCTAAAGCTGAGATTTTAAGATATTTTCATATCTCTCCCCAGAAAGTCAAACTTATTCAGCTCGGCTCAGATGCCATTTTCCGCAAGTCTTCAGCCGGAGAAATTGAAAGATGGAAAGAGAACAAAGGCTTAAAGGGAAAAAAGATCATAGGGTTCCTTGGCTCGATTTTCAACCGGCGGCATATCCCTGAACTAGTGGATGCGGTCCGGCTTCTCAGGGAGGAATTTCCCGAAGTGCTTTTGTATGTTATCGGGAAAGACTTAACTTATCCCCCTCAGAATATCCCTCAGCTTTTAGAAAAGGAATGGATATTATGGGAATCCGGCATTCTTGATGATGAATTACCGGTATTTTTTTCATCCCTGGATTTGTTTGTCTATCTTTCTGAATATGAAGGCTTTGGCCTGCCTCCTCTTGAAGCCCTTTCCTGCGGGACTGTTCCGGTGCTTTTAAACCGGACTTCTCTAAAGGAGATATATAGTAATACTGCTTTTATGGTTGAGCAACCTGATGTCGATGTAATTAAAAATACTTTAAAAGCTGCTTTGACTCAAGTTAAGGAACGGGAGGAGATCTTGGCCCGGTTCAGGAAAATAAAACCCCGTTTTTCCTGGCGGAAAGCCGCAGAAGATATGTCGGTATTATTAAAAAAGCTGTGTGATTGATTAAGTAAGCGGCAAAAAGAATCAGGTTAACTTGCCTGAATTATTCACGACCTGTAAATGTTCCGGTTTGACAATCTTTGCATTGCTTTTTATAATCAGTTTTAATGGAAAACATTAAAGTCGCCCTTGTGCATGACTGGCTGACAGGCCAGAGGGGGGGAGAAAAAGTGCTTGAAGTTTTCTCTGAGATATTCCCGGATGCACCTATTTATACACTAATTCACTTTCCCGGAAGCCAGATCGAGGATATTGAAAACAAGCGTATTGTCACCAGTTTTATCCAAAAATTCCCATTTCTCAAAAAAAAGTACCGTTCTTACCTTCCTTTGTATCCTCTGGCGATAGAGATGTTCGATTTGCAGGAATATGACATGATAATTTCAAGTTCCCATTGTGTTGCAAAAGGAGTCATCCCAAGGCCTGATGCCCTGCACATAAGTTATATTCATTCTCCTATTAGGTATGCCTGGAACCATTATTTTTCATATTTTTCGCAAGACAAACTTGGGATATTCTCCCGTTTTCTAATTCCTCCTGTCATTCATAAAATAAGGCTGTGGGATTCCATATCTGCCGACAGGGTAGATCATTTTGTCGCTAATTCAAAAACAGTAGCTAAAAGAATAGAAAAATATTACCGGCGTTCTGCAGAAGTTATTCATCCTCCTGTGGACACACAATTTTTTCAACCTGGGGATAAGCAGGAAAACTATTTTTTGATTGTTTCAGCCCTAGTGCCTTATAAACGGTTGGAACTTGCTATAGAGGCTTTCAACCAGAGTGGGGATGCACTTAAAATTGTCGGACAGGGACCTGATTATAAGAAACTTAAAAAAACAGCTAAGGCCAATATTGAATTTTTGGGGTCATTAGATCCGCTTGGCCTGCTGCATGTATACAGAGGAGCTCGTGCGCTTATATTGCCGGGAGAGGAAGATTTTGGAATCAATGTTTTGGAATCACAGGCCTGTGGTGTTCCGGTTATTGCTTATATGCGGGGAGGTGCTACAGAGACGGTTATTGCTGAGAAAACAGGTGTTTTTTTCCCTAAACTAAAAGCATCAAGCTTGCTTGTTGCCCTTGACAAATTCAAACATCTTTCATTTAATAAAAAAGTGATAAGAGAGAATGCCTTAAATTTTTCCCGTGAGAAGTTTAAAGAATCGATTTCCGCATATCTGCGGGAAAAATGGAGGCGGTTTAGAGAGCAAGATGATTAGAAGACAGAGAAGCGGCCTTGTCGGCTTGTATATCCTAAGTGATATTATTGCTATCCTTATATCCTATTATTGGTCTTATGCTTTTAGATTCTATGGATACATTTTGCCTATTGACCCGGCAAAAGGAATTCCTCCTTTAAACCCATATATAATGGTTTTTCCTCTATTCCTTATCGCTCATCTGACGGTATTTTTCCTACAAGGTTTTTATAAGACGCGCCTAAAACGAACCAGTATTGATGATTTTATTTATATATCCCTTAATGCAGTTTTATCCATTTTGTTTGTTCAGGCTGTTATGGGGTATCTAAATGCTTATAGCCAGGGAGATGCGCCTTTATTCAGGATGACCTTTACTTTATCACATTGGTTTCTGGTACTCTATTTTATAAGTGTAATATTAGTGATTTCTATTCTTAGGCACCAGATATATTTTTTTATGAAAAGACGTTATGCTCGTGGTTTAAATCTTAAAAGCGTACTTATTGTAGGCGCTGGAAAGATGGGCAGATCAGTTGCTCAGAAACTTGCTCAGTATAAGGACCTTGGTTTTATAGTAAAAGGTTTTCTGGATAACGAGATAAAAAAAGGTGAAGAGGTTGCCGTAAATGGCGGAGTAAAGGTCCTTGGCCCGCTGGGGGACCTTGAATACGTGTTAGAAAAGGAGAATATCAGCGAAGTCTACGTAGCCCTGGATCTGAATAATTATCCCCGCATTCTAGAGACCCTAAAGATTGTTGATAGGTTCATTGTCAATGTGAGATTGATCCCTGACCTTTTCCAGCTTTTGACTCTAAAAGCCAGGATCGAGGACCTGGACGGATTCCCTGTTATAAGTGTGGATGAACCTCCTATGCGCGGTATGATGTTAATTGTTAAAAGAGTTGTGGACCTTGCTGCTTCAGCCTTCCTCTTGATCCTTCTCTCTCCTTTTATTCTGGTGACAGCTCTGCTGGTTAAAATGACTTCCAGAGGGCCGATCTTATACCATCAAAAAAGAGTGAGTCTGGATGGGAAAGATTTTATTATACATAAATTTAGAACCATGATATGTGATGCAGAGGATAAAACCGGGCCGGTGATGTCTTCTCCTGAAGATGAACGGATCACAAAGATCGGCCGTTTACTGCGGAAGTTCAGTATTGATGAGATACCCCAGCTCTATAATGTTCTAAAAGGGGAAATGAGTTTGGTCGGCCCCAGGCCGGAAAGGCCGGTTTTTGTCAAGGATTTCCGTGACCGGATCCCAAAATATATGCTCCGGCATAAAGTCAAATCAGGAATAACCGGCTGGGCTCAGGTGCATGGACTGCGTCAGGATTCTGATTTTGACAAGCGTCTTGAATACGATTTTTATTATATTCAGAACTGGTCTTGGACTCTTGACATGAAGATTCTCTGGAAGACTCTCCGTAAAGGTTTTATTGATAAAAGTATTTGACTTCAGGGTAAGGTTATTTGCTTTTATATTCCTTAAACCAGGTAATGCCGATATAAGTGTAGTGTAACCCTGAGAGAACTGTGAGAGTAAGTGTTAGTAGATATAACCAGGCAAGGAAACCTGGTTTGTGGGCGAGGGCATTAAAAAGGAGAACAAATAGCAAAAGCCCCATTTGAAGAGCTGTACAATATTTCCCTAGGGAGGTCGGAGAGAAGGATTTTTGTCCTGTCAGTTTAAAGAGGATAAAAGCTCCGGTCACGATATATAAATCCCTACTGATTACAGCAATCATCAGCCAGGGGGGGATAGTGTTTAACAGATCTATTGATGAAATAGAGAGAATAGTATAAACAGCAAACATCAAAGCTTTATCACCTGCAGGGTCGAGTAGTGCACCTAGTTTTGTTTTCTGCTTTAAAAGACGTGCTGCCATTCCGTCCAACATATCAGTGGAAGCTGCGATAAAAAAAACGATCAGAGCTCCTATGTTATTCCGGTTTAATATCATATAGAGAAATACAGGAATAAGGACAATTCTGGATATGCTTAATAAATTAGGGATGTTGATAATTCGTTCCCTATTTGGACTATCCATTTCTATTTTATGAGAGCTAGAATGATATCCAGCAGTTTAATTGCTTCCTGCCCTGATACAGGTTTATCGGGATTGAATTTTCTGCCTGGAGAGAGGCTTAAAAGATTATAAGAGATCAGCTTAATGATCGGCTGGTAATAGAAGTTGTCTCTGGATATATCTGAAATCTGAATTTTTTCAGGAGGTATTTGCTGGATAAAACGATATCCCTTTTTCTTCAGGATGTTTATAAGGAGAGAAATAGTTTCAGCCATTTCTGCTCGCTTGATGATTTTTTTAGGTTGAAAAGTGTGGTTGGGGTATACATCGAGAATTCCCAAAGAGGATATCTTGATGATATATTTTGCTGCCCATGAAGTCGAGATGTCGATAATAATGGGGGGCTTTCCGGGAGGAGATTCTATGATGGATTTAAACTTTATATCCAGAATAGCTGCCATTTGTTCTTTTGTTACAGCATCGGATAAAGGAATAGCATTATACTGGCTGGGAAGTTCAAATATTCCGAGCCGGTTTTTTAGTATTTCAATCCTATCCTTGGCTTTCTGGTTTTTCGGATCAAGTTCCAGGAGATTTTCATACATTTCCAGGCTTTTGGAGGGTTCATCTGCCAAAAAAAGAGTTTCTCCGTAAACTTCCAGTATTTCTTTATCTTTTGTTTTATTGGAATAGGCTGCCTTAAGGTGGACCAATGCATTTTTGGGTTTGTTTTCAGCATTATATATCTTTGCGAGAGCAAGATGAGGCTCTGTTGCTTTAGGTGAATAATAAAGAGCTCTCAAATAAGAAGTCTTGGCGGCTTCTATTTCTTCTCTGGCAAATAAAGTTTTAGCATCGTCTAAGGCTTCTTCGGTTTTTCTTTGTTTTATTTTTCCGTATTTTGGTTTTGCCCAGGGGTGCTCTGGTTCCTGTTTTAAAATTTCCCGGTATTCAGTGAAGGCCAGGTCACTGCGTCCTGTTTCCTGGTATAATTGCGCCAGCCCGATATGGCCAAGGGAAATATCCGGATATTCCTGGGTTGATGCCTTAAAATAGTCTTCTGCATTTTGTAGGTCATGCAGTATATAAAAAGAATATCCCAGGACTGAAAAATAGAGAGGGTTTTCTCTGCTTAATCTAGAAATGATCTTACGGGCCTTGTTTCCATTTCCCGTTTTTAAATTTTCCCAGGCATCTTCAAGGGTAATCCGTTCATCCAGGGATAATCTGGCTATTGTATTTTGAGGCAGGTTTCCTATGTATAGATTTGGTGGAGGCGGCTGTAAAGTAGCGCACGACCAGAGTATCAAAGTTGACAAAATTATTAAACTGGATGTTTTTTTTACCAATTTGACTCTCCTCTTTGTATGTAAGCCATATATTTTATCATTAATTTTGGCTCAGCCATAACTTTAAGTTCATAATATTCATTGTTTTCCCTTCTTTTTAACACAATTAGCCATTTAGGGAAAGAATGAATTGTTTTTTTATGAGATTTAGGGATTTTTATAGAGAAAATTTGCTTTTCTTTAAATAAAACCCGGCGCAGTTTTTCTTTTAGAGATTGAATGCCGTCGCCACTTTTTGCAGAAATATAGACTGTTTCATTGTCGGAACTAAGGTTTTTTTTAAGCAAACCGGTTTTGTTTGTCAGCAGATCAATTTTGTTATAAATTTTTATCACGGGAATATTTGTAGTATCGAGTTCAAAAAGAATATTTTCTACAGCTTTAATTTGGTCCATATATTGAGGCGAAGTGATATCAATGATATGGCCGATACAATCTGCATCCTGGGTTTCTTCCAGGGTTGCTCTAAAGGCGGTTTTAAGCTCAAGGGGGAGTTTTTTTATTAACCCAACTGTATCACTCAGAAAAAAATAAAGGCCGTCAGGGTAAGATACTCTGCGGATGACCGGATCCAAAGTTGAAAAGAGCTGTGAGGAGGTCAGCCTTTTTTCCCTGGACAGTAGATTGAACAGAGTAGACTTGCCGGCATTTGTATACCCGGCTAAAGAGACGACAGGAACAGGTCCTTTTTTGCGGCTTTTCCTTTGTTGAGAACGTCTTTTTTGAATTTTTGATATAGAATATTTTATATTAGTTATTCTTTTCTGGATTCTGCGGCGGTCTTCTTCTAGCTTTTTTTCTCCGGGGCCGCGAGTGCCGATCCCTCCTCCCAGTCGGGAGAGAGTTATGCCTTTGCCAGTCAAGCGGGGAAGTAGATAATTAAGCTGAGCGAGTTCAACCTGAAGTTTTCCCTCATTGCTTCGGGCTCGTTGTGCGAATATATCAAGGATCAACTGGGTTCTGTCGAGCACTTTTCCGTCAATTTTATCCTCCAAGTTTTGTTGCTGAACAGGGCTTAGTATTTGGTCGAATATTATCAAGTCAGTATGCAGGTCTTTTTTTAGTTGAATGATCTCATTGACTTTTCCTTCGCCGATGAGGTATTTAGGATTGATTCGGGAACGGAATTGGAAGACCTCCCGCACTACTTTGGCACCGGCAGCCTTGGTCAGCCCTTTCAGCTCCCGCATCGAATCCTGTGCTTCGTACTTCTTGTGTTTGTCGATTGCGATATGTATTAGTATTGCTTTTTCCATTTAACCTGGACTATTCATAAAAAATGTCGATATGTATAATACCTCTTTTTTAATCAGTATTTTACATTGATTCCTACAGTAACTCAATTTAACATTTCGTTCACAATATAATTTCTATTTGTAATCGACATTTTTTACTTTTCAGGCGAGCCGATCTCACCGCATCTACTTTGTTACAGGGTGTTCGCAGTAAAAGATGAAATTCAGGTGTGGCTTGGGCTCGCTTCAGATTTTTAACGCCATTCTTCTTCATTTTTCTCGGCGCTTGCGTAACTCCCCCCGTCCGTGGGTCAGACATACTCAGCGTCCGACTAGGTCGGATTCCCTCGAAAAGCCTCATCAGAAGGCTAAATCTTCAATGTCGCTTCAGCCACATCAGAACTTCATTAGATCCAATTCTTTCGACTAATATTTTACGGGTTTACCATTTACCATTTACCATTTTCTATTTTCCGCCTTTGCCACAGCTTCATACCCTGTGCCTCGTATCTTCGGTAAGCTTGGCTCGTGAATAATCCAGATTAGATCAGCTTGCTCTTAATAAATTTTTTCATAGTTGAAATATCTGCGGGAGAAAACCATTTTATGCCCTCCATTTTTCTGAACCATGTTATTTGTCTTTTGGCATAATGGCGTGTGTCTCTTTTGGTCAAGTATATAGCTTCCTGCAGGCTTATTTTTTCTTTAAGGTACAATAACACTTGCTTGTAACCAAGTGCTTTAAAAGGGGGGGAGTCTTCGCTGACGCCGTTTAACAGCAGGTCCTGAACCTCATTGATGATTCCTCGGTTGAACATATTATCCACTCTGTTTTCTATTTTATTATATAATTCTGCTCGTTCTATTTTTAATCCGACTTTAATGACATTGAAGTTCTTCACAAAAGATTCTGTTTTGGAAAAATGTTCGGATATAGGTTTGTTGGTTGTATAATAGACTTCCAGTGCCCGGATAATACGCACCCGGTCGTTTTCTCCGATTTTTTCCCCGTAGGCAGGGTCAACTTGGTTAAGTTGTTGACGAAGGGTTTTAAGCCCATATGTATCTGCCTCCTTTTCTAACCTCCGCCGGACGTAGTGGTCTTTTTTTCTCTCTGGAAATAGGCCTTCAATAAGAGCTTTTAAATACAGGCCTGTCCCTCCGGTTATAATGGGAAGTCTATTTTTTGACAGAATGGCATCAGCTGCTTTTAAAGTATGCTTTACAAATGCTGCAGCTGTAAACTGAGTTGAAGGTTCTGCTATATCCAGGAGGTGATGAGGAATGTTTTCCTGCCTTTCTTTAGAAATCTTGTCTGTTCCTATATTAAAACCTTTATAGACTTGCCTGGAATCGCAGTTGATGATCTCTCCTGAAAACTCATGCGCTATTTTTACAGCTGTCGAACTTTTACCTACACTTGTAGGCCCCAGAATTATTAGCAGGTTTTTGGCTTTAGATAACAATTTTGATTAAAAAAAGAATGACAAGCAAAGTAGTAAATATCAGGAGGCTTAAGATTTGTTTTCGTGATATTTTCATATGCCTATTTTTTCTAAATTTTTTACTAAAACTGACTCATGTTCATTTCCCAAAGATTTTTTTACCGCCAGGATTTCTGCGGCTAATATTTCGTTTAAATCCTTCAGAAATAGCTGTTGGGAATCCTTTTCCAGCTGAGAGCGGTTGGTTTTTAGGGCGGATTGGAGTTCGAACTTACCTTCATTATTTAAACTTATATCCTGGGAATATGGTGACAGGTGGGATTTCGTATCTTTAAAACACTTCTCAAGTACATTAAAGGCAGCGGGACCTATTTCTTTGGATATGTATTTATATATATATGAACATTTGAGGTTAAATACTTCCTGGATCTTATGTATCTTGGCTTGCGATAATTTATTTACATAGAGATTTTTCAGGGTTTTTTCCGAGGAAGACACAAGGCCTAAGCTTATCAGTAAAAAAACTATTTTTTTTGTTATGGATTTCCCTAATCGGCTTTTATCTAAGATATCCTCCATTTTTTTCCGGCTTTCAATCAAATGGGATATATATTTCTCAGGAGGATTTAATTTGATCTGCTCCATATAATCTGGAGTCAGGAGGTAGAGCATTTTGTTTACTTTTGGTATTTTAGCTTCAATAATGTCAAAATTTTGCATCTGCCGGACCCCCTCTGAAATAATGCTGAGAGTGGGGATAGAAAAAAAGATCTGCTCTGCTTCAAGTGGATAATCGGAATTGAAAAAATATTCAGCTTTAGCTATATCGAAAAGGGGGAATAGATCCTCTATGGCAAATGAATATATAAGTTTCCACAATTTTTCCATGGGGAGAGCATCTTGCTCGTGTAAAGCCTGGATATAGGTAGAGTTGTTTTTTTTTGCATGTTTTTTGCATTTTTCATCTAAGGAACTGCTTATGAGCTTTATTTCAAGTAAAAACTTTGCAAATTTGTTTTTATTGATTAAATCTGGAACGGCACAAATATCTCCATTTTCAAACTCAATCTTTTTCTCCATTTTCCCCGTTTTAACTTGCAGGCATCCAGTGCGTCTTGATTTGCGGATTCGGCATAATAGACTGGCAAATGGAGATTCGGATAAATCACCGTGCAGCCAAATCTTTTCCCTATTCATTTTTTAGCCTGAATAACATTATATACCAAGCGTATATAATACTAAGTAAAAAGAAAATGGTAAATAGCAAATAGCCGGAAAAGCTAAAAGAATAGTTACTGCGTGGTTTCTTTATTCTCTATTTTGCCGTCTTTTACATGGATAATGCGTTGGGCCAGATCAGCGATATTCTGGTCATGAGTGACCATTATTATAGTATTACCGCGATCGTGGATTTTTTTAAATAGTTTTAGGATTTCCTGTCCGGTTTTTGAGTCGAGGTTTCCGGTAGGTTCGTCTGCTAGGAGAAGTGAAGGCTCATTGGCAAGTGCCCTGGCAATAGCCACGCGTTGTCTTTCTCCTCCAGAAAGCTCGGAGGGCCTATGGTCTTTTCTATTGAGCATCTCTACCATTTCCAGGGCACGATTGACCTTTTTCTCTCTTTGTTTTTTGCTTTCACCCTTGTAAATAAGAGGGAGTTCTACATTATGAAAAGCAGTTGCCCGGGAGAGGAGATTGAATACTTGAAAAACAAATCCTATTTCCCGATTTCGAATATATGCCAGCTCATTTTCACTTAAGCTGCTGGCCAGCTTGCCGTTAAGGTAATATTTGCCTTTGGTTGGAGTGTCC
>JAUWNW010000120.1 GCA_030612445.1 Candidatus Aminicenantota bacterium
TAATTTAGAACCTCTTTTCTTAAAATTTAGTTCTAGATTACATCTTTTTTATTTCTTTTGTTAGTGCACTTTTGAAATGTAAATCATCAAGAAAATAGTGCACTTTTGATTTGTAGATAACAATGCAATTCGTTGCCTTGACAAAATTATAAAAATATTGTATCATTTATAATGATATAACACTTAAATTAAGTAATAAAAAAAACTATCTTCAAAGAATATCTTAGAGTATCGGAATTTCAAAAAAGCGAAAAAATAACAAAATAAAATTTTTTTAATAGTTAACAACATGATTATCTCCCAAAAACTCACTATTTAATACAAGATATTAAACTTAAGTAGCAAATTTAACTCTGTATGTTCTTTGAAAACTAAATAGCGAAAATAAATGGTGATATAAAAGAGCAGGAAGATTTGCTTTTGGCCTATTTATAAACTCTTTTATCAATCTCTTACAGTTTATTGCCCATATCTTAAACCTTAAGGAGACCTTTACACGTATTAATCCCCTTACCGGTAGATGATCTATCTTGTACCTCCTCCGAAGTACCAAGACGATAGCTTTATCAATCTTTCGATTAATTGTTTTTCTGTTATACTGGATAGAAAAGTTATCCAGATCTTTTTTATATCTATTCAATAATTTAAAGAATCTTCTTGTTTTGATTCCGAGAATTGATAAGATATAATTAATCTTGATTTCTTTATCCACATAACTTTTTAATAATAATTTTACTTGCTCATCCACAAAGTTTTTATGTAATTGTTTAGACATAGAACCTTTTTTCTTAAAATTTAGTTCTAGATTACATCTTTTTACTGTTTTTTATTAGTGCACTTTTGATTTGCAAATGACATGAAAATCTAAGGAGAAATAAAAAAGAAATAAGAGGTGCTTTTGAAAAGGCCTACGAAGTTGAGTGCGGATGTATTAAGGTTATATAGAGTGGTGGTTTTAAAATAGGAGGTTAATTTATATTGGTCTTATATAACAGACTAAAATCAAAAATGTTTGAATAGAGAAAGAATAATTACCGATGTAATTTTCCCATTATTTCCGAGATTAAGGTTCTGTCATAGACATACCATTCTGTAAATACATCTTGAGTTAGGACAAATAAAAGAAAGAAGGAGGTGGTTAAAGGCAGGATATTTTTAATAAATTTCAGGATAAATTTATTTTAGAATTTTTTAAGGAGGTTTTTAAAATGAAAACGGTAAAGGGTAAATTTTATGTTTTGAGATTAGTGTTTGCGCTTGCTTTACTTATGGTTATTTTTAGTTTATCGATTAGTGCAATAGCTGAGGATAAGTGGGCTTCTGGAGTGAAAATACGATTCTTCGTTGGAGGCGATCCAGGAGACGCATTTGCTTCGATAGTCTATAAAGGCGCTCTGGCTGCTGCACAAGACACAGGAGCAACTGTCGAATATGTGTTCTCTGGTTGGAATGTGAATAAAATGATTGACCAGCTTAGTGAAGCTATAGCAGTTAAACCAGATGGTATTGCAATGATGGGGCACCCTGGTGATGACGCCGTAATGCCATTGGCCAAAAAAGCATCCGAGGCTGGCATTGCTATGATGTACCAGAATGTTGATGTTCCATTAGTTCGAGCAAAATACGGCGGCGGTTATGTTGGCGCCATTCTAGAACCCCAAGGTCAAGCTTTAGGAGAGGAGGCCGTAAGACTACTTGGACTATTACCAGGTGATAAAGCCATGGTGTGGGGCGCTTGGGGACAACCTGGTCGTTATATAAGGGAAGAAAGTACGGCTTTATCCTTAGAAAAAGCTGGATTAATTGTTAAGAGAATACCAGCGCCACCGGAGGCAGCGGCTGATCCATCACTGATGATTGATTCTCTTACGGCAGCCTTCCTGTCGGAACTAGAGACAAAGTTGATTGTCTACTCAGGTGGACAGCAACTAGGTGCTGCGGAAATGTATATGGAGGCAATTGGCAAGAAAGCAGGAGAGGTCTATAACATTGGTTTTGACACAAGTCCGGCGGTTATTGATGCTTTTGATAAGGGCTATGTTCAGTTGACTTCTGATCAACAGCCGTTCTTGCAGGGTTACCTGCCTATTCTGAGTTTGTGCCTGACAAAAATATATGGATTTGGCCCGATGTTTAATGATACCGGTGCGGGTTTTGTGGATACGAACAACTATAAGAATGTAGCAGAATGGGCTATTAAGGGATATCGTTAATCATTTAGCTGTCATAGTGATAGTATAGAAAGAACATATTAGATTGGTTTATATCAGTTTTGGATTTATACAGCAAATTAGTGTTTTAGGTAGGAGTAGAATTATGGCAAAATTTGAAGAGCAAAGAGGAGTCTAGTATGGCCGGGCATCGAATTTACATGATAACAAGTATATCTAGATTTATTGAAAAGAACAGAAGGGCGCTAATCGCCCTTCTGGTTCTTTCTGTCATGATGATAATTTTTCTAATTATAAATCCGCAGGTCTTTTTGAATCCACTCATGTATAAAGCAATTTTCAAAACCTTGTCTATGTTTATTATTTTAGCTTCCGCAATGGTATTTGTGATTGTTTCTGGAGAGATTGATCTATCCTTCGGCTCTATCGTCGGGTTAGCTGGCTGGACTTTAGTGCTCACGCTGGAATCTGGGTTGAGTCCTTATCTAGGTGTATTATTTGCTTTGATTGTGGGGGCATTTATCGGATTTATCAATGGTATCATCATAACTCGGTTAGGTATCTCTTCTTTAGTGTCAACGATTGGCATGAGTTTTCTGATCCGAGGTTTGATCTATATCGGCACTAAGGGAATGGGAACGTCAGTGGTATATCTCGCAGGCACACCTTTCTACAACGCATTTATAGGTAGTATCTGGGGTTTTCCGGTCAATATGCTCTGGGCGTTGGGCTTTGTCGTGCTAAGCGTGCTGTTATTTGATTATCACATATTTGGTGCGCAGATTAGCTGTGTTGGAGATAACTTGGAAAGCTCTCTAGAAATGGGGATTAATGTTGCGACTATCAAAACGCTCGCCTTTGTGTATGTGGGTATAGCCTCTGCGATTGTGGCAGTGCAGTTTACGCTGACAAACCAGATATTCTATCCGGGCAGTGGTGATGGCTTGCTTTTGATTGTCCTGGCGGCGGTCTTCATTGGTGGGACGCCAGGTTGGGGTGGTATCGGCACGATTATGGGTTCAGTCATTGGGGCATGTATAATTAGTGTAATCAATAGTGGTATTATAGCCGCCGGTGTATCATACTTATTTAAGGAATTTTTCTATGGTTTGATTATCATCCTTGCGCTCATAGGTCACAAACTAAATGAAAAACGTTGTTGATATTAATTATCAAATCTCTACAATAGACAGATCTGCGACAATTTAATACTAGGAGATTATATATGAAAAATAAATTTTTGGAATTGAAAAATATCTCGAAATCTTTTGGGAAAGTCAGTGCTCTTGAGCGAGTTAACTTTTACATCAAAGGCGAACCCGAAATCGTTGGTCTGATCGGTGACAATGGAGCAGGCAAGTCAACTTTGATAAAAATTATATCGGGTATCCATACTCCAGACTGCGGTGAAATCTACATCAATGGCAAGAGGATGGAAAATTGGTCAGTTGTAAAATCACGTGCTTCCGGCGTTGAAACAGTCTACCAGGACCGAGCTCTAGCGATGCAACAAACGCTCGCCCGCAACATTTTCATGGGCAGAGAACTGACGAGTATTTTTGGTTTTGTGAAGAGCAAATTGCAGTTTGCTGAAGCGGATCGCTTGATGAGAACAATTGGTTTTACTTCTAAAGTTTTTGCCTCGGACTCGGCTGTGGTCAATTTGTCTGGTGGTGAGAGGCAAGGAGTGGCGATTGCTAGGGCATTGTACTTTAAAGCCAATCTGATGATCCTAGACGAGCCAACCACTGCCTTGTCCCTTACAGAGGCGCAAAAGATTTTTGATTTTATCCGCCAGGCAAGGAAAGGTGGATCTTCTTGTATTTTCATAACCCACAATATCTACCATGCTTATGATGTGTCGGATCGCTGTGTCGTCCTAGATAGAGGCAAGATCGTCATGGAAACTGACCGCGAGCACACTACCGTAGAGCAGTTGGTAAAAGATATGCAAAAAATTGCTCAAAACAATGGTAAAGTAAGAGAGGGTATAAACAATGCCAGATCTTAAGAAGAAACAAAACAACCTGGATCGTAATCAGGAATTCAGGAGGTCCAGAAGGGGTATCACCAAATTCCTCGACAATAACAGAAGGGCTTTAAGCGTTTTTATAGTTTTTATTATACTGATGCTGCTTTTTATCATAAAAAACCCTAAAATATTTCTGAATAGGGAGATTTACGAGGCGATCTTTAGATCCTTACCTATCCGAATCGTGCTAGCTTTACCCTTGGTTTTTGTAATCGTGTCTAAGGAGATTGACTTATCCTTTGTTTCGAATATGACATTTAGCCTATGGATATTTGCGGCTACGGTAAAGGCGGGCTGGGACCCTTTTCTGTGTATGTTATTGGCTATATTGGCGGGAGCCTTAATCGGACTTATAAACGGTATGCTGGTGGTCCGCATCGGCCTTCAATCTATAATGGCAACAATCGGCATGAAATTCCTTTTGACGGGGTTAGTTGCTGGTGGCAGCAATATAATGCCAATCCCGTTGACTTTCCTTGTGGATACACCGTTTTATAATACATTCGCTGGAAAAATCGGAAATTTTCCAGTCCAGATGATATGGGCGGTCGTGGCTTTGGTAATCGCTATGTTACTCTTTAATTATCACAAATTTGGTTCGGATATTTCCTGCGTTGGAGATAACTTGGAAAGCTCTCGAGAAATGGGGATTAATGTCTCGACTGTCAAAACGCTCGCCTTTGTGTATGTGGGTATAGCTTGCGGATTTGCTGGTGTATTATCCGGTTTAACCTATCTGTCGTTCTATCCGAAACCAGGCTCACCGGATGAATTAATGCTAGCTGTCCTTGCGTCTGTCTTTATCGGCGGGACACCAACCACAGGTGGTGTCGGAACTATATTTGGGGCTTTTATTGGTGCTTGCACTATCAGGTTCGTTGAAACTGGGATAATCGAAGCCGGATTAACAGGTTTCTGGACTCAATTTTTCGAAGGCTTGATTATATTACTAGCTCTGACTAGTCATAAATTTCACAAATCACGCTAGAGGCATTGACCCTAGTATACAGGACAAACAATATTCTTAAAATAAGAAAGGATAGATATATCTGCAGGGCTTTCTTAAACGATGTTTTATAGGAACCTTAGATATCGGTTTTATATAAACTGGAATCATTGCCCTCGGGTTCACAGGATACTGGACCACAATCTTCTATGGATTGATCATTATCCTGTCACTGGTTATGCATCGCTTATAAAAGCACTTTAAAATACTAAGGAGAAGGTTATGCGCTCAAAAGAAAGACTCCTCACTGCAATGAGTGGGGGAGAGGTGGATCGTGTTCCGTTTTCCCCTTTTTTAGCTTACTGGTGGGATTTTGCCCCATCCTCAGTTACCTGCAATGGACAGTTTGCTTTCCTTAAAGAATTGGGAGCAGACCCTCTTCTCAGGGGATTTCAAACCAGTTTTACCAACTCTGATATTCTTGGGTTAGAAGAGGGTGTGTATAACGTATCCGATGATTTCCCCGGTTGCCAGATCGTCCGCCAGACAAATAGCACAGAGAAAAAAGTAACCTGGAGTACCCCTGTGGGAGATCTCACACTTGTGAAGACCTACTCTCCCGCAGGAAAAACCTGGATGGTAACTCACCATCCGATACAACAGAAAGAGAACTACAAAACTCTTTTGTACCTGGTGGAGAAAATGTCAATACAACCCTTTTATCAGCCTGTGATAGACGAGATCGTAGAAGCTGGAGAGGATGGGCTTTCTGCCCCTTTGATCTCCCCGTTCAGGAAAACACCCTTTCAGGCGTTGATAGAGCACTTTGTAGGGACAATCAAACTGGTTTATGACCTTTATGACTTTCCAGAGTTGATAGAAGAAGTGTTGGAAGTCATGAACCAGAGGGCCAGAGAGGCTGTGGAGATTTCTATCAACGGTCCGGCAGAGGCTTTCATCACTTGGGAGGATTCATCCACCATGAACACAAACCCCCAGACCTTCAAAAAGTACATAGCCAGCGAACTCTCTGAGTGGGGCAACAGGCTCCACAAATCGGGGAAGATATTGATCCATCATGCCTGTGGCCATGTGAAGGACTTGCTGCCAGAAATGGCGGAAGAGCAGGTGGACGTCTTGGAATCCATATGCCCACCCCCAACGGGGAACACCGAGATCTGGGAAGCCCAGAAGGTGCTATCAAGGAAGGGGATATCGGTTATCGGAGGTATAGATCCGGTAAAATTTCAGGAATATAATATACCAGCTTTAGAGGAGTATGTAAAAAGAATCTTGAATAATACAAACAAAAAGGGGTTTATTCTAGCCAATAGCGATTCCTGTCCCCCTAATGTTACCATTGAGAAGTTTAAGAAAGTTTTAGAAATCGTTCAATATCATAGTAATTAAGGAAAGGAGTTTTGTAATTATGGATTTTACAATAGGAAAAGATTTTATAGAAACAAAAAGACAGGGTGTCTACCTGAGGGTAGAAGCCTGGTCGAAAAACGCTATACGCGTGAGGGCAACACTGGAGAAGGAATTCAAACCCTTTGATTGGTCAATCTGTAAAAAACAGAAAAACCTTCCGGTAATTGTACAGGAGAACGAGGATGGAGCCTGCCTGACCAACGGTAAGATCAAGGTCCAGCTTTCTAATGTAACCCAGGCCCACAACGAATGGCCCGAGACGCCTTTAACATTCTACAATGCTGAGACAGGGAAGGAGCTACTTAGGGAACGTAGAGCCCGGGCGGTACTGCCTAGCATAGGGCATATCCTCAAAAGTGTGGGCCCGTCTACGGTTCGTGCAGAGGCCTGTTTTGAAGCCGATGAGAATGAGGCCTTCTGGGGATTGGGACACAATCAGCACAATCTGTACAATCTGAAAGGCTCCGCCATTGAGTTGCAGCACAAAAACTCACAGACGGCGATCCCGGTTATCTACTCTTCTAAAGGGTATGGTTTCTTCTGGAACAACCCCGCCATTGGACGGGTGGAGCTGGTGAATAACGGTACCTACTGGTTGGCAGAGGAGACAGATCAACTGGATTACTTCGTCTATACCGATGATACTCCTGCACAGATCATGAACTGCTATGCCGAGTTGACTGGTTACCCCAGTATGATGCCCGACTGGGCCATGGGATTCTGGCAGTGCAAACTTCGTTACAGGAATCAGGATGAGCTGATGGAGGTGGCCCGGAAACATGTCAAAGAACTAGGGCTTCCGATGTCGGTCATTGTGATTGATTTCTTTCATTGGGCGATACAAGGGGAGTGGGATTTTGACCCTGCCTGCTGGCCCGATCCGAAAGAGATGTTGGCGGAATTGAAGGAGATGGGGATTGAAACCATGGTGTCTATATGGCCAACGGTCAATCCCAACAGCCGTTATTTTGACGAGATGCTGGAAAAAGCCTATATGATTCGTACCGAAAACGGGCTGGCTACTATGATGCGTTTTACGGATACTTACGATAAAAAACGATATCTCCATAACGTTGATTTTACAAACCCCGATGCGGGTAAGTTTGTTTGGGAAATTGTCAGAAAAAATTATTATGATAAGGGTGTTCGGCTGTTCTGGCTGGATGAGTGTGAGCCCGAGGTCAAGCCTTATCATTATAACAATCTCCGATATTACATTGGGAATGGCGGGAAATATTCTTCCCTCTATCCGCTCTTCGAAGAAAAGGCCTTCTATAAAGGAATGAAAGAAGCGGGAGAGGAACTGCCGATAAACCTTTGCCGAAGCGCCTGGGCGGGCAGCCAGAAGTATGGAACTTGTGTCTGGTCTGGTGACATTTATTCCAACTTTGCTACTCTGGAGGAACAGATTAAAACCGGTCTGAATATGGCTATGAGTGGAATCCCTTGGTGGACTACCGATATTGGTGGCTTCTTTGGAGGCAAAGTAAAAGACCCTGAGTTCAGGGAACTGATCGTCAGATGGTTTCAGTGGGGTGTCTTCTGTCCTGTCTTCCGACTACACGGCTTCAGAGATTCAGACGATGTGAAGAACGCAGGTGAGAATGAAGTGTGGTCTTTTGGAGAGGAGGCATATGAAATTATAAAGGAGCTTCTCTTTATGCGTGAAGCTCTCCGTCCGTATGTGAAGGCTCAAATGGAACTAGCCCATGAAACAGGAGTTCCCCCAATGCGCCCGCTTTTCTTTGACTTCCCTGAGGATGAAAAGAGCTATACCATCTCTGATGAGCTGCTCTTTGGACCGGATATCCTTGTTGCCCCTATCTATAAGTATAAGAAGAGGAGCCGGGAGGTTTATTTTCCCGAAGGAGCTGACTGGTACGATATTGTAACAGGCGAGAAAAAAAGCAGTGGAAGCATAGTGAACTGTGAAGCACCTTTGAGCAAAATTCCTATATTTACCAAGAATAAAAAGAAATTCTGGTAATAATGTTTTCTTAAATGAGGGTTGGAGAGATCTCTATCGTTAGACCATAACAGGGGCTCCTCATCTTCAAGGAGTTACTAGGTATTCACTTTTTGATTATTTAGTTTTAATTTTGGCACTTTATGTAGATGCCGCATCCAAGAAAAATAACTCCTGATGCGAGAAAGACATCGGAAACAAATATTTAAATAATAATTTTATGTTATTAATGTTATTATATATATTTAGAAATAAATTAGAAAAAGAAGGAATAAATTTTACATAATGAAAAAAAGGAAAGTTATATTAGGAAATTCGATTGCAGTTAGAAAATGG
>JAUWNW010000130.1 GCA_030612445.1 Candidatus Aminicenantota bacterium
TTAATAGTTGTAGGCACAAAAGATGCCCTGCTTATCTGCCGGAAAGATCAAGATCAAAAGGTCAAAGCTGTTGTCGAAAAAATAAAAAAGATGGATAAAAAAGAATATTTATGAAAGATGTAAAATATTCCCCTCATATAGTCCAAAAACTCGAAAGCATTTACCGTTCCAAAAAAACCCTACGTCCTCTGCGGGTGAAGCGATACGAACCGGGACAAATACTTAACTATGACTTAAAAGGTTTAGCCCCTGCAGGAGAAGGGCGGGTTACATTGGAAATTGATAAATTTGCAGGCGGCGGTTTTGCCGGCCAGGTCTACCGGGTAAAAATTCTTAACATCGTGTTTCCTGAAGGACAGATACCGGGGCTTGAACCTGGCAAGTTTTATGCAATAAAGATCCTGATCCCTCCTTCAGGGTTTGCAAGAATTTTTCGCAATTTCATCTATGCCCTTGGTTTTCAGGGGCCTTTTTCTGCGCAAGTCAATCCGGATGCAGCCAGAGCCGGCGCTCTTTGGCAGAAGCTTATCCGCAGAGGAGCAAAAATACGGTTCGGTTCAGAAGAAGCAGTAGTCAACATCTTGGCTACTTTTATAGACCCTGTTTTGGGCAGTTGCGGCGAGATAAGCGAATGGATCGAAGGGCGGACCTGGCGGTTCGAAGTAGACAATAACCTGGATGCCAGGAAAAAATGGAAAGTCGGGGATGCAGGAGAAAAGCTTGGCTCTGCCGAATACCGGGCCAAAAAGACATTTATGAAAACCCTTGTCAAGCTCCTGCACGATATAGGCGCATCTGAGCTTGCCCGCCAGTATGACTGGTGGACCTGCAAAAGCCAGCCCAATGCTCTCAAGCGCCTTAAATACGATGATGACCCGGCTAAAGGAAACACTGCTGTTGACTTCCGGGCAGGGTTGGCCTTGCTTCCTTTCCTCCCCATGAGTCCGGCTGATTTTAAACTTATTATTCAAGGTATAGGAAGGGGCAGCCTGGTACAGTTTGACCGTGGCGACTTAAAAAAACTTAATGGGTTTATAAAACAAAACGCCAAAGTTTTTAAAGGCATGGAAGGTGTCTTAGAAGAGCTGAAACATTTGGAGAAATCATATCGCAGCTCTCTCCCGGATATAACTCATAACCACATTAAACTTCTCTACAGCGGCAAGTTGTGGTCATCTATTATTGCCAGTAGTATCAAATCCTGGAGAATTCGCAACCTTATAGATGAAAAAACCGAAAAAAAACTGAACCGGAATAGATTCACTGCTGCAATTTTTTACCTTTTAGGTCTTATCCCTTTTCTCGGCAAATTTCTGCGGAAACTATTTGGACACAAAAACTTCAGGCAGCATTACAAGCGCTTGCTTACCAGCATAAAGTATTTCAGGAAAGCGGGCCGGGCTCATATTGCCGAGGCGCTTATAGGCTGGCTTCGGGCAGGGCGCATAAGCGAAAAACGCACTCAAATATTAAGCGAGCATTCCGGAAGATACTTTGCCCATCTTCCGCTTTCTTTTCTGCCGCCTGGAATACACCGGGCTTGTTCAGACTGGAGATACTTCAAACAAGCGCTGGACAATATCTTTGTCAGGCCTGTAAGGCTTTATTTTAAATCTGCAGAACGGGAGCAATGGCTGCGGGACATGGTAGTTCAAGGGCAAAAAAATGGCATGCTTACACCGGAGGAAGCAGTTAGGATCAACTCTAAGATAAAAGAACCATTTATCCAGAAATATCTTAAAAGCCTGGCCGTCCACGTCTGTACCCTGCCGGTTACTCAGATCGTTTCCGTAATCGTCGCTATTGCTTACGTAAAATTACATCCGGAATTATCCTGGCAGCAAGCATCAGTTCATGCCGGTATAATCCTGGGCCTCTTCCAGGTTACGCCCATATCTCCCGGCTCTCTTATCCGCGGATTGTATGTGACCTTTCTGGTTATACGGGAACGAAATTTTAAAGACTATAATGTTGCCTTCTTTTTAAGCTTTTTTAAATATATCGGCTATCTGGCCTTTCCTATTCAGATGGCATACCGCTATCCTGACCTTGCCCGTTTTATGGCCGGGCACTGGGCGACGGGAGCTGTACATATAGTGCCAATTTTTGGCGAAAGAGGGGCGCTGCTGGAACATACAGTATTTGATGTATTCTATAACTTCCCGCTAACCATACAGCGGCGCCTGAAAAATCGCAGGGAGCGCCGTTCTGGTTTGAAGCCGAGAAATTGGCATACTCCCCTTTGTGCGCTCGCAGGGGTTGGGTTTCTATCTCTCGTGGATATACTCTATTTGAAATTATCCGGCCATATTCCGGCAATGAGGGAGATATGGTGGATAGCTGTCTGGGGGCCTGGTTTTTCCGCAGCAGCAGTTACTGCCTGGGCAGGGGGAGCATCATTGGGTAAACGCATCTCTAATGGCGTTGTTTGCGGAGCTATGGTCGGCCTTTTGTATCCTTTTTCCAATACTTTTTTTAAAACTTATCTCTTCCCGGTAGAAAATGTATCATTTACTTTTAACCAGTTTTTATCTCAGGCAGCAGCAACTGCCTTTTGGCTGGTCTTTTTATTCATATTTCTGGCAGTAATTGGAACTTTGATAAAAGAAACACGGCCGCTTAAATCGGAGTTTTAACGTTTCTCTTAATTTTTTTCTGTTTTCCATTCAGATAGAAGTGGGAAAGGTCACCCTCTTTTAATTCAAAGGTGAGAGTCCCTTCTCCATTTTCATCCAGCACGAATAATTCTTTGAGTTTCTGGAGAAAGCCATCGATCTCCTTTGCCGGAAAAACCTCCTCAGCCTTTAATTTTTTTGCTGCTTCCTCGATATTAGAGATGTTTACGGTCGCCTTCCCGACCGGGGGCCCCATGGTGATAAACTGAAATTTTCCTTCTGCTGTGATTTTTGCCAATTTATGGTCAAGAGGGGAGATGGAAATAGCTATAATAGGTTTTGAACTCATAAATGTTCCTGCCAGGGCCGGCCCTTTCATAGCTAATTCCTGCTGCTTAGCAGGATCAGGAGAAGTGCCCATTGCTTGGGCAGTCTTTATAAGGTCAAAGTAAGCTTCAATAAATTCAGGCGACAGATGTTCTAGGGCAAAATGGAAATCCAGTTTATTAAGATTGACTAAAGCTTCAATTGCTTTCTTCTCTAATCCTGTTACTTGCAGTCCCTCAAGGTTCCAATCAACCCCAAAATCAACGGAATCTTTCCCTGCTGCAGGTTCGACTGTATAGGTTACCCCCATATTGTCAATGCTGCTATTGAAATTGTTTTTAGGGCCCTGAAAAGACACCGTCATATTTTTAAGAGTTGATTCAACTTTCATAAAAGGATTACCTGCTTCAAGCAGTTTGGGAAAGGGAGAGGTCTCTTTTTCCTGATTAAAAAAAGACAGGATAAATTCCGGGGCAAAAGACAGCCGGCTTTCAGCCCCTTCGAGCGCAAAAGTCATTGCAACTTTTTCCTCAAGGGTCAGATCAAATCCTATCTTCATATCCTCAAGCGATGTTTTAAGGTCCTTGTTGACTTCCAGCAGGCTGGTCAATACCTCAATAAAGCTTTTGTCTTTTGAATCCAGTAAAGGGCTGATATCATAGTCACTAAATACAAGGCTGCCGAAGTGGTAGTCTAAATCCATCTGAGGCATTTTTTTAGTGTCCGCCTTAGAGTCTCCGGCCATTTGATTTGGGATAAACTTTGCCAGGTCGAGAGAATACTCCATGCCCTTTACAGACTGCACATAACAAGAATTATCCGAAGGACTGTAAGCTAATACCAGTTCTTCAATTGTTATGGGGATATCAAATTCTGGGATCGAGAGATTCATGTGTTTGTATATAGAAGTATTAATGGAACAATCCGGGTTTTTATACGTAACGATAAAGCGGCCGGATTTTTCTTTATCCGGTACGATTACGATATTAGCGCTGTCTGCCTTGAATGTTACGCCTAACGGGGAAGCATTGATCTTTTCTAAGAGGCCCTGAGCATCATCTACGCTCAGCTTGGATGGGGCACAATTAGAAACAATAAAAACCATAAAAACAGCGAAACAAACCAGAGTGATTCTTTTATTCATTTTTCCCTCCTTAACTATTCATAAAAAATGTCGATATGTGTGAAATTCAGGCATGGCTTTTGCTCGCTTCAGCCACATCAGAATTTCGTAAGCTACAAATCTTTTACCATAACATTTCTCATTTTGCAATTCACATTTCGCGGTTTTTCCCATTTACTATTTACCATTTTCTGTTTTTCCTGGTGTTCCTGTTTTTTCTGTTCTTTCTGACTTTTCTGTATCTGCGGCAACCTCGACACGTGCATAGATAAAGTACGCCAGAATTATTCAATTATATCAAGGCCCAGTTCTTTGAGCTGCTTCTTTCTGACACTGGAGGGGGAATTCGTCAGGAGGCAGAGCGAGCTGGTTGTTTTAGGGAAGGGGATGACATCCCGGATGGATTTTTCCCCGGCAAGCAGCATGGCAATACGGTCAAAACCGAGGGCAATACCTCCGTGAGGAGGAGCCCCGAACGTTAGTGCTTCTAGAAAAAACCCGAATTTTGCTTCCAGTTCCTCCGGGTCCAACTTCAGGATCTTAAATATCTGCTGCTGAAGCTTCAAGTCATTGATCCTGATAGAACCTCCTCCGATCTCTACTCCGTTCAGCACCAGGTCATAAGCCCGGGCTCTTGCCCGTTCCGGCTCTTTTTCAAGATATTTAATGTCCTCAGCAAGGGGGGACGTAAATGGATGATGCATAGACACAAGACGCTGCTCTTCTTCGCTCCATTCAAAAAGAGGAAAGTCCGTCACCCAGGCAAATTTATATTTATTTGATTTTTGTAATTCGGCAGCCTGAAAGGCCAGCCTGATTTCTCCAAGTATAAGCAAAGCCTTTTCTTTCTCATCCGCAATTAAAAGAATCAGGTCTTTGTCTCCAGCCTTTGCTTTTTTCCAGATACGTTCAAAATCCTTATCCTCCAGTTTCAGGGAAGATTTAAATCCTCCCTCTTTTTTGACCCAGATGACTCCCTTGCCACCTAGATCGCGCGCTTTTCGGTTCAGTTTATCCAGCTGGCTGCGGGAAAGTCCACCCGCATTTTCTAATATCAGGCATTTGAGCTCTATACCGGCGGCAAGAGCTCCCTTGATAACATGAGAATCGATCAGCTTTCCTGTTTCTGTAAAGTCCTGGATTTCCATTCCAAAACGCAGATCGGGTTTATCTGAGCCATATTTTTCCATAGCTTCTGCATATGTGAATCGGGGGAATGGCAGCTCCACCTTCACCCCTATAAGGGCAAAAAGTTTTGCCATCATGGATTCTGTTAGAGAGAAAAGTTCCTCCCGGTCGCTAAAGCTCATTTCAATATCTATCTGAGTGAACTCAGGCTGCCGGTCAGCGCGCATGTCTTCATCCCGGAAACAGCGGACGATCTGGAAATAACGGTCAAATCCGGATATCATACAAAGCTGCTTAAATATCTGGGGGGACTGAGGCAGAGCAAAAAACCTGCCTTTGTATTTCCGGCTGGGCACAAGGTAGTCCCGGGCGCCTTCAGGCGTTGACTTGGTCAAAAAAGGAGTCTCTATTTCGTAAAATCCATTTTTACTCAGAAAATTTCTGACCATTAAGGCAGCCTGGTGCCTGAGCTTGATATTTCTCTGCATTGAAGGGCGGCGAAGGTCAAGATAGCGGTATTTGAAGCGAAGCTCTTCTGAGGCCTGAGGTGGGTCAGAAATTACAAAGGGAGGCACCTCAGAAGCATTGAAAATTTTTATATCCTCCACTTCGACTTCAATATCTCCGGTAGGAAGCTCAGCATTCCGCAGCTTTTCTCCCCGGTCTTTTACTTTGCCTCTGATTCCAACAACATACTCCATCCTCAAAGTACCAGCTGTTTTCAGAAGGTTTTTTTTATCTGCAGAAATGACCACCTGGACCAGCCCTTCTCTATCTCTAAGGTCAAGAAATATCAGGTTGCCCATATCCCGCTGCCGGTTGACCCAGCCGCAGAGAGTCACTTCCTCTCCGCAATGTTTAAGCCGCAGGTCCCCGCAGTAATGTGTCCGCTGCCATTTATTTGTATGCTTTGATCTCATATGTTTCCCCTGATAATATGCAACGCTTCTTCCGGGGTAACTTCTTCTTGTTCCCCGGATGCCATGTTTTTCAACTGAAATCTTTTTTTCTTTATTTCATCCTCACCGATTATCAAAACCCAGGCCGCTCCGATTTTATTTGCCCTGCTCATCTGGTTACTCAGGTTGCGGGACTTGTATTCAAGCAGACATTCTATATTTTTTTTGTGAAAATATTGGGCCAGCAGCATGCCTTCTTTCTTAGCTTCTTCTCCCAGACAGACCAAATATACAATGTTTTCAGGTTCTTTTTCTTCAGGGATCAGGGAAAGCAGCCTCTCTACTCCTAGAGCAAACCCTATCCCGCAAACATCAGGCCCTCCGAAATCCTTTATCATATCGTCATATCGCCCCCCGCCGAGAATAGCATCCTGGGCTCCTAATGCGGTGGATACGATTTCAAAAGTGGTTTTTGTGTAATAATCAAGGCCGCGCACCAGACGGGGTTCTACTTTAAATTTTAATCCATAAAGGTCAAGGTAAGAGCAGAAAATCTTAAAATGCTCGTCGCATTCTTGACACAGGAAATCTGTAATTTTTGGAAATCCTTGCGATATTTCCCGGCATGACTCTTCCTTGCAGTCAAATATCCGCAGGGGATTGGTAGATATTTTGCGCTGGCAGTCAGAGCACAAGGAATCACGTGCTAACTCGGCCTGACGCCTCAACTCTTTATGATAGCCCGGCCGGCATTTGCGGCACCCGACAGAATTTACCAGGATGTCGGTTCCTTTGACTTTTAACTGACTTAGCAGGCCTGAGGCCATCTCAACGATCTCGGCATCGACGGCGGCATCTTTTTCTCCGAAGACTTCGATATCCAACTGATGAAACTGGCGGTAACGCCCTTTTTGCGGTTTGTCGTAACGGAACATCGGTCCGATATAATAGTACCGCATCGGCTGAGGTTGAAGATAAAGCCTGTGTTCGATTATCGCACGTACTATAGACGGTGTATATTCAGGCCTTAAGGTCAGGGAGCGGCCTCCTTTGTCCAAAAAACTGTACATCTCCTTCATGACAATATCGGAGGTCTCACCAGTTCCTTTTTGAAAAAGCTCTGTAGCTTCAAAGATCGGAGTGCGGATTTCCCTGTATCCATAACGCTCGCAGGTGGCTTCGATCACGGTTTCTACCTGTTGCCACTTCCTTGCTTCCCGGGGAAGTATATCTTTTGTCCCTTTAATGGCAGCGACTTGTTTTTTGTTCTCTTTTCTACTCATTTTTCAGCAAAAACCCCTATTTTTCTGTATTTATTATATCTTGCTTGAAGCCTTTTTTCCGGCTGCTGCTCCTCTACTTTTTTTAGAGTCTGATGCAATTGCTTATCTACATTTTTAAATGTTAATTCCCAGTCAATGTGAGCTGCGCCAGGGGGTTCCGGAATAATTTTGTCTGCAATGCCAAGTTTCAGCAGGTCTTTTGCCAGGAACTTTAAATTATTAGCGGCTTGCTCAACAGCTGCCTGGTCCTTCCAGAGGATAGCAGCGCAGCCTTCAGGCGATATGACAGAGTAAAAGGAATTTTCCAGCATCAGGAGTACGTCCCCGACTCCGACTGCCAGGGCCCCGCCGCTGCCGCCTTCGCCGATGACTACATTTATCACCGGTACTTTAAGCTTTGAGATCTCCTTCAGATTATAGGCAATCGCTTCTGCCTGGCCCCGCTCTTCTGCCTGGATGCCGGGATATGCCCCTGGTGTA
>JAUWNW010000006.1 GCA_030612445.1 Candidatus Aminicenantota bacterium
TCAAGCTTCAATGATTCTCTGCTCTGCCGGTTTTTCACCCGCGAGGTTTTTTTGCTTCTTCTTGGCAGACAGTTGATCAACCGGGACCTTATAGAAAAGATATTGCTCTGGCAGCATACTGGATTCAATGTGCACAGTAAACTCAGGGCCCAAAATAAAAAAGAGGCTGAGCGGCCACCGCCTCCTAAAGCCCAACTCAGCATGGCAGCTGAAGAAAGGCTAGAATATATTAAGAGTTCTTGATAATCAGTTCAGGGCAAAGTCTAGCCAATAAAGGCTTTTTACAGGTGCATTCTAAAAGATTCTTACTTTCCTGCGGATTTCTTGTTGAAGTATATGTTTTTCCTAGGTATTATTGTTAATGTAGTTGTTTAGTAGGTGAAAGTTTGATGAAATTGAGGGAATATCATCATCAACATAAAAAGCAAATTCTTATAGTTTTTACAGTCACAGTGCGTTTTAAGCTCAAGTAGGGAAAAATCCAGCAGGCCAATTTTATGAAATTCTCTCTTTCTTGAGGACTTCGTGTTGACTGTATAGATTTTCCTGTGTATTATTTTTGTAGTTTTAGTCTTAAATTGCTTTTTTGGGCCCCAAAAAGAAGCTTTTAAGGCAAAATATCAGCCCTTATTATGGGGTATCTTTTATGATAAGTTAGCATGGTCCGACCCCTATTTGCATTTAGTCAACCGGAAAAATATGACCGGATATCCTTCTCCGATATATTTATTTTATATTTTTTTTAATTGAATGTATATAATTGCAAAAAACGGGAGTTTGCTATAAAATTGAATTTGCTTTTTAGACAATGTTTTTATTAGCAAAATTGGTTCCGGAGGTTATTTGAGATATGAAGAAAGTTTATGTAGGTATGAGTGCAGATATTGTCCATACAGGCCATCTTAATATAATTAAAGAAGCCAGGAAATATGGTGAAGTAATTGTCGGAGTTTTGACTGACAAAGCAATTGCATCTTACAAGAGACTCCCTTTCCTCTCCTTAGAAGAGAGGAAGACTATTATAGAAAATATAAAAGGAGTTTCCGAGGTTGTTCTTCAGGAAACTCTTGATTATGTTCCGAACCTGAAAAAGATCAAACCCGATTATGTTGTTCATGGGGATGACTGGCGGACAGGCCCGCAGTGGGAGACAAGGGAAAGGGTTTTACAAGCTCTGAAGGAGTGGGGTGGAGAACTTATAGAGCCGGGATATACACCGGGCATTTCGTCAACAATGCTGAACGCAAAGGTAAGAGAGGTAGGTACTACTCCGGGGATCAGGATCAGGGTTTTGCGAAGGCTGCTTGCAGCAAAGAGGCTGATCAGAATAATGGAAGCACACAATGGCCTTACAGGCCTTATCGTAGAAAAAACGCAAATAAAAAAAAATGGGGGTATAAAAGAATTTGATGGAATGTGGCTCAGCAGTCTGACAGACTCGGTCTCAAAGGGGAAACCCGATATCGGGTTTGTTGACCTGACCTCAAGAATGAATACCCTTAGCAATATTCTTGAAGTCACGACTAAGCCAGTAATATTTGATGGCGATTCAGGTGGCCTGGCCGATCATTTTAAATTTATGGTAAGAACCCTTGAAAGAGAAGGAATCTCTGCAGTGATAATAGAAGATAAGGTTGGTGCAAAAAGAAATTCTCTTTTCGGGACAGAGGTCAAACAGATCCAGGATACAATCGAAAATTTTTGTGAAAAAATAAGAGCTGGAAAAGAGGCCCTTGTAACAGATGATTTTATGGTAATTGCCAGGATTGAGAGCCTGATTCTAAAAGCCGGTATGGATGATGCGATAAAAAGGGCAGAAGCATACATAAAAGCCGGTGCAGATGCAATCATGATCCACAGTAAGGAAAAAAAGGCGGATGAGATACTCGAATTCTGCCGCAGATATAAAAAAATAGTTAATAATGTACCTCTTGTTGTTGTTCCCAGCACATATTCTTATATTACGGAAGAGGAACTGGAAAAAGAAGGAGTTAGAATAGTTATTTATGCAAACCAGTTGTTAAGAAGCAGTTATCCGGTCATGAAAAAGGTGGCAGAATCAATCCTTGAACACAGCAGGGCCCGGGAGTGTGATGAAATGTGTATCTCAATTAAGGAAATACTAACACTTATCCCCGGGAGCAAATAAAAATGGATCCTAAGAATTTTGTTGAAAAAATTAAAGAGAACTTTTTTTCTCCGTTCATGGGAGTACCCTGTTCGGTTTTCACATCACTATTGAATTATATTGATGAAAGCAAAGATACTGAAAATTATATCTGTTCTTCCGAAGGGGAAGCTATGGGGCTTGCAGGTGGATTTGCACTTTCCGGGAAATATCCTGTTGTTTATATGCAGAATGACGGATATGGAAATGCAGTTAATCCTCTGTCATCACTTCAACTTCTTTATGGGCTGCCGGCGCTTCTGCTGATTTCCTGGAGAGGACTGCCGGGGAAAAAAGATGCCCCCCAGCATATGCTGATGGGTGAAACGATTCTGGAACTCCTGGAGACATTTAAGATTCCTTACAGGATACTCGATGAAGGGGAAGAAGACCTGGAAAATGCAGTCAGGGAAGCGTCATCATATTGTGAAAAGAACAGGAAACCTTATACACTGATAATAAAAAAGGGGTATTTTTCTAAATATGAGAGAGTTAAAACGAATGACAAAAGCATTCTTTCCTTGAGAATGGAGTATCTTGCTGGATTAAAACTTCATTTGAAAAAGGATGATATCTTGTTGGGTACAACGGGATTTACAGGTCGTGAGCTTTATCAGTCCTTTGACCATCCAGGAAAATTTTATATGACAGGGTCCATGGGTTGCCTTGCTTCTCTGGGACTGGGAGTCTCAATTGAGAATAGAGAAAAGAGGGTATTCCTGCTTGACGGAGACGGGGCTGTCCTGATGAAACTGGGAAGCCTTGCGACAATAGGGCATTATTCACCGGATAACCTGATTCATATATGTTTTGACAACTCTGTATATGAGTCGACAGGAAGCCAGCCGACTGTATCGGCAAATACCGACTTGTGTAAGGTTGCTGACGGATGTGGTTACAAATATTCGGCTAGGGTGGAGAGCATCGGACAATTTAAAAGGCTGCTTGAAAATATAGATAAAACAAATAAACCTGCTTTCATAAGGATTATGATTAGCCCCGGGACCGTAGAAGGGCTGGAACGGCCGGCAGATACACCGGTACAGATGAAAAATAAATTTGAAAAATTCCTGGACAGGTAAATTTGGAATATTATAACCCGGTAAAAATTTTGCTCGATGTTGAGCTTCCCAATGTAGTTTCTTCAATTTTTAAGAATACAGGACGAAAGCTTATATTTTGTTCCAAACGTTTTTCCCGGACACAAAGCTTTTCAGAACTCAGATCCGGAATTGGAAAATGCGAAGTTTTCTCTGATATTGAAACTAATCCCTCTGTTAAAAGCCTCGAGCTTGCTCTTGGATTTGCGAAAGATTATTCTCCCGAATCTATAATAGCGATCGGGGGTGGCTCTGTGATCGATACGGCAAAAGTGGCGAGGTATGCATGTTACAGTAATACTTTTGATATTAGAGGACTGCTTGCTAATCCCGTAAAGAAGGATTTGTCCAAAAAGGCTTTGTTTGCAGCAGTTCCAACAACCCATGGATCAGGTTCCGAACTTACTATGTGGGCGACGGTATGGGATAAAACATCAGGAAAAAAATATTCCATATCTGATCCGGAAAATTATCCTGATCTTGCCATTTATGATTTCAGTTTGTTCAGGTCACTCCCGGTTCAGGTAGCATTTACATCCACCCTTGATGCATTCTCACATTCATTCGAAGCTTTATGGAATAAGAATTCTAATCCTATTTCAGACCATTTTGCAACAGAGGGGATAAAGCTGATCCTGAATAATATAGGGAAAATAGGGCAGAGTGTCGGTGAGGGTGTCAGAAAAGAGCTTGTTCTTGCTTCAATGTATGCCGGACTTGCCTTTTCGAATACAAAAACTGCAGCTGCCCATTCGATCAGTTATCCACTTACGCTGAGATATAATATCCCGCACGGGATAGCATGTTCAATGCCCCTTTTTCCATTGCTTAAAATAAACAATGCGGCAATAAAAAATAAATTAAATAAAATATTTTCCTGTTCAGATGTAAAAGATATAAACGGGATTGAGCAAAAAGTAAAATCTGCTATAAAGGGAATGATACCTTATTCTTTATCCGAGTATGGTGTCACTAGGGATGAACTCCCTGCTTTAGTAGACGGATCATTTACAAAAGAGAGGATGGCCAATAATATTGTCGAACTTTCCGTTAATGATGTCTTATCTGTTTTTGAAACAATATTATTTAAGTAGTTTTCGTCTCGAAATATCACAACAGCAGAGGGCTTCGTTGTAACCTTGCTTTCCAGAAAATGAACTTCGTTGAGGGGAAATTAAAGCCGCCCGGAGAAAATACCCTAGCCCGGCGCTCAACATCCCGGTTCTAAAGGCTTGCCAGCCGGTTTTTGCCAGCAGCACTCCGCAAACAAGGGGTACCAGAATGATCCACCACCAGAAGAGTGTAAGAATCTGTAACAAGACCAAAATTACTAAACAAATGATCACATTAAGGGCTAAAAATGTCCTTCCAGAGCATCAGAAACGGCTGTGAGTTGCAGATAGAAGGGGTTTAGATAACCGGCCGCGTTTTGCCCAAAAAATATAAGCGACCACTAAAGCGGAAAGAGCCAGGCCTGCCCCGAATTCTCCGGTTAGGTATTTGGTTATATCTGTATCAACCGTTATCCGATCAAAGTGACTCTGGATAAAATAATTATGCATGGCATGAAGAAACATGGCAGTCCAAACACTCCCGGTTTTAATGCGGAACCACGCAAAAGCGAAACTTATTCCAACCACCATAATAGTGAAACAGAGGGCAGCATAAAGGATTGGAGCACCGCTGTTATAACCGGAAAAAAGAATAAGAGGCATATGCCAGACGGCCCAGATTAAGCCGCTTAAAAATGACACTTGTGTAAATCCCATCAGTCGTCTGAGCCGGGAAACCAAGAACCCACGCCAACCGATTTCCTCTCCCAGGGCTGTCAAACAGCTGAGGAAAATCGCAACTGGATAGGCAAGAAGAGCTGTCGAAAACTGCACATCCAAGCCACCCCATCCCCCAATCCAGACCACAACATAAACCGGTAGAGCATAAAGAAAGGGGAGGAAAAAACTCAGAACCTGGAAGCGGGTTTTGCCCCACCCCCAACCCAAGCCCCGCAGGTTTTTCTGGAAAATCAAACTGGTGAAAATAGCTGATACCCCGGGACACCACATTAATACCAGGACATAGAGAAAAGCCTTTTCCACATTCAGGGAACCAGCAGAAATATAACGAGAATAGAAGAAGGAGCTGAAGCCAAAAGTCAGGATTAAAAAAGTCGAAATTTCCTTCAAAGTTCTTTTTTTTTCTTGCATATTACCTTCCATGGTTTATTTTTAGACTTTATGATATATAGGTTAATCTCCCCTGTCAATTCATCCCCTTACCCCATTCCTTACGTCTTTTAGCATGACAAGATGGACAGAATCCACGGGTCTCGTAGGAAAACACCGGCGAACCGCACAGCCGTCTACTCGTAGTGTTTGAGATTCGGCCATAGTTCCTGAAGCGGTTGGTAGGGTTTCCGGCAGATGAAGATGGAGAGGTTGTTCCGCCAGGGCATCGCGTAGGGATGATAGAAAACACGGGCCAGAGTAACTTCTTCAAACATCTCTCCGAGCATTTTCTCATCCAAACCCAGGAAGATCATGATCTCTCCGGTCCTATCCCCTGGACCCCAGAGCCAGTAGCTGTTATGGCCGGAGACGGCCCGAGGCAGATCGTAACGGGGGCCGAAGAAGTCGACGGCTCCTGCCTGAGGATAAGCCATGCCGAAGATGGTACACTGCGATTTCTCTTCGGGCGTGAGGCCGTGGTAGACCTCAGCTACCAGAGCCACCAGCTCCTCATTTCCAAACATGTCTGAATAATGTTGAGGCAGGACTCCCACTTCCTTTTGCTCCGAGGAGGCCAGTGTTCCGCCCATCAGTTGCTGTTGATATTTGATGAATGTCTCGACTGGCAGAAGAGGCAGGGTCATTAGGGCCATAGCCGCACCACTGACGACAAAGACGATGATCACAACAGCCCGCAGCCAGCCGCGACGAGCTCCGGCTAACATCTGACCGACAGCCATGGCGCCGCCTGCTATCATGAGCGGGTAGATGGGGCCGACATAGTAAGGTTTGGCATTTCGCAAAACGATCAGGGCAAAGAACGCCAGATACATCCAGCCAAATAGCCGGTAACGCTTTCCAGTGCGGCTGAATAGAAAGAAGTATAGGCCTAAGAGCAAGAGGAAGAAGTTCAGCGGATGGATCTCCAGAATCTGGGCGGAGATGAAACCGAGCATGGACATCGGTTTGTTTTTGTAGACCGAAGCGTTTCTGATGAACTCGAGAGTGGGCCAACCGTGAACTACCTGCCAAATTATGTGAGGAAGGAAAATGCCAAAGGCAATGCCGCTGGCGCACCAGGGCCACCGCGTCAGGAGATGACGCCGTTGGGAGGTGAGCAGAAGCCCGATTGCAAGACCGAAGCCGAAAAAAAGTATCGAGATCTTATTCTCCAAACCCACCCCGAGGACCAGGCCGACCAAGAGCCAGAGCTGTGGCACTGAAAACATCTGATTATTCTCTGGACCGGGTCTTTCCCCACGGTTGACGATCAAGGCCAGCAACCAGGCGGCAAGTGTCCAGATCAGGCAATCGAGGGCGTTCATGGTAAGGATGGTATTTAAAAAAAAGTAGATGGGGCTGATGGTGACTGCCAGCGCAGCTAAGAGTTGTGGGAAACGGCCCCCGCCCAAAGTGCGGACGATGAGGCCGGTAAGGAATACTGTCGCCCCTCCGATCAGGGCAGGAAAGAATCGCAGCGCCGGAAGGGAATCGCCAAAGAGTGCCCGGGTTAGCCAGGTGAGCAGGGCAATCAGGGGTGGGTGATCCACATAACCGAAATCCAGATGCTCACTGCAAGCGATGTAGTAAAGCTCATCGATGAAGTAGCCGTAGTTGTGGTTTGTCAGGAAGTGCAGTAAGAGCTTCACCGCCACCAGAGCGAGAAGCCCTTTGATAGCCAGCGAAGGCAAGGCGGAAACAGGATTAAGAGATAGAGATTTGGTTTTTTTGTTCATGACAATCTCCGCTTAATTTCATAAAATTATCACCCTCTGAGTTGCTGCATGAAAAATAATACATAGAAAAAACATATACTGTCAATTTATTCCTTGCTTTCCAGAAAATGAATTTCGTTGAGGGGAAATTAAAGCCGCCCGGAGAGAATACCCCGCGCTTCCGGAAAATCCAGCTGAGAGCGCAGCGATTAAAGCAGGCATCAGCACCAGCAGCCAACGTGAATTCAGTCCGACCATAATGGCAATCCTCTGGGCAATAATATCGCTTCCGCTAAACATCAGATATAGACTCCAGGCCAGCCACAACAGCCCGGCGCTCAACATCCCGGTTCTGAAGGCTTGCCAGCCGGTTTTTGCCAGCAGCACCCCGCAAACAAGCGGTGCCAGAATGATCCACCACCAGAAGGGAGTAAGAATCTGTAACCGGGAAGCTAAATTTTATTTTTTGTCCGGTAGATTTCTATCCAATTTTCCACATGATCAGCAAGAGTCTTAACAAATCCCGCTCCTTCGCCATGGATGGGGCGAATATCTTCCGCCAACCCCGTATAGCCTTTTCGGTCCAGCCAGGATGAGAATATATCTGTATCTGTGAATTTTTGGATTTTTTCCGGCTCGATCGTTCTGAGAAGTTTTAGCAGGCTTGAGAGATCATTGATTTTGTTGCCTTCGATGTTTAGGGGGGTGTATTTTGTGCGGTGGATTTCTTTTTTGAAATGCTTTTTTAGGAGGGCGATCATATCCAGGCCTTCAATGTGTATGGGCCGCAAAATATCTCCAAGTTCTCTGAAACTGTGCATGTACAGCCAAGTTGAAAAAGCGTCTTTTCTCCCGTATTCCTCTAACAAGATCCTTAATTGTTTTGCTTTTTTAGTTTCTTTTTCAGCTTCGAGTATGACAGCATACAGATCATGAATGTTGCTTATCCGAAATAATTCCTCTCCAGTTTTATTGTATACAAGAAAATCTCCCATACCGGTAAAATCATGGATGTATTTTGCGAGCGTATTAAGGCTCCCGGGGTCTCCTTTTGGTAAAGTAAAAGCAGTGTCTTTTAATCCGGCTGCAGTTTTGGCTTTTGATGCCACGATGATCGGGATACGAGGGTGGTATTTTCGGGTGAGATCGATGAGCTTTTTTCCGGCATGATCGTCCAGTTGATGGGATTTGGGGAATGTGATGTCTGTTATCAGGCAAATGATGTCATCACCTTTACCGGCTGAGTGATATTTTTCTGGATTGATTTTTGATTCTTTGTCCACACCGAAAAGAAACTGAAGTGTTTCTTCGTAGGTTCGAGTTATTTCCACATCTGCCCTTTGCCCGATAATGTTATAAAGTACAGGCAGAAATTGGGAGAACCAGCGGGGTTCATCGTCTACAATTAAAACTATGTATCGTTTTGCCTTTGAATATTTCTTTATATTGATAAGGTCTTCGGCAGCTCTGACAGCGGCTGAAATGATATTGTCGGCAGAAAATTCTCCTTTACTTACGGCAAAAACAAGATCTGCCTTGGAAGTATAAGGATATTTTTGCTGGGCGGTTTCAGGGGGAGAGCTTTGAATAAAATCTAGGGAGGAAAACAATATGATTACGGCATCCTGATTGTGGCGGCGGATTTTGTCTGTGTCCACAAGAGTTAGAGCAGTGTCATCAAAGATAAAAACTATTGCCCTCTTTGATTCATAATTGGATGCGGAGAGAGGATCATTCATCAGGCGGATTTTGATCCAGGGCATGTTTTTTCTAAGAGTCTTTGAGGAGGTCCGCACCTGTTCCTCTGCTGAGAATATAATAGTTTTTCTGATTTTTTTTGGATTGATGATCCGGGGTTTAAATTTAAATTCCTTCTGTTTTGTCATTGGCCCTATTTATAGACTGAAGCAATAACACACTTTTGATTTAAAGAATCGGCATAGATATTAACATGTTTGGGAAAAGTAAGGATATTCACGGTCTGGCCGGATTTTGATGGTTTGAAAAACCAGGGATCGATCATATCTTCATCCGGGACAATATAGCCGTAGATGGTGTTTGTGCTCATTAAATTAGTGAGGAAGTGGGTTCCCTGGGTGCCGTACATCCTTGTTTGATATTTTTTTTGTTCTTCGTCAAAACCTCCCTGAATCATGTACAAGAAATGACTGCCGTAAATACCTCCGGAGAGATTTTCTTCTTCGGGAAGGGGCTCTGGGCGGCCGGCTATGTCGACCCCGTATTCAAAGATCGCCACTGTTCCGTTGATGTCCTGGTAATCGACAAAGATGCCCCAGTCTCTATTTTTACTTCCCAGCCGGCCTGGTACTATGAGGATGAATTTCTCATTTTTTTCCTTTAACTTTCGGTTGATTGAAGATATTGAATGCTTCACATCTTCGTGCTTGTTTTTGGAGTAAGTAAAAGGCGAGACTACGATCGCATGAGTGAGCCCTCTTTCTACTCCATGTCCCTGCAGGTTTTCAATGGATAAGTAGGTATGTTTTACCTGTTTGGGAATTCTAACAGTCGTTAATTTTTTTTCAGGTAACTGGGTTAATTGAACAACATGAAAATTATTATTATTTTGGTCAGGGTCTTTAAAGTTGGGATTAAAGACAAATTCGATTTGAAAATGGGAAGAGATCTTTGCTGATATGGATTCCATTATTTTTGTCAGACAGCTTCTAAATCCATACCTGTCGTTCTGAATAATTTCTTCTAAAGAAACCATATTTTTGAGCCCGCCGAGAAGACTGATTTTATGGAAATCTGCAAACTTTATATGCAGTTTTCTCATGGTCTCCATCTCATTTCCTTTTAGTTCCTTATTTTTTGTCATATCAATGGCGTAAAAGAAATGTTGGCTGTTTCCATACTTGAGAAATCTCAAGGGGATGGGTTTCTTGATTGTAGACATGGAAATGACCGGAAAATCATCCAGGACTGTGGCATAACCATGACCAAAAGCTACTCTGGCAAAGCCCTCATTGGGATCTTGTGTTTTTAGAGCATAGGGAGAAAAGGAATTAGCAACTCCTGATACCAGGGGATAATAAACCGGTCCTGCCAGCGTATCTTCAAAAATACCTGGAATCGGATTAATTACAATAGCCATTTCCTCTTGACTTTCCGGCGGCTGCTGAGTGATAAAATCATTATAGATATGATATATGGCCTGTTTCAGCTGATTGATCCGGCAGGGAAAATGGGCATGATTGTTAGGAAGCATAAAGGATGTATTCTCGCCGGCCCGGATTTTATTTGCTCGGCTGGCGGGAAGGAAACCTTCATTAGTTGCTGATGAGCGAACGCTGATCGGGATATTTCCCAGCGTTTCAAGAATGCCACAGAGAATCTCTAAGTCTTCTTTATCGAGCCTGCCGCCATTATCTTTAAATTTTGAGAAAAATGAAGCAGCAAGGATTCGGGTGCTTAACTTATGTGTTTTGGGGATATTACTCTCATTGATTTTTATTATTCCAGCGCCCTTTCCTCCTGTAGATCCTTTTCCATATATCCTAACATCTCCGATTTTTTTGATAACTGATTTATCCATATGTTCTTATTAATAAGACTTTTCTCAATTTTACAACGTGATCGTAGCTTAAATCAACTTTTGATATTTGCAAGAGGCAAAAATGACATTAAGGGGAAATTTGAGCCCGGTTTTTTCGCTTTAGGGATATTGCTCCGTAGATCCCGCCCGCAACTGCCGGCAGGATCCAGGGGAAACCGGCTTTTGCCAGGGGAATATAGGAGATCAAATTATTTATTGCAGCAATGGGCAGGCCCGCTGATGTGAGAGCATCGAATACACTGACTGCTAAAGCACCGGTTACCGCTCCCATATAGATCGCCCTGTGTATCGCCTTCCGCCCGATTATAGTCAGGATAATCAGGATGATAGCCACAGGATAGACCATAACCAGCAGAGGTATGGCGACCTGTACGATCTTGGTGACCCCCACTGTGGCAAACACTCCGCTGAAGATAACAGTGACTATACATAAAGTTTTGTATTTGAGTTTTCCTTTTGTTAGAGTGCTGAAGTAATCAGCTACTGTAGCTGTCAATCCAATGGAAGTGGTCAGACACGCCAGGGAAACGGCCAGTCCTAAGGCGATCTTGCCGGCGCTTCCCAGGATGCCTTGAGCGATATTGATGAGCAGGGTGGTCCGTTCGATGTCTGGCGCAAAGAGGGTGCGGGATGTCGCACCCAGATACATCAGCCCGCCGTAGACAAGGCCCAATCCCGAAGCTGCGATCACCCCGGCCATAGAGGTCATTTTCACCTGATCGGAAATTTTTTTATAGCCCTTAAAGATCAAAGTGGCGATGACGATCTCAGCGAAGACAATGGAGGCTATGGCATCCATTGTCTGATAGCCTTCCCGGAAACCACTGGTGAAGGGATTGGGGAGGTTTTCAACAGGGATCGGGCCGAGGGGATCAAAGATGCCCTTGAGGATGATCCACGCCAGTATGACCACCAGGAAAGGAGTTAATATTTTGCCGATCTTGTCTATGACTGTAGATTCATTAAAGGCGAAAAAGAGGGTGATGAGAAAAAAGACTACTGAAGCGACTGCCGGGCTGACCCAGGGAAGGTTGGGCCTTACTCCCATTTCGAATGTGGTGGCGGCTGTTCTGGGAATGGCCAGCAGAGGCCCAATGGCCAGGATAACGACGATGCTTAGGACCCTGGAAAATCTTGGGCCTAAACGGCCTGCCAAGTGTTCAATGGTTCCGCCTGCCCTGGCTGCAGCGATAATGCCCATCAGAGGCATGCCTATGCCTGTTATTAAAAAGCCAAGGAGAGCCACACTCCACATAGAGCCGGACAAGAATCCCATATACGGGGGGAAGATGAGATTTCCCGCGCCGAAAAACATGGCGAAGAGCGCCATACCAACCCAGATCGCGTCGCTTGTTTTTTTATTCGTCAAGGTGTATCTCCAGAATCATGTCTTGTATATCAGAAGGAAAAAAAGATGTCAAACATGTGGTAAGATTTTATTGACTATTATTGCAATAAAGATTATACTATTCCTATGAAATTACTAAGGAAAAAGAGTAAGATGGATTTTATAATATGTTAAATGTATTTAGCGGCGTTTTAACCGCTGCCTGGGACCTGATGCTCGAGATGTCTCCCTATCTTCTTTTAGGTTTTTTAGCGGCCGGCATACTGAACTTCCTCATCCCTAAAGATAAGATCTATAAACATTTTGCCGGTAACAATTTTAAGGCGAGCTTTAAAGCTGCCCTCTTTGGTGTACCTTTGCCCATATGCTCCTGCGGAGTAATCCCTGTTGCTGCTTATCTTCGGGATAAAGGGGCGGGAAAAGGCGCCACTGTTTCTTTTCTTTCTTCTACTCCCACAACTGGGATTGATTCTATCCTGGCCACCTATTCTCTGCTCGGCCCCTTATTTGCAATTATAAGGCCGGTAGCTGCTTTATTTGCCGGTATTTTTGGCGGTACACTCACCAATATCACGGAAAATTCTCACAAACCCCAAAAAAACCTATATTCAGAGGGTCATTCCTGCTCTTCCTGCTCAACAGAAAAGGCTTCTTCCCCAGGAATCATGGCTAAAATAAAAAATGTTTTCTCCTATGCTTTTTTTGATCTTGTGGGAGATGTGGGTAAATGGATAGTGCTCGGCATTTTAATCGGTAGTGTGATAGGATTTTTGATTCCTGGTAATATAATTGAAAAATACCTGGGCACTCCCTGGCTTGCTTACCCCTTAATGCTTCTGGTCTCAATCCCGATGTATATCTGCGCGACAGGTTCCATTCCAATTGCGGCTTCTTTAATCTTAAAGGGCATGACGCCCGGCGCCGGCCTGGTATTCCTCATAGCAGGCCCGGCCACTAATGTTGCAACCCTTAGTTTTACAGGTGGAAAACTGGGCAAAAAGACTCTGCTTATGTACTTGTTTTCCATTGTGACAACAGCTGTTCTTTTTGGCCTATTGCTGGATCTTATCTGGACTTTATCCGGAAAGGATATGAGCCTGCTAACTAAAAGTATGCAGATGCTTCCTCATGGAGTAAAAATTACCTCAGCTCTGCTTCTATCGGGATTATTGATAAACGCACTTATGCATAAAATCATTATAAAACCAAAAGGCAGCAAACTAGATGGCAACGGGAAGATAAAAATCTACAAAATACCGGATATGACCTGTGACCATTGTACTAAAACCATAAAAAATGCTGTGAAAGAAATCCCGGGCATCATTTCTTCCGAGGTATTTCTCCCAGAAAAACAGCTTAAGCTCACCGGAGAATTTGATGAAAATGCTATTTTTGCAGTAATAAATAAAGCTGGATTTAAAATCGAAAAAAATATGGAGAAATAAATGAAACGACAGATAATTCAGATCGATGAAGAAAAATGCAACGGCTGTGGTCTGTGTATTCCGAACTGCCCGGAAGGCGCTTTGCAGATAATAGACGGGAAAGCCCGCCTCATAAGCGACCTGTTTTGCGACGGTTTGGGCGCCTGTATCGGCGAATGTCCGGAAGGAGCTATCTCTACTATCGAGCGGGAAGCTGAGCCTTATGACGAAGCCAAAGTTATGGAGAATATCATCGAGGCGGGACCAAATACCATCAAGGCGCACTTAAAACATTTAAAGGACCATGACCAGAGCAAATATTATGAGCAGGCGATTAAGATCTTAATGGAAAAAGAAATTCCTGTGCCTGAAGATGAAGCAGAACCTACCTGTGTTTCTGCTGGATGTCCTGGGTTAAAAGCTCAAGCCCTTGAGCCCGAGCAGCCTCAAGAACATCAATCTATAACATTAAGCTCAGAGCTCCGTCAGTGGCCAGTACAGTTACATCTTTTAAATCCGAGTGCTCCTTATCTGGAAAACGCGGACCTGCTTATATCAGCCGATTGTGTACCTTTTGCTTTTCCAAACTTTCACCAGCATTTCATGAAGGGCAAGATCGTTATCACACTTTGCCCGAAACTGGATAAAGGAATTGACCTTTATATCGAAAAGCTGACCCAGATCTTTAAAACCCAGAACATAAATTCCCTAACTGTTGCCCGCATGGAGGTGCCCTGCTGCGGCGGGATCGAATTTATCATCCAGAAAGCGCTGGAAAAGGCAGGGAAAGATATGGAAGAAAAACGCAGTATTGTTTCCATTAAAGGCGATATATTATAAAAAAAGGTGACAAGATGACTATTAAAAGTGATGAATTTGTCGAAAAAGGCTTGCTGTTAAATAGATCTATTGAATATGCCAAAGACTCGATCGTCAGCAAAACTATTATTGAAAAAAAGACTGGGACAGTTTCACTTTTTGCTTTTGATGAAGGTCAGAACTTAAGCGAGCACACTGCCCCCTTTGATGCCCTGGTATTTGTTGTTGACGGTGAGGGTGAAGTTATTATCAATAAAAAATCACACATTGTAAGCTCAGGCCAAATGATAATAATGCCTGCAAATATCCCCCATGCTGTAAATGCCAGAAAAAAGTTTAAAATGCTTTTAATAATGATTAAAGGTTGATCTTTTATTTCTTAATCGGAGACATTTCACGAAGTTTCTCCACAATTGTAGGCAGGACTTCTATAACTTTATCTATCTCCTGCTCGGTATTATCTCTCCCCAGACTAAAACGGAGGGAACCGTGGGCTACTTCATGGGAAAGCCCCATTGAAATAAGGACATGAGATGCTTTTAGGGAAGCTGAGGTACAGGCTGAGCCACTGGAGACAGCTATTCCATTATGATCCAGGTGAAGTAACATACCTTCTCCTTCGATGTACTTTATACAAATGTTAAGCGTACCTGGCAATCTTTTATCTGGGTGGCCGTTTATGAAAACATCATCTATTTTGTTAATTAATCCATTTTCTAATCTGTCCCTTAACTTTCTGACTTTTATTTCCTCCGCTGCAAATTCTTTGGCGGCGATCTCTGCAGCCTTGCCAAGGCCAACAATTCCGGGAATGTTCTCAGTTCCTGCTCTTCTGTTGCTTTCGTGATGCCCGCCGTGGAGAAGAGAATCGATTCTGGTCCCTTTGCGAATATAAAGAGCGCCAATACCTTTAGGCCCGTAGAATTTATGTCCGGACAGAGAAAGGAGATCAACTGAAAGATCATTAACATCAATAGGAAGCTTTCCCACTGTCTGGACTGCATCCGTATGAAATAAAATACCATGCTGCCTGGATATTTCAGCGATCTCTTTTAGCGGCTCTATAGTCCCCACCTCATTATTTGCGTGCATAATAGATATTAGAATTGTTTTATCTGTTATTGCCTCACGCAGCTCGTCTAAATTCACCAGGCCATATTTATCTACACCAAGGTAGGTCACTTTAAATCCCTGTTTCTCAAGCCATTTGCAGGAATTTAAGACTGCATGGTGTTCTATGGCAGAGGTTATTATCTGGTTGCCTTTTTTCCGGTTAGCAAAAGCAGCTCCTTTTACAGCATAATTATCCGACTCTGTCCCGCATCCGGTAAAAACGATTTCAGTGGAGTTGGCATGCAATAGCTTTGCGACTTTTTCTCTTGCTTCTTCCTTTGCCTTATCTGATTCATTTGCCAGTTTGTATATACTGGAAGGATTGCCATATTTTATCCCGAAATATGGAAGCATAACTTTGATAACTCTTTCATCAACCGGTGTGGTTGCATTATGGTCAAGATAAATTAGCCTATCCATTTTTTCCTCCTGGACATATTTTTTTATAATCCTTTATTGATTTTAGCAATAAAACCTATAGGAATTATATAGTATGCTTTTTAGCTGTTTTTGTAAAGCCTTTTTATTTATTTTGCTATAAACTTGATTCTCGTGCCGGTCATTGGTAAACTGCGGATGGAACAGGTGCTTATGAGCTTGCTGCAATGAAACATTCACTGAAAATTGGATTCAGCTTTGGTTTAGCTTCCGGGATAATCACAACGCTGGGATTGATGGTTGGTTTACATGCAGGTACTCATTCAAAAATAGTAGTTATCGGGGGTATCCTGACAATAGCGGTAGCAGATGCATTTTCAGACGCCTTGGGTATTCATATTTCCGTGGAATCTGAAAATAAGCACACGCCCAGAGAAATCTGGGAAGCAACAATTTCTACTTTTTTATCCAAGTTTGTTTTTGCTTTAACATTTGTCATCCCTCTTTTGCTGTTTCAAAGTGGGACAGCAATCCTTGTAAGTGTGATCTGGGGCCTTTCCTTGTTAGGTATTTTTAGTTACTTTATCGCCAAAGGGCAAAATGTGAAAACCTGGAAGGTGATCTTTGAGCACCTGATAATTGCCACACTTGTTATAGTTGCGACTTATTATGTCGGGACTTGGATCAGGGCAGCATTCGGATAAGTTTACGCTTAATTTACCTGGATTATTTATAATGCGTCCATATTCGGATTACTTTAACAGTTCGTTTTTCCTTAAGGATTTGATAGCCTAATTGATGCTGGATCCTGTGTATCCACTACCTGTAAATTATAATAAATAGGGAACTGTAATAAAAATTCCTTATTAGGGGAGGAATTGGATATGAATAAGAAAATAAAATTGATTTTGTCCTTATTTGTGCTTTTTATCTTCATTTTGGGATTTGGATGTCAGAAACAGAGTCCTGATTGGAAAGGGTTCATTAAGAAAGAAAATGGCGTGACGTTCGTAAAAAATCCAAAGGAACCAATGTACACCGCAGATGTGTTCACTCTGGAAGATGACCTCTCCATTACTGAAGACGCTGGGTTTGAGTTTGATCTAATGAAATATTCACTGAAAATTGGATTCAGTTAACGAAATCCTCACCAATTGGTCAGTAGAAAATCAATAATATTTATTCTTTTAATCCCTTTGTAGTCCTTCCCGAAAACTTTATCCATGCTTAATACATATTTGGAATAATTATCTTTAATTCTTAAAAGGGGCTTAAATTCCCTTTCAACAACCTCTTTTGAAGCTAATATATAACAAACCTGTATATATTTAATTTTATCACCTTTCTTTGCAATAAAATCAATTTCTGTATTATATAATTTTCCTATTGTTATATTATACCCTCTTCTCTTTAATTCAAGGTAAATAATATTCTCAAGCAGAGCGGAAATATCATCAGTATTATATCCTGTAATTGAGTGCCGGATTCCTAAATCCCCAGCATAGTATTTTTCATATATTTCCAGAATCCTTTTTCCCTTTAGATCAAATCTTTTTACTTTAAATGCAGTGAATGTTGAAGTGAGGTACTTTAGGTAATTCTGAATAGTATCAACTCCAACCTTTAACTTCTGAGATTTGAGATAATCAGAGATCTTTTTTGCTGAAAAAATATTTCCGATATTATGGAAGATATACTTGTAAATATTTTCAAGAAGTTCAAAATTCCTTAAACTATTCCGTCTGATAATGTCTTTCAATACTATAGTATCATATATTGAGTTAAGGTATTGGTATACAACTTCTTCCCTTAAGTTAAAATAGTGGATACCTGGAAGTCCCCCATATTTCAAATAATTATTGAATTCTTCCTCCTTATTCTTAGCTCTTCCCCCCCTGAACTGTATAAATTCAGTAAATCCAAGAGGATAAATATTAAATTCAATATACCTGCCTGATAATAAAGTTGATATCTCTGAAGCAAGCAATTGGGCATTTGAACCTGTGATATAAATATCAATACCTCCTGCTGCAAAGATCGAATTTATAGTTTTTTCCCAGTCCTCTATTTCCTGGATCTCATCAACAAAGAGATATTTCCTCCCTCTACATTTTTCCATCTTTCCATTCACATAATTGTTAAGGTCTCTGTAATTTTTAAGAAAATCTAATTCAAGGGACTCTTTATTGATATATAAAATATTTTTTGTTGGTACCCCTCTCTTTCCCAGAAGATCGATCAGCTGTTTTATCAACACACTTTTCCCCACCCTCCGTATACCAGTAATTATTTTTATAACAGGTTTATCTACAAAAGGCTCTATTTTCTCCAGATAAAATTCCCTTTTGATCATACCAACCTCCTATCAAAAAGTTTCATATATACGCTAAATATACAATATATTTTCAAATACTTCAAGTATACAGAAAACTTTCACCATTCTTTTCACTCTACATGTGTAGTCCTCTCAATTATTGTAAAAAAGGGAAGAATTTCTGAAACCTTGGTTGGTATATCATCTGATTTTTGATAGAATAACGCTATGGAAAAAAAGACCGCTTAAAAGAAAAGCAGTAATAAGGAGAGAGGTTTTTATGTCTAAAATTCTTATCACCTATTTCAGTAAAACCGGAAACACAAAAATCATTGGAGAGACTATCTTTAAAACTGTAGATGGCGAAAAAGTTATTAAACCGGTTAAAGAACTGCTGGATAACGAGCTTGAAGGATACAGCCTTATCTTTATTGGGTTTCCGGTCTACTCTCACAGCATCCCTTTTCCGGTAGAAGCGGTACTTAAAAATATTCCCCCCCATAAAAAGACCGCATTTTTTTCTACTCATGGGGCACTTTCCGGAAGCCGTCTTGCTCGGGAGGCATTGGAATACGCGACTGTTATGACGTCAAAAGCAAAATTGCTGGGAACTTTTACTTGCAGGGGAAAAGTCTCGCCTGAGGCTCTTGAAGTTCTGGAAAAATTGCCGGAGCATAAAGCCTGGGCTGAGATGGCTGCTTCAGCCGATACTCACCCGGACGAGAACGACCTGGAAGATGCTGCTTCCTTTACCAGGTGGATTATGACCCTGGCTGCCCAAGCTTAGATTTGCCTGCAGATTTTATTTCGATATTCTGAGAATCCTTGATTACCATTTGCCATCCATCTGGAATTCTGCTCCCCCTAACCAGAAACCGGAGTTGGTCACAGAATCATGCTGGGATTGTAAAAGGTCATAATGAAATTTTTCTTCCTCTGCAATCTCTAGGAATATTTTTTTTGCTTTTGGGTCATCTGAATTAGCAGCGGCTTGCTTGAAAAAGTTAATAGCATCCGATTCAAGCTGCATGCCGATACTCAGTGCCTGGGTGTCTACTTTGCTTTCTGAATTTTTCATCCGTTCTTTTAATTTTTCAACCAGAGGGGCTTCGCCTTCTAATTCGTGGCCTTTTACATATTTCTTCCAATCTTCACCTTCAAGGATTTGGCTGAACAACTCACTGAAGACTTCAAGGTGTCTTGTCTCTTCTTTGGCCAGAAAGCGGAACATCTTTTTCCCCTTTTCATGCTGGGTGATATCCGCTGCATGATTGAAAAACTTACGGCCGTTGATTTCCAGTAATATGGCACCTTTGATCGCATCTTTAATTTGTTGACTTATCTCTGACATAAGCATCTCCTAATAAAAAATATTTTCCACTTAAAAGCTTAAAATGAGCCTAAGGTTGGCTGCAGCCTTTTTGTATTTCTTTAACTCCAGCTAAGACTTCAACAATGTTTCCGCAACCCTAGGTGGTTGCAGCTAATGCCTAACTTTAATTAAATCAGGCAGTTGAATCCGATGGCGAAACATACACACGAGTACTAAGTTCTTTATCTATCATAAATAGTCCGTTTCCCTTATTACCTGCTCCATTTCTTCCTTGTATTGTACCATAAACCAATTTGCAAAACCCGGGAGACCTGCATTTGTACTAGGCGCAGACATTGACATATACAAATATGCTGAGTACATCTCTTTGTTTATCTCTTCATTTAGTGCTTCTTTCATTTTTTTACTTAACATTTTTCATCATACCACTTTACAATTTTTTGTGACATAACCACCAGTCAAAGCACTCTATTTCCCCTTTCTTGGCAGATTCCAGCCTTTTCTTTGCAGTTTTTTCGTCACTGGCAGGAGGAACGATAACGTGATCGCCTACGATTTCATTTTCCGGCCAGTTCGCCGGCATCGCCACTTTGTTCTCATCAACGATCTGAAGACCCTTAATCATCCGGAGTATTTCATCCATGTTCCTTCCCAACTCCTGCGGATAGTATAGCATGGCTCTCATTATGCCCTTAGAGTCAACAATGAATACTGCTCTGACTGTATTTGTTCCCTTTCCAGGATGAACAATTCCAAGCTTGCCAGCAACCTTACCTGTATCGTCAGCTATCACTGGGAATTTGATCTCCACGTCCAATTTGTCCTTTATCCACTCCACCCACTTTATATGGCTAAAGACCTGGTCGATACTAAGTCCGATTAGCTCCGTGCCAAGCTTTTTAAACTTGTTGTATCTTTTCTGGAACGCTACGAATTCCGTCGTGCATACTGGTGTAAAGTCAGCGGGATGGCTGAACAGAACAAACCATTTTTCGCTAAAATCACTTGGCAGCCTCATTTTGCCGTGGGTAGTCTTTACCTCAAACTCAGGAAACTTTTCCCCGAGTAACGGCATTCCAATTTCCTTGTTTTCTTCCATATTTATTCTCCTTTTTTTTAATATATTTTATTTTATTTTTCACACAATCCTTGGCATTCCAGCATCCCCTTACCTTCTATTCTGTCAGCACAACATTAGCTGGAGATAAAAGGGCTGGCATTTGGGTCCATTGGATTTATTCGTGATGCAAGAGAAAACAGGAATGGATAGCTTTTTTTAAGGTGCTCGGTATAAGCGATCCATATGCTGGTGATCTGGGAAAAAGCGCGTTTCATATCAATGCCTATATGTTCGTAATCCTCTTTAGCAAGAACTTTTAAATTGTCCCCTCTAAGAACCAATTCTTCTGTAAGATGAAAAACTGCCCAGAGAAAGTCTGTAAAGCTTTCATGTTCGAGCAGGTTAGGATTTTCCAACAATCGCAGCAGGAAGGAACGCTTGTCAATAAGAAAGTCGCGGAGTTCGCACAATTTATTTTCTTCAATTTTAATTTCATAAGAAAATTCTTGGGCAGCGGTAATTGCGGTCTTAAAGTCTTTTTTTGTCCATTGGGGCGAAATATTCAGTTTTTTTTCTAACTTTTCAGCATTATGTACAAAACTCGAAAACTTTTTAAGCAGGTCCAGCCCGACTTCACTGAAAAATGTTCCAATGACCATATTCAACTTATTCATTTTAGCCTGTTTATCTCTGTGAGTAAGGATTCGTTCTATGATAATAACAACTAATAATACATCCAGGAAAAGAAAGCCAATGTCCCCGAGCATGTAAATAAAAATGTGGTGAGAGTCATGGAAAATAAGATAATGTATTGTGTATGTCAGAGCAGAGGCAGAAATTAAGATAAGGCATAAATTTGTCGTCCATGTAAAATATTTTTTCATTTAAAAAGTATAGGGCCTGATCCCGGAGAAAAGGTATCAGGACAAGATAATTTCTTCACCAGTTTTCTATTAAAAGCTCAAAATAAGCCTGAGGATGGGCGCAGGCAGGGCACTCATCCGGTGCTTCTTCGCCTTCATGTATATAACCGCAGTTGTTGCACTTCCACCGTACTATATTATTCCGCTTGAAAACTTTGTTTTTTTCGATGTTTTCCAAAAGTCCCAAGTATCTTTTTTCGTGTTGTTTTTCCGCTACAGCTATTGACCTCATTACTTCTGCAATTTCAGGAAATCCTTCTTCATCTGCGACTCTGGCAAAATCAGGGTACATGGAAGTGTGTTCATGATTTTCGCCGGCTGCAGCTGCTTTCAGGTTTTCAGCTGTGCTTCCAATAACTCCAGCAGGAAATGATGCTGAGATTTCAGCTTCTCCGCCTTCCAGAAATTTAAACAACCTCTTGGCGTGTTCTTTTTCATTGTCGGCTGTTTCTTGAAAAATATGGGAAATTTGGACATAGCCTTCCTTTTTTGCTTTAGAGGCAAAATAATCATAACGATTTCTTGCCTGCGATTCACCTGCAAAAGCAGTTAGAATGTTCTTTTCCGTTTGAGTTCCTTTTAAATTGTTCATTTTTATTTCTCATTACTTATGATATTAAGCTTTCCACAAGCCGTGGATAGAGCAGTATTCCCGGGCTTGAACTTCTTCGGGGCCTATGCCAAATTCTGCTTCTGGCTGATCGCCTGGATTTAAAAATTTGCGGTAAACTTGGCCATTAGCCATAACCTCAATCCATTCAATATAATGTCCCTCTACCATGGGATGAGCAACTGAGCCTACTTTTACTTTTATGCCTTTTTCTGTTCTTTCCACAACCGGAACATGTTTTTCATTGCCCTGGTCTTCTTTTTTTTCTATTTGTAGAATCATCCGCTGGCCGCAGCATGTGAAGATTCCTTGTGCTCCATGTAAGACTTCAACAATGTTTCCGCAGCCCTCGCATTTGTAAACTTGAAATCTTTCTGTCATTTTTCTCTCCCTTTATTTATGCTTCCTCGAAAGAATCTTTGTCAGCGCCGCAAACAGGGCATACCCAGTCATCGGCCAGGTCTTCAAAGGCGGTCCCGGGATCGATTCCATTATCAGGATCACCCGTTTCCGGATTGTAAATATAACCGCAGACCATACACTTAAACATTTTCATTTTTTTCCTCCTTTATTTTTTTTTATCATTCTTTATATATGTGGGGGCATTTTTGGATGCTTTCCCCTTTTTTACTTGATGGTAATACGCATAAGTAAGCGGTTCTCCTGCTTGGAGTGTTTGGGCGTCAATAAGTTTTCCGACAAATGCAACATGAGTGCCAGCATCCATTTCCCCGACAACTTCACATTCTAAATACCCAAGAGTATTTGAAGTAACGATTGGTGTGCCTGTCCTGCCAATTTTATGATCTATATCCTTAAATTTATCTATGTCCCTACCGGATTTAAAGCCGAAATGGCCTATAAACTGCATGGGACTATTCTGGTCCAAAATAGAAATTGAAAATACTCCGCTCTCTTTGATGTATTGGTAAGTTAGATTTTCTTTATTGATACAGATTAGAATTTTTATGGGATCAGCTGTTACCTGCATTACGGTATTAGCGATCTGTCCGTTGTGTTTATCTCCATTTTTGGAACTAATGATATACAAACCATAACTTAGTTTAAATAAAGTTGTGATATCCATTATTTGCTCCCTTTTTTAAGGCAGTCTTTACATATGCCTTTAAAATAGCCGTGCAATTCAGTTATTTTATGCCCTTCCACCTCACCTTCCTTAAAATAAGCACATTTAATGTCTAGGTCAATTATTTTTTTGCATTTTTTACAGAAAAAATGATGGTGAGGAGCTGTATTGCGATCAAAATGTACCTCTGAACCGGTTATAAATAAGGGATTTAAAAGCCCTTTTTCCTTAAAGATATTCAAAGTATTGTATACGGAAGTTCTAGATAGGGTAGGGACCTTCTTCTCCAAAGATTTAAATATTGCTTCTGCTGTAGGATGAAATCTATTCCTTTCAAGGTAATCTAATATATTTAACCTGACATAAGTAGGCTTAATCCCTTTTTCCTGCAAGGTATTTTTAATTGATTCCATATTTATAATCATTACAATTATATAATATATACAATTAATTTCTTTTGTCAACAAAATAATTGCAAAATTTGAAAAAAAATGCTGGACTCTTAATTTTTACTTTTTGCCTGCTGAATATTCTTTTGATTTTATCCGAGTTTTCTGATAGTATATGTATGATTAAGGAGGTAAATATGAAGAAAAAGACGCTTAGACCCAGTAAAATTATCCTATTAACATTTTTTATTTTTACACTTTTTTCCGCTTTTGCTCAGGCTGACGAGATTAAGCCGGTATCCTTACTCCAGGATATGCCGGATTTTACCCTGCCTGTTTATCAGGGAGGGGAATTAACTATCTCTCAATTAGAGGGGAAGAATGTTCTTATTGTTTTCCCCCGAGGATTTGCGGCAAAGGACCACTGGTGCCATGTTTGTAATTATCAGTATGCGGATTTGGTTGAGCTTGAAAAGAAAAAGCAGCTTAGGGAAAAACTTGATTTGGAAATTTTAGTTGTGCTCTCTTACAACCAAGATGTGGTAAAAGAATGGGTAAAGGCCTTTCAGGATCAGTTTGTTGATATAGATAACTGGAAAAATCCCCCCGAGCCGGAAAAGCTTGATGAAAAGCAAAAGCGGAGGGTAGAGCGTATGCGGAAGCTGTTTCCTAAAAAATATATGTATAAAAAAGGAAAAGTCCCAACCCCTTTTCCCATACTCGTTGATGGCGAAAGAACAGTTTCTAAAGGGCTGGGTATATTTTCTACTGATTGGAACGGCAGCAAAATAGAGCAGAATATTCCCACAGTCTTTATTCTGGATAAGAAAGGGACCGTTCAGTTCAAGTATATCAGCCAAAACACATTTGACCGTCCGGGCGCTGAATATCTGATGAAATTTATCAGCAGGTTAAATAAGGAATAGTTTATCCCAGGATTATCAACAAACCTGAACTAATTACGAGTACATTCTTTATTTATCCAGTTAAAACATTTTTGTAAACTTTAAGCAAGAATGCCTACTTGAATTATAGAGATAGTGTAGCATAATTTAAAATTGTATTGTATTATTCGCTAAGGAGTGTGAGAATGACTAAATTTAACAGTAAAAATAGAGAATGGCTGGAAGAAAAATTCGCTGAAAGAGCAAATTTTAACCCGACAGAAAGGCTGCTTTATAGCCATGATATTGCAGCCATGCCCAATCTTTTCAGGCCTCTGATTGGAAAGACTGTGCCGGATGCAGTAGTCCAGCCTGAAAGCGAAAAAGAGCTGATTGCGCTTGTAGCCTGGGCATCTAAAAATAAAATCCCACTTGTTCCCAGGGGTAAAGGGTCTTCAGGGTATGGAGGCATTATACCCACACGAAAAGGTATTGTTATTGATTTTTACCGTATGAAACGAGTCGTTTCCATTGATAAGGAAAAAGAACTTGTAACAATTGAACCGGGAATAACCTGGGAGCAGTTGGATAAGAAATTAAAGCCAAAAGGCCTGGTAATCCGCCTTTATCCCACCAGCTATCCATCCTCTTCTGCCGGAGGCTGGCTTGCACAGGGAGGGGCAGGTATCGGGTCCTATGAATACGGGTGGTTTTCAGATAATGTTGAAAGCGCCCGCATCGTTCTTCCTGACGGTAAAGTCAAGGATATTTCCGGGAAGAAACTTGAAGTGGTAGCAGATGCTGAAGGTACGACTGGGATTTTAAGCCAGCTGACTGTCAGGGTGCAAAAACTTTCTAATATCAAGGTTACTGCTTTCGCTTGCCCAGATGCTTATGCTATTACCAGGATATTCCAGGAATTGATTGACCAAAAACTCCCGATCTGGTCGCTTATTTTTATTAATCCTCGTATGGCAGAAATGAAAAACCGGGCACCGGCCCGAACCCATCACGGGCATCCGGTTGAAAGCAAGATAATCCTACCTGCTGCTTACATTGCCACCCTTGCCTTCAGAGAGAAGGACCGGGAAGTAGTCGGGGACAAGCTTCCTAAGATTATCAAAAAATGTGAAGGTGAGATTCTAAGCCAAACAATCGCAGACCATGAATGGGAAAACCGCTTTAAATTAATGATAGTCAAGCGTCTTGGTCCATCTCTTGTGCCTGCGGAAGTTGTGGTTCCCCTGGATAAGCTGGGAGATTTGATGGAGGAGATCGAAAAAAAAAATCAACCAGCCTGTAGTAAAAGAAGGGGTCATCATTAAAGCAGGCAAAGATGGAAATCCAGAAGCTGTTATTCTGGGCTTTATTCCCAGTGACCAGCGAAAGTTTTCCTATAACTTTGTCTTCGGGCTGGTGTTGACCATAATGAAGATTGCTAAAAAATTTGGCGGCCGTCCCTATTCCACTGGTTTGTATTTTGCCGGAGAAATAGAAAAGGTCATGGGCAAAGAGCGCAGCCACAAGCTCAAAGATTTTAAAAAGAAGATAGATCCAAAAAGGATCTTAAACCCGGATAAAGTAGTTAGAAAAAATATTGTAGCCAGAGCTCTCAGTATTGCTAAAATTTTTGAGCCTCTGATCAGGCCTTTTGGAAATGCGGTAATCACCCGGGTTGGGGAATATTTTGATAAACCTGTGCGGGGAATTCCAGCGGATGTGGTCAGGTACGCTTATGGTTGTTCACAGTGCGGCTATTGTTTGGACGAATGTGACCAGTTCTTCGGCCGCGGCTGGGAAAGTCAGTCTCCTCGGGGAAAGTGGTACTGGCTGCGAGAATATATAGAAGGAAAGGTTAAATGGGATCAATTTATGGTAGATACAATGTTGGTTTGTACTACCTGTGAATTCTGCAATTTGCGCTGCTCTGCTGCGCTGCCGATTGAGTCTTCCTGGATGAAACTGCGGGGAATACTGGTCAATGAGAATAAAGAAATGACATTTCCTCCTTTTGAGATGATGGCAGCAGCCCTTAAGGCAGAGGGCAATATCTGGTCCGGCTTCCGTAAGGACAGAACCGCCTGGTTTCCGGAGGAAATGAAAGAAAAACACGGACCTGAACATATAAGTAAGAATGTCTATTTCGCCGGCTGTACAGCCTCTTATGTCGAACACGATATTGCTGCTGCTGCGGTGACTCTCCTGGATGCTGCAAAGGTTGATTTTACTTTCCTTGGGAACAAAGAAAACTGCTGTGGTACACCCATGCTTGTGGCTGGTAAATGGGATTTATTCGAAGATATAATGCGTAAGAATATTGCTGCTGTAAAGACGGCTGGAGCAGATACTGTTATTACTTCCTGTCCTGCCTGCGATATGATGTGGCGCCATACCTATCCTGAGTGGGCTGAAAAATTAGGAATGGAGTATGATATTGAAGCTAAGCATTATAGCGAAATTATTGCAAATAAAATAAAAAAAGATGAGTTTAAGTTTCCCAATCCTATTAAAGGCAAAGTCACCTGGCATGACTCCTGTCATATAGGACGAGTATCAGGAGTCTATGAGGAGCCCCGTGAGGTTATAAAAGCTATTCCAGGGGTTGAATTTGAAGAAATGGCCCATAACCATCAGGAAGGGCACTGTTGCGGAAGTGTTCTGACCTTACTCAAAGATCCTCCTATAGCGGCTGATATTGGCGAATCTCGTCTGCAGGAAGCTAAAGAAATCAATGCAGGCACAGTTTTAGCCTTATGTCCCTGTTGTGAGTTTCAACTTCGGGTTACAAACGATAAAAAGGAAATGGGCCTTAAAGTTACAGACCTGGCAGCCTTTGCTTGTAGATCATTAGGGAAAGAATTTAAGGACCCAAATCCTGAAGTAGCCAAACAGTGGGCTGTTTTTGAAGCTATGATAGCACTTATGACACCTAAGGGATTTGCAGAGCTGATGAACTCTATGTGGCCTGAGCTTTTAGATGCTATGCCGATGGGAATGGGAAAAATGATGAGATTGGTAGGAAAAGCAGGAATATTCGGTGATTTTATGTTCACAATAATAAAACCTGTTTTTCCAGTACTTTTCCCAAAGCTCATGCCAGGTATGATGCCAAAGCTCATGCCAGTAATGCTTAATAGGATCGAAAAAAGGATTCCTATGCCAGATTATATGGAAGAGCAGATGCCTGATATGATGCCTCAAGTTATGGATAATCTTATGCCTCATATGCTTCCTGATGTTGTGCCTATTGTAGTACCTGAGATGATCTCATATCTTAGAGGCAGAGCATAGAAGAAGAGCTAAGTTAGAATACATTTGACTGGCCAGGCGCTGAATATTTGATGAAATTTATCAGCAGGTTAAATAAGGAATAGTTTTATCCAGGATTTTTTTAATTTCTTCTTTGCTTAAAACTTTACCAACGCTTTTAGCTTCACCATCTATGGCAAGAGCGGGTGTTATCATGACGCCGAATTTCATAATCTCGTTGATATCCTTCACTTTAATTATTTCGTAATCACCGTCCAATTCGCGGATGGCCTTCTCTGCGTTTTCCGTTAATTTTTTGCACTTCGGGCAGCCTGTTCCTAAGATTTGGATTTTTACCATTTTCATCATCCTCCTTGAATCAAAAAAATGTTCCGTATAACAAACCGGTTATTGTTGAAAGCAAAATGACAAGGGAGACAAACACAATTGTTTTTTTCGTTCCCATAACGCTGCGAATAACCAGCATGTTGGGAAGGCTCAAAGCAGGGCCGGCAAGGAGAAGCGCCAATGCAGGCCCTTGCCCCATGCCATTTCCGATAAGCCCTTGGAGGATGGGGACCTCTGTAAGAGTAGCAAAATACATGAAAGCACCGGCCCCGGAAGCGAATAGATTAGACAAAATGGAGTTTCCTCCCACGGCAGAGCTCACCCATTCAGATGGAATCAGGCCTTCGTGTCCGGGACGTCCAAGTAAAAGGCCGGCAATGAGCACTCCGAAAAAGAGCAGCGGTAATATTTGCTTTGTAAACCCCCAGGTGGAACTGAACCAGTCACCGGACTCGCCTTTGCCCGTGCTTGTCAAAATTGAAAGCCCGATGATAGCCGCAGCAAAAGCAATGAGTGGCTCGTGGGGAAGTGCCAGCGCAATAATAATAGAGGGAACGAAAGCCAGGGCCACTTTCCGCCATTTGAGTTCAAACCAAGCTACAAGAATAAGAGCCAAGGCAAGGGCGAAGCCACCAGTGATGAGCCATTTTGAAGAGTATATAAGATACCAAAATCCGGAAGGATCATCCGGTTTTCCCCAATTTGCGAATACCAGAATCCCGATCATTGAGGCAAAATAAAGAGCATTCTGCCACAAAGGCCTGGATACTTCTGGTTCTGGCATGTCCGCTTGAGCGGCGGCCTTTTCCATCTCTTCTTTGCGGAAAAAAAAATGCATCAAAAGCCCGATAACGATACTGAAAATAATGGCTCCCAAAGCGCGGGCTATTCCAAGTTCAAGTCCCAGTACTCTGGCCGTTAAAATTATTGCCAGCACATTGATTGCTGGCCCGGAATATAAGAAGGCTGTGGCAGGCCCTAATCCTGCTCCCATCCTGTATATCCCTGCAAAAAGGGGAAGGACCGTACAGGAACAAACTGCAAGAATAGAGCCTGATACAGAGGCAACGCCGTAGGCAAGAGCTTTTTTTGCTTTTGCTCCGAAGTATTTCATCACTGATGCCTGACTTACAAATACCGCAATGGCTCCAGCAATAAAAAAAGCAGGAATGAGACATGTCAGAACGTGTTCTTGAGCATACCATTTTACAAGGTGGAGTGATTCTATAAGAGCGTTATCGAACCGGGGGATACCCAAAGGAAGGTAAAAAGTGCCCAGAAATACAAAGGTAATTATCAAGAGGGGCTTCCATTCGCTTTTCCAGTCTGTTTGACTCATAGTTTCTATTCCTTAAAGTATATTCTTGCTTTATTAGCCAATTGACCAAATAAAGTTAAAAAAAATTATTGGATTGCGTCCATTCGGTCCTGCGCTTGTTCTCTAAGTACGGCCTCTACACAATCAAGGAAATTCAAAGCACAACGCATGCGGAGGCTGTAAAATACCTGCTTTCCTTTTTTCTCAACATTGACTAATCCGGCATTCTTAAGGATCGACAGGTGCTTAGATACCGTAGAGATATCCAATCCGACCATTTCTGTAAGCTCACAGACACAGTAAGATTTCTTTGCAAGCTCCTCTATCATAAATAGTCGAGTCGGATGAGCAAGGGCTTTTAACACTGACGCTCTCGCTTCGAAACGTGATCTTTGCTTGTCATATATTTTCATATTTGGCATAATAACCAAATAAAAGATTATTGTCAAGAAGATTTTTATGTTTTACTTTTTCAAGAAGGTCTTCCTTTTTAAAATGATATATTCTATGATATAGGCAACGAAAATAATATCTTAAAGGGTAATTTAATAATGACCATAAAAATAGAAAAGTTAGATTCAAGAAGAAAGCAATATATTAAAAACATCATTAAGAAAGACAAAAAAGACCTTAAATTTTGTGTTCTCGGAGCAGGCCATGGAGGATTGGCCATGGCAGGCCATCTAGCAATAATGGGATTTAACGTTAATCTTTATAATAGAGGAAAAAAAAGAGTACGACCTTTAAGCCATAGGATGGCTATAAAATTGGAAGGGGAAATTCAAGGAATAGGAAATATTGCACTTGCATCCAACAATATAAAAGAATGTCTTGATGGAGTCGATATCTTAATGGTATCAATCCCGGCAAATGGACATAGATTTATGGCAAACACCTGTGCTCCTTATCTTAAGGAGAATCAAATTGTTATCCTTAATCCAGGAAGGACAGGAGGAGCACTGGAATTTTATCATACTCTTAAAAAGCAAGGAGTTAAGAAGTTTCCCTTTATTGCAGAAGCTCAAACATTTATCTACGCTTCCAGGTCTATCGGTCCCTGTCATGCCAAGATATTTTCTATAAAGAATTCTGTACCGTTAGCGACTCTCCCAGCATACTGGATTCCTGGTGTCTTAAAAATAATAAAACGTGCCTTTCCTCAGTTTGTCCCTGGTGATAATATTTTTAAAACAAGTTTCAATAATATCGGGGCCATTTTTCACCCTGCACTTACTGTCCTCAATGCGGGCTGGATCGAAGCACCCCACGGTGATTTTGAATACTAGATCCAGGGAGCGAGTTTATCCGTCTCTAAGGTTTTAGAAACAATGGATAAAGAAAGGCTTGAAGTTGCGGCAGCATTGGGAATAAAAGCAATGAGCGCAAGAAATTGGCTCTATACAGCTTATAGCGCTTCAGGGAAGAATCTCCATGAAGCCATCGAGGCAAATCCTGGCTATCTGGGAATAAAAGCCCCGGACCGGCTTAATCACCGATATATTGATGAAGATGTGCCAATGAGCCTAGTACCCCTCACTTCAATTGGAGACATGTTGAAAGTTGAAACCCCTACAATCAAATTTATCATTAATATCGCCTCAATAATGAGAGGAAAAGACTTCTTAAAAGAAGGCAGGACAGTTGAAAGTTTGGGAATTCAAGGGATGTCTATAAAAGATATCCGCATGCTGGCAGTATCAGGGGAAATTTAAAATAAAATTTATTCAGCTTAAGCTGATAGACTGTGTATCTTTTCTAACCGGTCTCTGATGCTCATTTTTTTTCCATATGCATCGATCACACAGACTGCTCCTTTGATTATTCCGGTTGACCAATTAACAGCATTTGAAAATTCTGCTCTGCTTTCCCATAAAAAAGGAACAGGAAAATATCCCATTTTAAAGACTTTATATAAGCCATCGCTTGTATATAAATTCTCAATGTTTTTTTCCATATCCCTGATTAAAATATTTGCCTCCTCATACAACTCTTCAGATTCAGCTAAAAGTTCTTTGCTTGATATAATATCGTTAATAAAATATTTTTTATGGAATTCAGAATAGTGCTTCAAAGCGGCCCTTGTTATTTGAATGCTTTCATTGATAATATCAGGGCTCGCCAAAAATAACGCTTCGGAATAGCTTACAACATGAATAATTTCCGGGCTGTATTTTACTTCAGGCTCAATATTCGCCATCAAAGCTGTAACAGCGGCAAGTTGAATTTTTGCTTTGTTTATATCAGGGGAAAAATAGTCCAATCCGGCTCTGGGCTGAAAGATAACCTTAAAACTCTTATCTTCAAGATCTTTTACTATCCTCAACAGCGCTCGAGATTTGGCCAGGTCTCTTACCCCCCAGGTCGATTTGGGTGTATTCAGCATGTTTTGGAGGACTAAATATCTGATTCCGATCTGCTTGGCTGTTTTTGCTGCCAGATAAGCAGACACAATATAACTTACATCATCAGTTCCTCTAAATGCAAAGTGATGCGGAATGTTTGGTTCATATGGTTTTCTAACTTTGGCGATGTATTTGAGAGCTTCTATATGTTCTGACAAGTTCTGCCTTACACTCAAAGGACCTCTTCCATCAATCCGGTTAAACCACCATAAGGAAAGCGCATGCCAGGCCATATTTAAGTTTTCCTCAAGAATTTTGGCAATTTTAGCGACATTTTTTGAGCCGGAATAAGCTCTGATCAACATGGGAACAGCATCTTCCCGTATTGCCTTGAGTTCAAATTCACTGTTAAAAGGGACTCCGCCGCCGTTTGGCAGTTCACCCCAATCCTCCCCAAATTTTGACTGGCTCAATTGAGAAGATCCAACAGAGACAATGTCCAGAAACTGGCTCTTTGAGAGTTTTTTCAACCAATCAGAAAAGAGTGCCAGTGCTTTCTCGCGCTCTTTTAAATAGGGGCCGACATGAACTCTGGTCAAAGGTAATTGGTTCTTTTTTTTTGCATGGCTTAAACGTAATATCAAATGATCCTTTACAGTCCCGAAGTATTTATATTGACAGCGTTCAAATGGATGTATCTGAAGCTGTTTTTCTTCGTTAATTAATTTTTCCCCAAATGAAAAACGTAATTCATCATAGACTGAGTTCTCACGGATTGATTTTGGGATCAGTTCATCCGGAACATCCAACTTTTTTAGTGTTTCAACAGGTGTTTCATCGCCTCTAAAGGTCTCATATTCTTTTCCAAATTCTTTTTCTATTAACTTGCAAGATTCAGGCAGTCCGGCAAAATAGATCTTTTGAATGTATTCATTTTTTTTCCTGGAGAGGAGGGAATCGTTTTTTATTTTATAGACAAGCTTTCCAAACGTTTCCACTCCCTGTTTTGGGTCCAGCCTGTAACTGAAGCCTAAATGTGTGATTTTATTCTGAATGATCCATCTTCTAAACATCTCAAAAGAATGAATATTTTCTAGGTTGTCTATTGCTTCGGATATTGCAGGGTTAGATTGATAAACCTTAAAACCGCAGCCCTCAAGAAGCTGGGTGAGCAAACTTATCCCAAGTGTGTGGGCATCCAATCCTGATTTTATAAAACCATATCTCATGGGACTAGATTCTTTTTTATACACATATTTCTATTTTAACCTGAACAATTCATAAAAAATGTCGATATTGATGATACCTCTTTTGAAATCAATATTTTACATCGATTCCTCAGACATTACAATTGCCCGCTTCGTTTTTGATCTAATTTGTATATAATCGACATTTTTTACTCTACGAGCGAGCCGATCTTACCACATCTACTTTGTTGCAGCGGATTCGCGGTGAAGGACCACAGCTTCATCCTCTGTGCCTAGTATCTGCGGCAACCTCGACTCATGAATAATTCAGGTTAGGCGCTCTTTTTTGCTATGTGGATGGCTGCTACTCCCATAAACAGCAGGCGGCTTCTTACCTTGGTGAATCCTGCTTTAAAGCAGAGGGAAGAGAATCCTTGAGCGTCATAGAAGCGCGGCATAGTGTATGAGAGGTATTTGTATCCGGCATTTGAACCAGAAATTATATATCCTACTGGCCTTACAATAAGGCGGATATATAAATGATAGAGCCTCCTTATAATCCCCAAGGGAGGCTGGCTGGTTTCCAGATTAAGAAAGTTTCCTCTTGGTTTTAGGACGCGGAAGAATTCCTTAAGATATAAAAGCAAAGTTTCGGGATTAGGATTTAGATTGCGGGTGGCAAAAGAGATGGCAATAAGGTCAAAGCTTTTATCAGGAAAAGGGAGATGGCCTGCATCTGCTAAAGTAAATTTAACTTTGTGCATGTGTTTTTTGTTTTTAGCAAGCAGGATCATGGAGAGGCTTCCGTCTACGACATGAAGCTCTAGTTTATCGCCTGCCGAAGTTGCCAGAGCTGCCATATTTCTGGCTAATTCACCTGTTCCGCTGCATATATCCATCCAGCGGTTACCGCCTAGCTTTTTTGCTTCCCGGGCCGCGCGTTTTCTCCAGATTATATCCATACCGAATGTAAGAACATGGTTTGCCAGTTCATATGTAGGAGCGACTTCTGTGTATATTTTCTGGATGCCTTTTTTCATTTTTGGCTTACAGTTTGGGCTTGATAATGCATTATACGGGGATTAGGGATTGGAGGCAATTTTAAATCTTTAATATGGAACCTTTTGCTACTAAATATGTATAATAGTAAGAAGAGGGAAAAAAAGACTTCATGGACGACATGTTTCTGGTAGAGCGATCTAAAAGAGGCAACACAAATGCTTTTAAACTCATGGTGTAAAGATGGGTGAGGATTGGAAAGGTATTTTAGGAGGGAGGTGAATCAATGAAAATAAAAAAAGTTTTTTTAATAACTTGGAAAAAGATTTTATGGATATTTGCTGCCTGGGTTGCTGCTGTGCTTTTACATGGTTTTGTTTATGGATTGTTTAAAGGTTTTTTTGATAAACATGGGGGAGATGAGCCGTTTTTCTTTCTTATTGCTGTGATCGTGATCCCTCTCTATCTGCTTATTTGCTTAGTTTATACGATAATCTATTTTTTTAAGAAAAAAAGCACATAAGAATAATAGATTATGCGGGTATTTTTTCTCTCCTGCTTCGATACGGATCTTGAGATAATTTTGCGGAGGGGGTAAAGGGCAGGTTGCATAAGGAGTAAATGCACAGGGAGGGTTATAGGCTCTATTAAAGTTTAAATCGACCTTTCCCTTATCCAAGAGTTTAGATTCCATGAATCTTGAAGCTTCATAGGTATCTTTTCCGTTTGTTTCATCCTTAAAAATGAAAAAAAGTTTTTTTAAGTCTCCGCTGAATGCTTCTAGCTGGAATTCTTGGCCGTTGATTTTAAATTTAACATATCCGGGAGAGGACATCTGGCTTTTTGTACCGATTTCAGTGTCTAAAGTGATTTTTTTAGGATTAGAGTAAGGGATAAAATCTGCGACAATTTTGTATTTTTCTGAGGGAGGGAAAAAATCCAATTTTTGATAGTTTTTATAAGCACTTGTGTTGAGGTCCCTTAAACGGATGGCATATTTACCACTTCTTTTAATGACCCACATCCTTAAATCATTGAGAGCGATGATGTCGGGATTTCCTGAATCGTCTGTTTTAAGAATCTTATGAGTTATTACTACATCTTGTACTTTGAGATTCACTCCCGTTTGGGCAACAACGGTTATTATCCCTTTATTAAAGATGAATTTTCCTGCTAATAATGGAGCGGAGTCTTGAGGGAATATGATTTTATTCGCAGGGCCGGTACCGAAACTGTTTTCTCCTTCTTTGAGCCAGTAAAGTCCAGTAATAGTCAGCCAGCTTTCCAGGGAACGCATCTGTTTATCCCGCTTTTCCCGCCACTTCATTTCTTCTTTGATAAAGCTTTTATTATCATTTTTAGAAAAAGTTGTGGCTATGCCCGGTTTTATCCATCCTAATAATAGGGAAAATAGAAGTAATGCCAGCAATAGCTGTAACTTGTTTTTCATTGTAGGGACCTTTTGTGTAATCTATAAGTTTATATATTCTATAGTAAAGATAAAGATTGTCAACAAGTTTGCAGCGGTCAGGCCTTTTTGCTTGCCTTTTCAATTATTCTTGTTAAAATATCCCTATAAGAGAGAGAGGTGCTAAATGTCTATACTTTTTAAAAAAATACTCTGGGCTACGGATTTTTCAGACGAAGCTCAGGAAACATTTGTCTATGCGAAATCTTTTGCCAAAACTTTTAAGGCGGAACTGATAGCTATGCATGTTGTCCCGGATTTTTCCCCCGCACTCTACAGTACTGTCACCTCAGTCAAGGGCGACCTAATAAGAAGAGTGGAGCTGATTAAAACGGAAATGAAAAAACGCCTGGATGCTCTGGTAAAGGATAAAGAAGTTTCCTTCAAATCTGTAGTAAAAGAGGGAAGTGTCGCTAAGAAAATAATTGAAACTTCGGAAGAAGAGCAGGCCGATCTTATCGTCATGGGGAAAAAAGGATTGTCAGGTATTGAGAAACTGTTTTTAGGCAGTGTTGCCAATCGGGTTTTGAGAAATTCTTCTGTGCCGATTCTCTTTCCTAGAAAGAAAGGGGGAGAGATAAAGTTTGATAAGATCCTGGTTCCCACTGATTTTTCTGAACATGAAGAAGTGGAGAGAGATTTCGCCTGGTACTTTGCAAAAGGCTTTGATTCCGAGCTGATGTTTTTGCATGTGCTGGAACTGCATGACCATGAATTCCCCCCCCGGGTCCTAGACGAGATGATGGCTGGCTTGGTAGAGAAACTGAGGCAGAGGAAAAAAAGAGAGGCTGAAGATATCAAAATTTCTGAAGATGTTACCAAGTCCTTTAATGCCGCTACAGGTATCGTCGATTATGCTGAGGCTGAAAATTTTGATCTTATTGTGATGTCTACCTGCGGTCCTGGAAAAATAGAACGGTTTTTCTTAGGCAGCACCACTGAAAAGGTGATATCTCACAGCGGGACTCCGATTTTAGCTATTCCTTCCTATCATTATAAAGACTAATTTGCTCCCTCAAACTACATAAGTTGCAAAATCAATTATTTTTTTAAATTCCAGATAATAGTAGAATATTACTAAGGAATGGAATAACATTAAGCAGTTTTTTTATAAGTTCCTAGAATGAGAGAAGAATTATTTTGGGATAGGGATCCTGATTCCGCAAAGAAAACTCATCCTAATGGCTTATTACTTTAAGTATCCCAGTTTTGCCGGATGGGGGCGGTCTACACGTATTTTGCCTTCCAGGACTTGAGCGTCCACCCCGATTCTGACCCTATAATCGCCAGGCTTAGCCAGGGATGATCCACGCGCGAAGACGGACTTCTCCGCTGCCTGGGTGTCAAGAGATAGATCCCATTCCGCCAGATTGATCCCTGCATCTTGACTGCCGGTCAACTGCTTAACCGCTTTTCCCTCAGAGTCAAGGATCTCGATATTAACAGCCTGGCCTTCCTTTAGGTAATAATAGATCCGTGCCTTTTTCCGGGTTTCCAGAGCCCAATCGCCCTGGTAGTCCCGGCTTTGCGGAATAAGCGCTGGTCTGACCGGGAAAAGATGGGCTTTTTTCTCCATAACTTCACTGCTGAAATCCTGGAGCGGGGCGATGTCAAGGACAAAAGCGCTGCGTCCATGAGTGCCAATAATAAGCTCCCGGTCTCGAGGATGGAGCGCAATATCATGCACTGGTGTCATAGGCAGGTCATTGCACAACGAATTCCATGATTTGCCCCGGTCCCTGGAAACATATACACCGCCGTGATCTGTGCCTAAATAAAGCATGTTTTTATTTCCGGGATCTTCGCGGATAACATTGACGGATTCAGCGGGAAGGTTAGCGGTGATCGATTTCCAGTTAGAGCCAAAATCATCGGACTGAAAAACATAGGTGCTGAAGTCGTCGTCCCGGTACCCTGTCAAAGAAACAAACACAGTCGCTTCTTCAAAAGCGGAGGCCACGACCCGGCTGACCCATTTGGCGGGAAGGCCGTCTTTTATCAGGATCCACTGGGCGCCGCCGTCGCGGGTAACATACACATTGCCGTCGTCAGTTCCGGCATAGAGCAGGCCGGACTGAAGCGGTGATTCCGAGAGTGTAGTGATAGCTCCGAATGGGACATTGCCCTGTTTTTCCGGCCCGGGCCGGGTGGACAGGTCTGGGCTTATACAGGTCCAATTATCTCCCTTATCCGTTGATTTGAACAGTTTGTTGGCTCCGTAATAAAGAGTGGAGGAGTTATAATGTGAGATCAAAAAAGGAGTCATCCAATTATAACGGAGATCAGGTTCGTCTTTTTTTGCCTTGGGTTGAATGTATTTCGTTGTTCCGGTTTGCATATTTTTCCGCTTTAGGGGGCCGAACTGCTGTTCATAATAGATTATCCCGGGAGTTTCAGGGTCCGCCAGGGTATAATAGGAATCCCCTCCACCCCAAAGGTCGATCCAGATATGCTGCCAGGGATCTCGTATCCCGTCCTCAATCTCTTGGTTGCCAGGGCCGAAAAGGGCGGAATTATCTTGGGTGCCTCCGTAGATATTATACGGTTCTGCCATATCCAGGGAGATTGCGTAAAACTCGGCAGTCGGCATATTGTTGATATGCAGCCAGTTTTTGCCCCGGTCCCGGCTGATGAATAAGCCGCCATCATTACCAAGCAGTAGCCGGTCGGGATCTTTGGGATCGATCCAGAGGTCGTGCTGGTCCAGGTGAAGGGCCCGGGTGCTGTGATAGTAAAGATGGACCACAGTGCCATTGATCTGGTGAAAGGTCCGGCCGCCATCTTCCGAGACCATCAGATTAACACCCAAAACATATACTCTGTTCTCATCCTCGGGTGAAACCCTGATATCGCCGAAAGAATAATTTACTCCGGCAAATAAAGCACCGGAGTGCGTTTTATGCCAGGTCTCCCCCCGGTCGTCGGATCGGTATACCTCTCCTCCGATCTTCCTGTTGCGTCCCTTGGTTTTTATTGGCGTTTGATTATCAACCACTGCATATATTGTAGAAGGGACTGAAGGAGCTGCAGCCAGACCGATTCGGCCGATGTATTTCCCGGTAGGTAATCCTGCAGTTAGTCTATTCCAGGTAAGGCCCGCATCTGTAGTCTTATAGACGGCGCTGCCTTCTCCGTTTATAAGGTTATTCCAGGCTTTTCTGTCCCTTTCCCAAGCTGCGGCATAGAGGGTCCGGCTGTTGGCTGGGTCCATGACCACATCAACAACTCCGACTTTCTCAGATATATAGAGGCTCTTTTTCCAGGTAAGCCCCCCATCTGCAGTCTTATAGAGGCCTCTTTCCTTATTAAATGTATATTGATGCCCCAGAGCAGCTACATAAACAATCTCGGGGTCTTCGGGGTCGATTACAATCCGGCCGATGTGGTGGGATTCATACAGCCCCATATTCTTCCAGGTCAGGCCTCCGTCTTCGGATTTAAATACCCCGGTTCCAGCGAATGAACTCCGGGCCATAAGACTTTCTCCTGTACCGGCCCAAACGATATCCGGATTAGATTTTGCAACTTCGATGTCGCCTATGGCAAAAGTGGACTCTTGTTCGAAAACCGGCCCCCAGGTAGTCCCGTGGTTTTCCGTTTTCCAGATGTTCCCGGCTCCGAAGCCTACATATATTGTGGCGGAGTTACCGGCAGAAGATGCTATAGTTTCAACCCGGCCGCCCTGAAATTTCGGGCCTACCGGCCGCCATTTCATGTTTTTGAAAGGAGAGCTTTGTCTCATTTTATTCTGCTTCTCCCAGGCGTGAAGCCGGTCTTCCGCTTTGGTAGCCTGACTGTTTTTCCTTAGGACCGCAAAATCGAATGTTCCGGAAAAAAGAAAGACAGAAAAGAAAATCCCAAACAAACCCAATACGTGTTTTTTATTCAATTTTTTTTATATCGCTTGGAAATTACTCGACTTTTAGGACTGTTTTGATGGCTTCTTCGAATGATTTTTTTGGCAATGCGCCCTGTGCCATCTGGGGTTTTCCATCTTTTGGGACGAATAAAAGACTTGGTATACTCATTATTCCAAAAGCCTGAGCCAATTCCCCCTGATCTTCAGTGTTTACCTTGTAAATATCCAGTTTGCCCTCATAATCCTTAGCGAGTTCCTCTAGAACTGGGACTACAATTTTACACGGTGCGCACCAATCGGCGTAAAAATCTATAATACAAGGGTTATCGCCTTTAAATTTCAATTCTTTACCGTCTTCATAATCAAAAACCTTTTGTTTGAAAGTTTCTTTGGTTAAGTGTTCCATGATATTTTTCTCCTTTAGAAACAAGTCGGGCATTTTCCTGTAGAACATGTCCCGGTAGCACAGCTTGAGTCATTCGTATATGCATTGCGCACACTGAATGAGCTTGTGACTTTTATTATGGATTTGCTTTTGCATTTAGGGCATTCCAAATCTGTTTTATCGGCTGTTACGCCGAAAAGAAGCTCAAATTCATTATTGCATTTTTGGCAATTGTACGAAAATATTGGCATTTTGTGCTCCTTTCTCTATTGACTATCATTATTTTATGCATTATACTTGCTAATAGCAATAGTTGTCAAGGAGTATTTTTATGAAAGAAAATAAAATAATAGATATCCTGGCAGATATTCAGAATAAATGCAGGGCCAAAGAAGATGAGATCAGGGAGAGCCTGGGCTTGTCGCTGGCAGAATATAAAGCATTACTTTGTATTAAAATAGGTGAAAAGATCACTTGCCATGAGTTTTCAGAGAGGATGGGTTTATCCCTCTCCCGGGGAAGCAGGGTTATTGATAAACTTTTCCAGCAGGGATTTATCGACCGGCTGGATTGTAACGCAGACAGGAGAAGTAAAAATATTATCCTGACTGAAAGCGGTAGAATGATTTGGAGAAAAATTGATAAAAACAGGCAGAAGTGCGAGGATAGACTTGCTGCCTCGTATTCCAGGGATAGATATAACGCCTTAAAAGATGAATTAAGATCATTAGCCCAAAAACTTTAGGAGAAGATATTAAGGATATTTGACAATATATTCTCTTGACTTTATATTGTTTTGCAATGAATTTGCAGATGAATCAAAAATATTTTTTTATTCTTTCCCCCTTTCTTTTTTTTCTGGCAGTTGTATTTCCACCCCTCCTGCTTTTTCTACCGCTGTTGTTTTATTTCAGCCTGCATTTCTATTTCCGTTTTTGTTTTCCTTTAATCCACGTTAGAGTAAGAGATAAGCCTTTATCCGCTTTTCCCAGAAGCCCTCCTTTTTAACCTTTTCTTAATTAAAATCCAAAAAAACAGGAGTCTAATTATGGAGAAGGTGCATTCTAGAGCTCAAAGCAAAGCTAAAAAAAAACACCAGATTTTATCATTAAAACTTAAAAATAACTATTATAAACTACGGGGTTTTCCCCTGGAAATTGACCTTAAGCCTTATTTTAAAACCCTAAATGGAATAAACTCCCTTGACCTGCATTCTCTGGATGCCAAGTACTTAAAGAATAAAGCCGCTTGGCTAAAACAGCAGGCTGCAGAGGGTGTTCCTCTGGATGAATTGCTTAGGGAAGCCTATGCGCTGGTAAGAGAGGCCGCCCACCGCTGTATCGGTTTACAACCCTTTGATGTTCAGATCCTTGCCGGTATTGTGATGCACAAGGCAAAGATTGCCGAACTTCCTACAGGAGAAGGAAAAACATTGGCTGCGGTCTTTCCAGAGGGAAGGGTAAACAACCATCGTTCAGAAATATTATGAGTGGTCCAAATTTAGTTGAAACGAAACAATGAATCTAATCCTGGTATTAACAAGTTAGGAAATAGCCTCAAAACGGACATTCCCTGATATAATTTGCCTAATAAATAGATAACTAAAAATATTTACAATAATTTAATCTTAATTTTTCTATTTGTTTTCTCAATAAAATTTTCATCCATCATTTTAATAATAAACATATATTCCCCTTTGTTGAAACCTTGAAAATTTAATTGAATTATCATGTTTTTTACTTTTGCTTTTTTATTCCATGATTCCTTAATTAGCACGCCTTCCGGATTCCCCTGTACTTCTTCCTCCTTTGTTAACTCAAAATAAGGAATTAAATTGACTTTATCCTCGTTTGAGAATACTTGCAGGAATAAATAGATGTTTTCGTGAGCGTTGAACTGAGTGGTTCCCATAGGATGAAATCTGAATGTATCCACAGCTAGAGAGCCGTCTTTCATTGAGATAGAAAAAGTTCTATCCTTCTTTCCGGTTTCAACCATATGTCCGAAAACAACGCTAGTGATGTCTCCATTTGCAAGCTCATCTAACACCGGGATCTTCATCGTTTGCTCAACAGTCCCTACTCGATCACTTTCTTCATCATAGAGAGTGAAAATTATATTGTATTGATTTTCATCAAGATGAAGCTTATTCGATCGAGTGTTATATCCGAAAAACCGAACTCTGCTCAACCTTTCACGAAAGGACTCTGACAGGTTTATCGGAATATTAAGCTGAGCCTTATACGCTTGTACACCTTGGGGATTATCCACCCAAAAATGGATTTTGATGATTTTTAATTCCTCATGTGGATCTCCATTGAGAAGCAGGTCTTTTACCGGTAAAGCCAGATTGATCCATAGTATGAATTTTTCTTTCCCGGCTATAAAAGGCACAGCCCTTGCCTGGAATGAGATATCCTTGAAAAGTCCTGGATTGAAAGATGCGGAGGCAAATAGTAGGGACTCTTTCTGAGCGCTGGAATAATCATAATAACCTTTGCGGAAGCGGATTTCTATGCCCGGCCTTTTGACCTTAACCTTTAGAGCATGATACTTTTCATCTGCCTTTTTATTCCGGGGGTAAAAGCTTAATTCATAATAGTAGCTCAGGTCTCGGCTGATTGTTTTGCGGAATTCTTTGAATTTATTCCCACCCTGAAATGCTTCCCCGCCAGTCTCCTTTGCCAGATATTTTAAATTCGACAACTCATTCTTCTTTATTTCTGCATTCTCATCCCTGTAGAATACTGTATCCCCATATTTCACTTTGCTGAACTCACTTACTCCTACAACCCGGGGAAAATTATCATAGGCAATATCCGGCAGAACATGTCTCAGGTAATCATCAGGATTCAAGGTGTAAAATGAAATGTTGAAACTATTGGCAAAATTGATAAGATCCGCGAAGATATCACTTCCGCCCCGGCGCTTGGTTTTTTGAAGAATCCTGAATGGATCTTTAATTTTCGCTGCTTCTATTTCTGAGTGGACAGGAGCTGACTGTCGAAAATTATCACTTCGACCTATTTTTAAGGCATCATAAATTGTACTGAACGATAGTGTGGGAAATCCTCCGCTAATGAATAGCACCGGTTTTCTTCCGGGATAATCTTTTATCGTGTTCATGACGGAAAGAAGATTCGAGATTGTCTTTTCAAAGCGGATACGAGTCTCATATTGATATTGCGCTCTTACTGTTCGCATATAAGCTTTACGCACTTCCGGATCAAGCATGATAATATTTGGAATCGAGAGGGTATCGCTCGCTCTCTCGATCCAGATGTTTCCCGATGCTTTCTGAATAGCTTGAGCGATAAGCTGTTTATCTGAAGTCAGGTTTTGAAGGACTTTAATCCCTTCACTTGTACTCAACTCAAGAATCATGATCTCGTGACCTAAACCAACTAATGAACTTAATGTCTCCGTCAATTCAGGTTTCCGGCGGTCCAGCATTCTCTTTACGGTATTAATAGAATCAAAAACGACGAAGAATTTACTTCTTCTTTTTATCACAGTAGGTTGGCCTTTTACTTCCTCTTCCCCTGCCTGTTCCTTCTTCATTGCCTCAACAATCTGGTAGCTGATAAGATCCAAGGAATTGATTTCGACCTTTTTCCTTTCATCCCAAATTTCAAAATCGTCTTTTGTAAGGTCTGTAATATTTTTTCCTTCTTTGTCCAATGCGATGACATCCACCAGAACAAGACGGACTGTGACTTTATGCTGCTCCGGTTTTAAAAGATCCAGGTTTTGCTGCTGGATTGAAAAAACAAAACTTGAAGCCATTGAAAAAATAAGAAAGAAAAATGTAGATTTTTTCATTTTTATGAAAATATTTCCTTTTTGCTTTTTTCTCAAATAATTATATGAAAAAAAAGCAGAGTTGACAAGTAGATTAGTTCCCTAATTCCAGACTTTTCCTTAATTATTAACTTTGCGCTTTTATCAGGAAATGTAAATAATCTTTTCTTTCTTTTCAAATATATCTACTATTTGAATATCCTTTTATTTTAATATAATTTATGTGTTTTTTACTGATGTTGATCGCAATAATAATTATACTCTTCACATGGTGATCTCCAATATTCACCTTCGCGACACGAAATTTCCCATATTTGTCTACATTCATCAGCGTCACAATAGGCCGAAATAAGACTGAAATTCTCACAGTCGCGAGGTTGACCACCACACTCAGCGATACATTCTTGTCGGATTTGCGTTTTACAATATAAACCGGGGCTACAATTAAGTGAATATACTGTACTAACTAGGATAATGTTCATTGAAAACAAAATCAACAATAGTAATGCCAAAAAAACCTTTTTTTGTTTCATCGATCTTACCTCCTAAAAAAATTAATATTATTCAAAAATACCAATACTTTGGTCCTTGATCTCTGCTAATATTTTTTCTTTATTACTGATACAAAATATTCCAGATATTTCTTCAGGCATGACTAATAAATCTTTGAAGTTTCCATCAAGTTCATAGCGATATATTTCATGTCTTTTTTTCATGTTGTTAAAATAAAGTAAATTTAAATTATCATTTTTATCTAAATATCCAGTAAACGGTGCAATAAATCTCCCTTTTGAGATTGATTTCTTTAGTCTTTTCTTAAAATCAATTAAGAAAAATTCATTATTTATTTTAAATTGATGAATTAATAAATTATGGTTCATCTCCCATTTAGTTGGCAAAAGCCTGAATGATTTTCAGTGAGAAATAGCGGGAATCATGATAACCATAGGCTTTACGTTTAATGACTTTGATTTTATTGTTCACTCCTTCCAGTTTACTAGTATGGATCGGGTAATCACAGTGATTGAGGATTCCGTAA
>JAUWNW010000207.1 GCA_030612445.1 Candidatus Aminicenantota bacterium
TTATATAAGGGTCTTACATCTGAAGCGAACTTAAACGACTGAAAAATAAGCATTTAGGATGAATTGGGGGACTTATCTCTTAAACTCCTGTTTGAAAGTCACATTTTTTTGAGAGGACAGGGATACTTGCCAATTTTTAAAATCTTTTTCCGTAACCTGATAATCACGTCCTCCCTGAATAATAAGCAGAGGCCGGGTAATGCTTTTTGCTGATTTGGCTGGGTCATATCCTTTAAGGTTAAGCCAGTATTCAGGGTAGGCCCCCAGCAGTTTTTCTTTCTTCTGCTTAGCATCAGCCTGCGTTAAATCCTTGATTTTTTCTACTCCTGCTTTTGCTTCCTCAAGCTTTTCTCTCTCTTCTGGGGATAGTTTTCCGTCAAGCATAAATATATAGTTGACTTGTTCGACATATAGATCCTCCAAGGGTCTGGTTGCTCCTGCCATTATAATGAAACCGGCAGTATTGGAATCCAATGGAACTATCCTGGGTATAAGAGTCCCGCCTAGGCTGTGTCCCAGGATGAAGATATTTTTTTTAATTATTTTCTCTGTATTGCGGAGCAGTTCTACAGCGTACAAAGCATCTTCAATTGATTCTTCATAAACTGTTAAGGGAATGTCTTTTTTATCCTCCATTTTTAGACCATGTACTTTTGTCCGTTTGTCATAACGAAGAACAGCAATACTTTTTGAGGCTAAGCCCCAGGCCAGATCCCGGAAAGGCTTGTTAGGTCCTATCGACTCATCTCTGTCGTTCGGCCCTGAACCATGGGCTAATACTACTGCAGGGAAAGGTCCCTTTCCTTTTGGCATGGATAATATCCCAGGAAGTTTCCATCCCTCCTCTCCAAATTCAACCTCTTTTTCAGTAAAAGAATCTCTATCAACATAGACTGGCGGTTTATAAGGAGATTGTGGTTGGGTGAAAAACTGTCCGGATATTTGTTTTTTCTTATTAAAAACCACTTTTACATCCAAAAGGATCTTCTCGAACTCACAGGTTATATAAACAATATCATATTTTGGCAGCGATTCCGTCCGGACTTCTTTTTGTCGCTTAAATTCTCCTACCTGATTTAATACGGCTTCCCATACTTGTTTCATCTTTTCAGGGGGGGCAAGTTTTATCATGGTCTCATCAAAATTTTTTACAGCAGCTTTATAATCGCCCTTTTCCAACATATTAACAAACTCTTTTGCCATGGATATGAGTTCATCCCTCCGAAAGTAAGATTTTTGCTGGCTGCTAATATTAATTGAGAATGAGAGCAATATAACCAAAATACAAAATATTTTTTTCATGTTTTTTCCTTTAGGAGGGACTAAAATATTTAACCATAACAAGGGCATCTTCTTCCGGGTCCCGGTAATAATCCTTGCGTATCCCTAAAGATTTAAACCCGTATTTTCCATATAACCGCCGGGCTGCAAAATTGGACGGCCTAACTTCCAGAATAACTGATTTTGCTCCATATTTCCTTATCTGAGCTGTAATCCGGGTTAAAACTTTTTCTCCTACTCCTAGTCTTCTGAAATCAGGATGAATGGCAAAATTACTTATCTGAGCTTTCCCCCCCATTAACCAAAATATAATATAGCCGATTATTTTATCCTGGTGCCTATGCACAACTACAAAAGGAAACGATATCCCCCGATTATTTACCTCGCCTCTGAATACTGACTCCAACCAGGGATGAGAAAAAGATAGTCTTTCGATCTTCAAAACAAAAGGCACGTCCCGCTCCTCCATAACCCGTAAAAAAAAAGATGTTTGAGGAAGTTTAGCCTTTATGATGTTTTTCCTCCGCCTGAGATTTGCGAAAGTAAAGCGGCTCAAGTTCACGAAAATCTTTCCCTCTGCCGGCCTTCAGATGTATATATCCCAGTAATCCGACTTCATAAGCTATAAAAAAAGATCTTAAAGGAAACCTCGCTTTGTCCTTGAAATATTGGAAGATTTTTTTCTTATATAGCTCAACTCCTGTGCCGATAAAATGAATGACCCGATTATCAGGAAGCTTTGAAAAAAAACTATCAGGAGAATATACACCCTGGGCAATTACCTCAGCCAACTTTTTCCCGTCAAATTTAAAAAGCCCGCCATAAATCTCACCTTTTCTTGCATCCAGCATAGGGCAGAGCAGCCGTCCCTGCGGCTGCCTCAGTTTATAGGCCAAAGCCGCAAGATTCGAAACCGGTGCTACCGGTTTCCCGGCAGCAAGTGCTAATGATTTAACTGTGCTCATTCCAATCCGGATTCCAGTAAAAGACCCCGGCCCAACTGCCAGGGCAAACCCGTCTATATCGCTTATTTTTAATTTCTTTGTCCCCAGAATAAGATCAACTGAAGGCAACAGCCTCTCAGAATGGGTCAAGAGAGAATCCATATTTACTTCAGCCAGGAGCCTGCTGTTCTCCAGAAGGGCAACAGAACTTGCAAAAGAATTTGTATCAATCCCCAATATAAGCATGCAGCTTAATCCTGTTTCCTTTTTTTTGCGTAGGAAAACAATCCCCCCACCTCCCATAGCTCATACTGTACCTCATTCATAGGCTCAAGCAAGAAAGCCTCCTTCCTGTAAAGATTCTGACCCTCTCCTGTCCGGATATTCACTCTGATCTCATCGCCGGTTTTCAGCAATCCGCCGGCAATCAAATGCGCTAGTTTTGAGCACTTCATCACTGGAAATCCTGAATTGACTGCATTCCGGAAATATATAGCACCAAAAGAAGGAGCAATGATCATCCCGGTTTGCAGAGACTTAAAACAATCAACCGCCTGCTGGCGGGACGAGCCGGCTCCAAAATTCC
>JAUWNW010000085.1 GCA_030612445.1 Candidatus Aminicenantota bacterium
TATACGATTTCCTCCATCCACTAATATTGCTTCATCTAATTCGGTCGGTATTGTATTCATATATCCTGTCATCATTAAAATGGAATATGGTAAACAAAAAGAAGTATATGTTAAGATTAAACCTAAACGAGTATTATAAAGCTTAAACACAACAATTAGTCCAAAATAAGGAATTAACAAGCTTATTGGTGGTATTGTTTGAGTGGCAACGATAAATAAATTAGATAGTTTCTTTCCTTTAAAATCCACAACTTTTTATTATATCTCTTCCCGGGCTGGTACCGATGTACCCAGAAGGGGTAAAGAGGTACTTTGTATTTTTAATTTTTCCTAACATATTTTTGTGTTAAAAGATCTTTAATAATTCCATACACTTCAATGCTTCATTATTAAGCCATTTCGGACAATCTTTTTCATGTTCTAGCAATATATTTTTACAAACCGATTTTTTTACAAGTGCATAATTTAAAATATAAAATAAGGTAGATGTTTCAGGCCGTTTTTGAAAACATTTAATTACCAGGTCCAACGATTTATTTATTATTTTTTGAATTGATTCAGCCTCCTCCTTCATACCGCTTTTTGCATAATTGTATAGTTTTACAAATGGTTCAGGATTTAAATGCAACAGGCTTACCACAAAACCAGAACATCCCATTTCAATTGATTCTGTTAATAGGTTCTCTTTCCCTTGTAACAGCATAAACCTATCATTTGAAAAAATTGAATTGTAAATTTTCTTAAAATTTTCAATGTCTCCAGATGAGTCTTTCAGGCCAATTATGTTCTCATGTTTTGATAATTCCAGAATAGTTTCACTTTCTAGTTTTACTCTTGAAAAAACGGGTATATCGTACACTAAGATAGGTAAAGGACTAGCTTCAGCGATTCTAAAAAAAATATCTTTAATCTCTCTCTGATTATATATAAAATATCCTGGTGCTGTAAAAACTGCATAATCTGCCCCTGATTCTTTCATCACTTTTGCATTTTCAAGCATATCATTAAAGCTTGGTGACATACAGCCTGCTAAAATTTTAACATCTTTAGAAACATTTTTAGCAACGCACTCACATATCTGACTTCTTTGTTTAATTGAGAACCAAGGGCCTCTTCCAGTACTACCTGAAACATATATACTATGGCAGCCTGCATCTAAAACATAAGAAACAACATTTTTTAAACCTACAAAATCAACATCACCTTTCAGATTGCATGGTGTAACGATTGGAACCAAAATCCCCAATTCCTGCATTTTATTCTCTCCTTTTATTTTATCTATATTGATACCATTTATATTTTTTAACTTGAGAATTCCCTGTGGCAAGCCACAGTGAAAGAGGGTAGCATAGACAGTAATTGTTATTGCCTGGTAGTTCATGTATATATATCCATAAAGCGTTGTATACTAATTACGAGGCTTTAGTTTTTCGAAGGCTTCCCGGGCACCTTTACACGCAAATTTAAAAACCCGACATTTTCTCTATTACCTCTATAGCCCGAATAGCACTTTCCAAGGATCCAGGATGCGCCCCTTTTCCGAGTAGTTCATTGACAATTGCTTGAATATAGGGTTGCTGTACATGTTTTTGTACAGGGAATGTGTAATTCTCCGTTTGGTCAGGAGTAGTAAAACGAATCGGGCTGTTGCCAAATACGTTCAGGGTTATCTCACCGCAGTCTCCTGAAATTGTCAACATATCGTGAGATTCATCAGCGCAGAAGGACCACTCACCATACCCGCGAATTCCTAGGGGATGTTTCCAGTAAGCGGTAACGGTATCGATGGTTTCGCTAATTCCAGATAGGCTTTTTGCAATACTGGAAACAACAGAGATTGGACCCAGGAGGAAATCAAGAATATCGATTGCATGGATGGCTACATCAAGAAACATGCCCATAGGAGAGATGCTCGAATCCAGACGCCAGGGAAGCTTGTTCTGCAGTGCAACAATGGGGAGCGGCTGAGAAAACGAGATTTTAACCTCCTTCAATTTGCCCAGGGAATTATTATCAAGAAGCTCTTTCACTTTTTGAAACCGGGGCAATCCGCGACGATAGAAGGCAGTGAAAACGGGGACATGAGCCTGTGCAGCAGACAAGGCAATTTGTCGACACTCGGCACTAGTTGGAGCCAGAGGTTTTTCAATGTAGACAGGTTTACCCGCAGTGATAACCTTTCGGGCGTAATCCAGATGTGAGTCGGGGGGAGTCGCTATATAAACTGCATCAATGATACGAGCATTAATGAGGTCATCGGCAGAGCTGTACACTTTACTCACGTTGTGGCGCCGGGCATAATCTTGCGCTTTGGCTAGAGTTCGATTGTAGACACCCAGAAGCGATGAACCAGCGGATTTATAGAGAGCCGGACCGCTTTTGATTTCGGTTACATCTCCTGTACCAATCATACCCCATCGTATACTCGTCTTTGAAGCAATGTCATCTCTGCTCAATGAACAGGATACTTTCATGAGAACTTTTCGGACAGGGGCAGGTCTCTCATCACAGCATAATGTTCTATGGAGATCCCGTGGGAAGAAAACGGCGAAATCACCGGGAAGTAATCGATGAAGAGAGTCGGCAAGGTTGTTCTTGAAGAACACTATGTCATTCTTCTCATCATAGGGGCTTTCTATCTCTGAATCATCACCAAGAACACAAAAACCGATGTTTTCTGATCCCTGAAGTACAAGATGTATATCGATATATCTCCTGTGAGCCTCCAGCTTGCGGTCTGCAGTCGGTTCCGTGTTCAGTTCACAGACCAAAAGATAGATGTCATCCCCACCCTCAACCTCGTATCTTCCTGGTTCCATTTTGGAGAAATCGTACTGTTGAAGCAGGCGGAGTGCGTGCAGAACAGCCGGCGGCGGGTAGACCCCGGTCTCATCAATGTAGTTAATATTTCCTAAAATCAAAGAGCACCTCCAGTAGGTTTATTAAAGCGAGAGTCGCTCAATTTTCATTTCATCTTTCCGAAACACTATCCGATGTCTCTCATTATTACCAGACAAGTCAATTTCCACGCTGTCCGGAGCAGTTTTCATGGTGTGTTCCACACTGCCGGCCGGACAAAACAGAGTGTAGTTATTATAGGGCATTTTGCTGTTGATACTATAGACGAGCTGGGGTGTAGGTTCTTTTTTAGAGTACGCATACGATACCCAACCTGCTTTTGGATTTTCAGACCCCTGCCAGATACGGGAAGAGAGTCCCCGGGGCTGCAATGGCCGACAGACCATATCCTGAAGCTTTCCCCGTTGGTAATGATACAGCTGCTTTTCGTTGCTGTCAAGTACCAGATTTCCAGGTGCGAAATTGAAATAGAAATCTATATCATGCTCACCGGCTCCTGTCAGTCGATCCTCTATCAGCAGCACACCGGATTTTCGGAAAAAGACGACTCTGCGGCGATGAAAAACGGGTTGAAGAAGAAACGAGTAGCCGTTATGGGAGAGGTCGGCAGCAAAAAAATCGGGTTCGGAGATGGTTTGATGTACCATAGTCCGTATATTTCGAATGGTTGAGAATCCGGTTGCACTGTCGGGCTGATTGGGGATATGCCCCATAGGAAATTTATCTATTCCCACGGTGTTGTGGGCAGGGGTAGAGGCAAAGTACTGCCACCAGTCCAGTTTCCCGCAGTTGCCGTAAAGGTAACGGCCGGTGTCAATCAGCACATCTTCTCCACGGCACATGTACTCCACATGGCCTGCATCACGATGTGAGTGGGCACAGTTGCTTCCCCTATCCAGCTGAACGCCGGTAAGCAGTAAGTATGAGTCATCAGCATTCCAACCACTTCGGGTGGCAAGGAATCCAGCCTCAGGAAGCAGATAGTCCAGCTTCCTAGGGGAGGTCCCTGATCTGCGCAGAGAGGCAAAATAGGAGAAATCGTTTCGCCCGCAGTGGATGGCGATTTTTCGAAAATGGGCACGAAGTTCGTTGAGATCATAGGGATCGGTGGTCAGGTTCATTCCTTCAAAAACGGCGGTATCGGTACGGCGGCTGTGTAAGGTGATCCGATCGGCATCACCAATCATGGGGAGAGAGAGGTCGGGTTTGATGAGTCCCATGAGATAATCAGTGCCCCGCTCGACAGTTTTTAGCATATACGGAGGGGTTTCAATGTTATTTAACGTGGCCAGCTCCCAGGCCTGGTACACAGCGATAAGTGATACCAGGTGATAGACAGGGGTTCGTTCTGTATGTACGCCATTTTGATCGAATTGATAGCAGCTTTCCTGGCAAATGTTCTGCCACCCTTCATTCAACCATTGCGCGGAATTTGCAAGTTCTGGAAAAAGGAGCCCTAGTTGAAAGAGTGATGAGCTCTCCATTACCATCCAGTTCGGGCATCGGGTAAAGTGGGTCAAATGGGAACTTATGTATGCTGCGTGATCATTAATTCCATTGAGATAGCTGATCCAACCCTCGCTATCCCAGGAGGGTGAGTCTCTAAAATAGTAATAAAAGGGGAGCCACACGGTATAGATTCTGATTGCTGCCTCAATGGAGCGCCACGCGTCTCCTGGAAATAACATATTTGCTGTCGTGGTTTTCAGAAATGGTTCCATCGGCCATGCTTCCCGAAAACTCTTCAGTTGGGATATTGCCTCCCGGGCATATTTCTCATCCTTTGTCTGTCGATAGGCCCGGCCTAAGACAATCCACCATTGATGGCGGCTTAAGGACCATAACCACTCACTATCACGAGTGGTGCTCTCGGTGGCATTGTATTTCCAGTCGATCTTCCCGGTAAATTGATGTCCTAAAATCCACCCATCACAGACTGCATCGGCCTCAATAAGAATTTCTTTGTCCTGGAACGTCTCCGTCTCTTTCTCAGAAAAGAGGTAAACGGGATTGGTTCGACTGCGAAAATGGCCGATAATATGATCCAGAGCCTCATTTTCACGTCCGGTCTGTTTGATTGCAACTGCTTCTTTTACCGTTGGATGATCCGAGTTCAGTTTGGTCCAAAACTTGGTTTTTTCCTCTTCTTGATACCCCATTATCCCCACCTCTTATTTGTTAACTTATTTTGATAATCAGGATCCCATTCAGGATCAGCAATCACATTTGCCAGTTTAATATTGCCACTTTGCTCTAGTGATACTATATGAGTTTTCGGTTTTGTGGTAAGATTCGGCCCGGGAAAATCTTCACGATAGAATCCTCCCCGACTCTCTTCCCGGGAAGTGGTGGCAAGCCAGAGTGCACGGCTAAGCAAGAGCATGTTTTCAAGTTCAATCGGAAGCTGTTTCGGGGATCCGGCTACTACCACTGCTTTTACTGTAAGGTCATCCAGCTTCTGCCGCGTCTTCTCTAGTCCTTCTCTGCTTTTAATCAGCAGCAGTTGATTCTGTGCCATTTCACGAATTTCCTGAATCATTTGCTGGTATGCTCCCCTTTGATCCGGGGTTATATGAGGTTGATTTCCGAGCAGTGAGACTATTTTTGGTTCTTCTATCGAGGAAAGCATGGTCGCTTTTCTGCTGTAGGCCGCCGCCGCTTGCCCCGCCAATTTTCCAGAGATTACGCAGCCGGAGAGCATATTACCCCCAAGGCGGTCAGCTCCATGAAATCCCCCGGCATTTTCTCCTGCTGCATATAATCCCACCGTTTCCGTAGCCATATCATTATCAACAACTAAACCACCATTACAGCATTGGAATCCCATGCTGACCTCCAATGGGATTCTGACCGCATCAATTCCCCGGTACCTTAAGAAGTAGTACTGTCGGCTTGCTATAAATGAGGGACAATTTCGCAAGTCAATATATACGCCGCCGGCAGGCGATCCTCTGCCAGCTTGAATCTCTTTGGTAATGCCGATTCCCAGATACCTGGAGGCTTCATCCCGCACGCTAAAGGGGTTATGCAGCATGTTTTCCTGAATGCATTGCTCCAGAGAGATGCCCTGAGGCAGATAATTTACAATAAACGCTTCACCATGAGCATTTTTGACTGAATGGAGAAATTCCGGTTTCCAAAAATGGATCAGATTTCTAGTTGGTGCGGTGGTCATGCTGAATATTTGCATGAATTCGAGATTGACCAACTTCGCCCCTGCTAATAGTCCCAACACATAGCCGTCACCGGAGACACACTCAGGATGTACGTGGGTGGAAAAAAGCCCTGCACTTCCGCCGGCAGCCAGAATAACCGCTTTGGCCCGGAGAGAAAAGGTTTCTCCACTCTTTTCGTGTATGCAGCAGATACCTCCGCATACACCATCATGTACCAAAATTCGTGCCACCGTGGTATGAGGTATTGTAGTAATTTTATCTTTGATTTGCGCCAAATAGTGATGAATTAACGGCGTCCCCAGAGTATAGGGGCCAGGCTGATTGTAGAGGCTTGCCACTTCTTTTGCCTGTGGCTGTAACTTTACAAATTCTTCTACAAAGAGTCTGACTTTTTCCCGGGATATAAGCCCTAATCCAGCGTTAATGATCTTCTGCTGAAATTCGTCGGGATCAAAGCTGCAGTCTGTCAGACGGTTGAAAGAGGGAGCGCCGTGTTCAGTGGCGCCGCAAGATGATGCGCCACTCCCTCTCACACCAATAGATCCCAGCCAGCCCCGGGTTACCAACGCAACGTTGGCACCACTCTCAACAGCCCATTTTGCAGCGGAGACTGCGGCTAATCCACCGCCTACAACAACTACATCATAATCATCATTCATTCACTTCCACCTCTTTTAATATACCGCAACTTCTTTTCCTGTTCGAGATGACTCCATCGCGGCAAAGATTACCGCCATAACATGACGAGCCGACTCCAATGAAACAGGTGATTGCTCATTATGCGTAACAGCATGGATAAACTGCCGCCACTCTTCATCTAGTGCATCCTGCATCCAATCATCGGTTAAGGTATAGGGCAGGTGCTTCCATTGGTCATCCTGACCCAGCCAAACACCTTTTCCATACTCAATATTCAACATTCCTTCAGTACAAATCAACTCGGTGAGATGTTTTGGGCCGCCTTGTGCATAGCCGGTGCTTGTCACCACTCCTGCAGCTCCACTCTTATAGGAGAGAAAGAGCAAACCGTTGTCATCTGCTTTTTGGTCATGAAAATCCATTGATAATCGGGCTGATACCCGTTCTACCGGGCTATCCAGCAACCAATTCAATCGATCAAGCGCATGAATCCCCAGACTCAGTAAAACCCCGCCGCCCGTTTTGTAATCAAGATGCCAGGGTTGACGGTTGGAGGTCATCCAGAAGCGGGACATGGTGCTTATTCCCTGAACCGGCTTACCTACCTCTCCATCATCCAGCAACCGTTTTCCTAACTGATAGGATTGCGTAAAACGATTGACGAATCCTACCATCCCCAGAACTCCCGCCTTATCCACAGCCTCAACGATTTCATCACACTCGGTCAAGGTTGGTGCGAGTGGTTTCTCCAGCAAGAAGGGTTTACCTGCCTGAGCTGTGGCCAATGCTACCGGAACATGCAAATGATGCGGGGTTGCTATTACCACAACATCTACCTGCGGATGATTCACTACATCCTGATACTCAGTAAATCCGATGCAGTGATGACGTTTACAAAAATCATCCAATGCCGGTTTATTGGTTCGGCAGGCAGCTATCAATCTCACCCCGTAAAGATCTTTTATCGCAGCGGCATGGCGTTCACCCCACCCTCCTGCGCCAATTATTCCAATTCCTATCATGGTTATATCCTCTTTTTCATTTTAGTGTTGTTTGGTAAATCGGTCTATAAGTGTAACCGCATTTTCAATCGGCACTCCCGGGAGAATCGGTTTTGCCGGAGCCATTATATAGCCTCCCCCCTTAGCCATCACCGAAAGACACATATTAACCTCATTAAGGACATCCCTGGAAGAACCGAAAGGGAGGGTCTTCTGGGTACTTATGCCACCGGCCAGACAGATATCCCTGCCGTACTCACTTTTCAATGTGAAGATATCGTTGGATTCGGGCTGAATTGGCTGGAGGATGTCTATGCCTATCTCTATGAGATCGGGAACTATAGGTTCGATGTGTCCACAGCTGTGAAAATAGGCAAATTTTCCTTTAGCCTTAACACGGCCGAATATTTTTTTCAGTCTCGGTTTTATGAATTCCCGCCACATATTCGGATCCATGAGTAATGCGTGCTCACTCCCTGTATCTTCGGTCATGCCAATGGCATCAATCTTATCACCAAAACGAGTCACCAATGCATCTACAACCCGCAAACAGTTTTCCATAAGATTTTCCAGCACATCCTCTATAAAGACCCTGTTCAAGTAGAAATCCATAAAACTCTGTTCAAAACCGCGAAGAGACCAGAGGCGTTCAGAGAGAAACTGTTTCATTTGGACGATCCTGAATCGATCCTCATGGGCAGCGAGCCACTTCTCAAGATGATCAAAGTGGTCGGGGGTGGAGAGATCAGGAAAATCATACCCCTTCAATGATGGTTCAAGCAGTGCAGGCTTCTCGACATGGGGTATGAAACCTTCCAGGAGGGTAACGCCGAATTCGTCCTCGTACAAGTCACCATCTAAAGGTTTCTGAAGTGCTCCGACCTCGGCCATGACAGTGTGTTCCTGTATGATGGTTTGTTGAAAATTTACGTCTCCGTAATAATCGGCAATGGGTTTTACCATGGCTTTATCAATCCAGATATAGTAGGGGCAAATATCTGATTCTTTACCTGACAAGGTGTTTAGCACTCTCTGTCTGATAGAAAATTCTGTCATACTCTCTCACTCCTGCACCCGGGTTTCTTGAAGATCATTATCGTTTGATGACTCCCTGTTTTATGAAGGACTGCTTGATCTCTTCAACCAAATGATAGAATTTATCGTCAGCCAGGGCTTTTTCATACCGCGGACGAGGTGTGTCTACTGTCAGCTCTTTATAAATACGCCCGGGTCGGGGAGTCATAACTATTATCCGGTCGGCCAGCTGGACGGCTTCCTGAACATCGTGAGTAATAAAAACTATGGTCTTTCGCGTACCAAGCCAGATTTTCTCCAAATCTACCCAGAGCTGCTCACGGGTCAATGCGTCCAGCGAACCGAAGGGTTCATCCATCAGGAGAAGCGGCGGGTCGTGCAGTATTGCCCGGCAGAGGGAACAGCGTTGTTTCATTCCCCCTGAGAGTTCATAGGGAAAGCTCTTCTCAAATCCGTCCAGACCAACCATCTTCAGTAATTCCATGGCTCTGGGTTCATACTCTTTACGCGGCAGTCTTCTCATAGTTATATGAAAGAGAACATTATTTAGCACTGAAAGCCAATCGAGCAGTACGTGGTTCTGAAATACAATACCTACATCGGTAAAGGGGCAGTTCACCTTCTGACCGTTAATGACAACCTGCCCTTCATCCATTCCCAGTAATCCGGCGATAATCGATATCAAGGTGCTTTTTCCACAACCGCTGGGGCCTACAATTACCAGGAACTCCCCCTCTTTGATATCAAGCGAGAAATTATCCAGTGCATGTACGGTTCCCTGGTCGGTGGAGAATTTTTTCGTCACATTCTGTATTGATAAGATATTTTTGCTCTCCATGATCAGGACTCCTTATTCAAATCCTGGCGCTGTGAAATGTGCCAGGGCAGTAAGATTTTTTCCAGGACTTCAACCAAGTAATAGAGGGTTAATCCGAGAACGGTGAGCAGGGTGATTGCGGCAAATGCGTAATCCGTCTGCAGGTCACCATTTGCGGTGAGGATCAGATAGCCTAATCCCGAATCGGATCCGATAAATTCTCCGATAACTGCTCCAACAGTAGCCGATATGGCTGCCAGTTTAAATCCGGCAAAAAAGGTTGGCAGAGCACTTGGAAGGCGTACTTTAAAGAAGATGTCGAGTGTTTTAACCCCGGTTGAACGGGCCAGGTTGATGATTTCCTGATCTACTGATCGCAGTCCAATTATTCCGTTTATAAGGACGGGAAAGAAGGATAACAAGAATACAATCATTATCTTAGGGGGGAGTCCAAACCCAAACCAGACGACAAATATCGGCGCCAGGGCAATTTTTGGGATTACCTGAAAAAAGAGCAGTATTGGATAGATGGTTCTTTGCATAAATTTCGAGAAAGCAACGGGCAGTGCCAGTATTATTCCAGAAACAACTGCAAGGATATAGCCGAATACCAGACTTTGTACCGTAAACAGGAGAGCATCAAAAAGTTGGGACCGGTATTTTACGATGGCTTTGGCAATCTCCGTAGGTCTGGGAAGTATATAGGAGCGGACATCAAAAAATATCACCACTAATTCCCAAAGGAGAAAGAAAACAACAAACGAAATTGCTGACTGGGTTTTTCTATTCCATAGGTACTTTAGCCAGGTGGGGTATGAAGATTGTTTTGAGATCCACATTCTTTTCTCCTTTTACCGTCTAAGTTGAAAGATTGGTACGTTCGTAATAGAAGTTTACCCGGTTTCATAAAGAGACCGGGCAAACTTGTTAATGTTCTATTCACTGTAATCTAGTCAAGAAACTCGTTCGTGTAACAACGTTCCTGAGAGATATTCTCTTCCATCCCTTTGTAATTTTTCAGGATATCAATAGTCATCTGCCAATCATCGGGACAGTTAAAGAGCAGATCAGCGCCGGGGCAGTTTGGAGATTCTACACGGGAGTAAAAGCCTGCAGCTTGTTTAGAAGCGACTTCAACGGTTAATTCCGGTTTTTCTATAACTAGCGCTGCTACTGCTTTTTCCGGATCTTCGTAATAGGCGGCAATAATCGCTCTGGTAGCCCGGAGAAAGCGTTTGATCAAATCGGGATTCTTTTTAATGAGGTCTTCATGAACGAATATTCCCAGATTAAGCAGGTTGACTCCATTATCGGCGAAACGGAAAGATTTAGCCGAAACTCCCTGTGCATTCATGATATGAGGCTGATCATCAGCAGCACCGAACAATCCTGCAACTTTATTTTCAAGTAATAAGGGTATCTTTGCCGCTGCATCAACATATACCAGCTGAACTGAATCGGGATCAATATTGTTTGCTATTGCCAGGGCTGGCCATAATGATGATGGGGCGCCACCGGCAACAGCAGCTACTTTCTTTCCCACCAGCTCTTTGATGCTGCTTATTCCACTGTCTTCCCGAACGACGATAGCCAGGGCTGATGCGGGTGTAACCATCCCGACACACCGGATTGGTAGGCCTTTAGCCATTAAGGGGATTAAGCTGCTCGCATCAGCCAGACCAAATGTGTCACTCTTGTTACCCACAAGCTGAGCAGTGGATCCGGAACCGGCTCCTTGCATTATCTGAAGGTCAATTCCTTCTGCCCTATAGATCCCTAACTCTTTCTCAAGAAAAAAGGGCGCATGGGGGCCGGTGAACTTCCAATTCATGCGAAAGGTGACTTTGTCCAGTTCCTTGCTATCTCCTTCCATGCCAAAAGCCCACATCATTGATCCAATAAAAAATAAGCCCAGCATAATTAATACACAGATGACCACTAATTTCGCAAATTTACTATTCATAATATCCTCCTTATCATTACACTTAACAACACCACTGTTAATTTTCTCATTAAATTTACTTCCTTTCAAATTTAATTCTAAGTCACTACGAAAAAATTACACGGAACTTTAAACTTTCATTTAGCACCCCCTTTTAATAAGGCACGCGCTTAGTACTCTTCTTTTCCAACCATTTTGTAGTAGTGTAGATAGCAGCACCAATTGCAACTGCATCTTCTGATATTTCTGAAAGTCTTACCTCAACCTTTTGATCACCAAATAAATACTTTGAAACTATTTCTTTTATCGGTTGGATTAATACATCTCCGAGCACGGCCATTTTTCCACCAATAAATACTGTCTGTGGTCCTATAATATGTATAACATCTATAATGGCAGCACCAATCCAGGTGGCAATATCTCTTACAATAGAACACGCCACCTTATCGTTGGTTTGAAGAAGATCAGATATATCTTTGACATTTTTGATATTTAAGCCTTGAGATCTTGCCATTTTTATCAAAATATCTACTCCACTAATATCCTCGAAATACCTGAATTTTCCATGATCATAAAATAAAATATGACCTATCTCACCAACGTAATCATATGCACCTTGATAGAGTTCATCATCAATTACTATGCCTGCTCCTATTCCTTCATTTACAAGTATATACACAAAATTCTTTAAATTTTTTCCGCCGCCATGCCATTTTTCTGCAAGTACTCCTACGTTTGCATCATTCTCTATCCAAACGGGCAGTTTATCCCTTTCGTGCACAATCTTCACGAGAGGAACATCTTTCCATCCTTTAAACTTCGGTGGATGTCTTACTACACCAGTCTGAGCATCAAGGGGACCGGGGGCACCAATGCCTATCGCTCCAACCTTGATATTACGTTTCTCTGCCTCTCTCATACTATCATCTATGCTCAAGAACAGTCTCTCAAGTACTCTTTTTGGGCCAAGTCCCTCATAAGATAATCCCTTTTTTCTTGTGATAATATTCATCCTGGCATCTATTAATACTGTTTTTACTTTTTGTCTTTCCAGATGGGCACCTATTGTATATACAGCATCTGCTCTAATATGAAGGGGGATAGGGGATTTACCTACGTTACCAGTGGAGATGGTTGAAGATTCTTCGACTATGCCTAAAGCTATAAATTCATTTATAATAGATGATATAGTGGTCTTGGTTAATCCCGTTGTTCTCGAAAGAGCAACTCTGGATATACTATCTTGTTTCAATAAGAGACGAAGTAAAGTAGTGGCATTTTTGTTCCGCGTATCTGCGGGCTTTATTACTAACATATGATTCTCCTAAATAATTGTAAGTAAACTACACTTACTAATTATAGTGTATATTAATTTTTTAATATTGTCAAAGTCTTATCCAATGCGTTGGTGTCAAGAACTTGTGGGGACTTTTCTTACCTCAAAGAAATTATTTGATTTTAATTCACCTAAAGAAAAACAGATCCTTATGAAATTTAATATAAAATAATACTACTAAACTATTTTCTAAAATAAACCTATTATTCATCTTGAACCTAACTTTTCCTTAAAATATCAAATGATTAATCTATACTCACCAATCTCTTTAATGATCTTACCCAGGGCCTATCCTGGTGGGGTCCGGATAGGACCGGGAGAGAATAAGTATGATCGTATTTATCGTTGTTCGAGAACTAGAGAGGATAGCCTTATTTGCTAAAACTCTTTACTCTTTATCTTCCTTTATTTTCAATTGTGGTAAAATAAATTCT
>JAUWNW010000096.1 GCA_030612445.1 Candidatus Aminicenantota bacterium
TCCACGTGGAACATTTAACCTGAATTAGAACAGATTGTGTCATTTTTTTCAATGAAAAAGTGCCCGGAAGCTCCCCCATTTTATTTAAGCTTACAAAAGTTGTAAGGCATGGATACTGGTAAATCCCGGAGAAAGCCATCCGGAACAACGCGGGCATGGTTCCTCGAGAGAATCTCGAGGAGAGCGTTGTGAGGACAGGAAGGGATTTCCCCGCTGGGGAAAATCCCTGTCTTTTGGAGGGACTTACCCGTGTCCATGCCAGCTCCCTGAAAAGCTTCGGATTGGGGTTATTCCTAACAGGTCCCTTTAGACAATTTGCGATTTTTCTGCCTGATTTTTATATAAATATGGAGGTTGATAAGCGCTGCCGGAGTAATGCCGGATATTTTTTTTGCTTCCCCCAGGTTGCCGGGCTTTTGATTCTCCAACCTTTCAACAACCTCAGCAGTCAGGCCCGAAACTTTTTTGTAATCCATATCTTCGGGGATCTTGACTTTATCAAGGTTTGCTATCCGAGTGATCTCTTTGGCCTGTTTTTTCAGGTAACCTTCATATTTTATTTCTGATTCAATGTGTCTTATTTCTTCTTCAGACAAATCAACATCAGGTTGTTTATTACGGATAATATCACGATAGCTTACATGAGGTTTTTTTAGATGCGCTTTTAAGGTAATCGTCTCTTTTCCCTCGAGGGTAATTTTTTCTGTCTGTAGGAAGTGTTTCACTTTATTGATTTTTTCCTGTTTTTTTTGATAATCATCATATTCTGTTGCACTTATAAGCCCAAATTGATTCCCGTATTTAATAAGCCTTTTGTCGGCATTATCGATTCTCAGCTGGAGCCGGTATTCAGCCCGAGACGTAAATAACCGGTACGGCTCTTCTACACCTTTTGTAATAAGGTCATCAATAAGAACAGCTATATAAGCTTCATCCCTGCGGAGAACAAAAGGCTTTTCCCCCTTGATCTTCAAAGCGGCATTAATTCCAGCCATCAATCCCTGAGCTGCCGCCTCCTCATAGCCTGAAGTACCGTTTATCTGGCCTGCCAGGTACAAATTCTCGATTTCCCTTGTTTCCAAGGTTGGATAAAGCTGAGTGGGAACAACCGCATCATACTCAATAGCATATGCCGGCCTCAGAATCTTAGCCTGGTCCAACCCCGGAATACTGGCAAGGATATCTTTTTGTGTTGTAAGGGGAAGGCTGGTGGATATCCCATTGACATAGATTTCAGCAGTGTCTAATCCTTCCGGCTCGAGGAAAAACTGATGCCGTTTATGATGCGGGAACTGAACTACCTTTACTTCAATCGAAGGACAATATCGCGGCCCGATCCCGGTAATAGTCCCGCTGTACAGGGGGGATTTATCCAGATTGTTATTTATAATCTTGTGAGTTTCGGAATTTGTATATCCAAGATAACAGTCGACCTGGTTTTTTAGTTTCTTTTTTGTGCGGAATGAAAAGGGTACCGGGTTCTTATCTCCTGGTTGTACTTTGAACTGATCCCAGTCAATGGTTTCCCTGTGTAAGCGCATCGGTGTACCGGTTTTTAGCCGGAATATTCTCAACCCCATTTTCTTGAGATGTTCACCTAGTTTACGGGAAGCCGGTTCATTGGCCCGGCCAGCGGAATAGTTATGTGTCCCGATATGAATAAGTCCATTTAAAAAAGTCCCCGGGGTTATTATTATAGCTCCAGCATTAAGCTTGTTTCCTTCCAGAGTGTTAATACCGCAAGCTTTGTTATTTTTAGTAATTACTTCGGTAACAATGCCCTGGAACAGAGCCAGATTCTGCGTTTTCTCCAGGCGTTTCTTCATATATGTTCTATAAAGGGCTTTATCCGATTGGGCCCTGGGAGCTTGCACAGCTCCGCCGCGGCTGCGGTTTAGCAACCGGAACTGGATGCCGGTTTCATCGGCTAAAATCCCCATGATGCCACCAAGGGCATCGATCTCTCTAACCAGATGCCCTTTGGCCAGGCCCCCTATGGCGGGATTACATGACATCTGAGCGATAGTTTCCAGATTAATCGTGATCAGACAAGTGGAAAGGCCCATGGCACTTGCTGCACAGGCAGCTTCACACCCGGCATGACCGGCCCCGACAACAATTACATCATAATCTTTTGTAGCATTCATGCTGGTTTATTTCCCAATGCAGAAATGGCTAAAAATATTATCCAGTATTTCGTCTGCCCCGATCTCTCCAGTCAGTTGTCCAATAAGCGGCTGTATCTTTCTGATCTCCTCGACGATAATCTCTTCCGGAAATCCTTTTTCAATAGCACGGAGGGCTTCCACGAGGTCTGCTTGGATATCTTCAAGTAGCAGTTTTTGCCTGAGATGAAGGATAATCTCGTTTCCCTTGATATCATCATGCCCAAAAAGAGAGTATATCTGCTCTTTCAATTCTTCGATATTTGTCCGGTGTAAAGCCGATATCGCCAAATGGGGCAGCCCGCTTCTCAGCTTTGTTGTTTTTTCTACATCCATTTTCGAGGGGAGATCGCATTTATTATGAAGCAGGATAATTTTTTGATTGCAGTATTTCCAGATAAGCTTATAGTCTTCCGGGGATGCTTTTTGGGAACTATCCAATACCAACAGGATTCCGTCGGCTGAAGCAGCTATTTTTTTCCCGCGGTTAATCCCTTCTTTTTCGGCAGGATTAGATGTGTTGCCCAAGCCGGCCATATCTACAAGATTGAAAATGGAGTCTTTAATTTTAAAATTTTCCCGGAGGTAATCGCGGGTAGTTCCAGGATGAGGAGTGACAATAGCCCGCTCCTGTTCAAGCAATGTATTAAACAGGGTTGATTTTCCAACATTGCTCCGGCCCATTATTGCCAGAGTAACTCCTTCGGCCAAGGTTTTCCCCAGGTCATAGCTTTTTACCAATTTGTCTATGGTTTGCTCGGCTTTTTCTATAGTATTTGCTATTTTATATTTTGAGATTTTAAGGCCCTCATCCGGGAACTCAATACTAGCTTCTGTCTGGGATAAAATCTGGACAATCTGGCTGCGGAGTTTTGTGATTTTGCGTGAAAGAGCTCCTTCCATCTGGTTATAGGATATTTTTGCCTGTCTTAATGAGGACGCATGTATGAGGTCATTAATTGCTTCGGCTTGCAGTATATCGATCCTGCCTCCCAGAAAAGCCCTCAGTGTGAACTCACCTGGATTGGCATGCCTGGCGCCTGCTTTAATTCCTTGTCGCACTATTTCTTCAAGGATCACCGGACTGCCATGGCAGCTGAGTTCTATTACATCTTCGGTTGTATAGGACTTAGGCGCCGGGAAAAAAGTTAAATAAGCTTCTTCAAATATTTCCTTTTTTTTAGGATCACAAAGATTACCAAGAATTGTTTTTCTGGGAGGAAATATTTTTTTATTATTTTTAGGCTTGAAGATTATTTTAGCAATAGACAGTGCGTGTTTTCCGCTCAAACGAACTACTCCCAGTCCCCCAAAACCAAAGGGAGTTGACACAGCAATAATTGTATCTTCAAACATTAAGCTGCGTACTGTTTTCAGGAGGGCTCGCTTTTCATCTGAAACACTTTGACCCTTTTCAGAAATCCGTTTCCGATGCTTTCTGTCGATATTCCTGATATCTGGTTGACCGTGACATGCACAAGCCTGCGCTCATAGGGATTCATAGGATCAAGGACTTCGTTTTGCCCAGATTTCCTGACGCGATCAGCAATATGTTTTACATAATCTTTTAATTCTCTCTCTTTCCGTTTGCGGAAAAAATCGCAGTCAGCTTGTACTTTTTGGGAAGATACTTTATTCAAAATATGCTGAAATGCCAAGAGCAATTCCCCCTCATTCTGAAGCAAAGTAACCTTATCCGGGCCTTCAAAAATAAGAAAGAGGATATCATCTTTTCTTTTTATGGTATATTGTATATCTAGGGGCAAGAGCTTGAGAAGGGGGTCTAAAAACTCTGTTTCAAAATTTTCTTTGGATTTATTCTTTGGCCAGGCTGTGATAACGATCTCTTTTGTCTTAGTCCCAAAAAGTTTAGTTTTTTCAGCAACAATCTCGTAGTTGAACTGAGAACGGGGGATTTTTAAAACATGTTCAGCATGGCTTATTACATCTTCCAAGTTTCTTCCTTTAAATTCTTGTCTTTCGCTATTTTTTTCTTCTTTTTCCATCAGTTTCTCTCTTTTTCTTATGCATAAAACGGTTCATAATATATTGCTGGCCGATTTGCAGAACATTATTGGTCAACCAGTAAAGAACCAACCCGCATTGAAAATTCATAAAGAATATGGTCATGATGACTGGCATAAAAAGCATCATCTTTTTCTGAGTAGCATCACCGGCTGAAGGTGTCATCTTCTGGCTGATAAACTGAGAGAGACCCATAAGAATGGGAGTGATATAATATGGGTCTTTCGCAGAAAGGTCGGTTAACCAGAGAATAAAAGGAGCATGCCGGAATTCAATTGCTACTATCAACAGGCGAAAGAATCCCCAGAAGATCGGCAGCTGAACAAGCATAGGGAGGCAACCTCCTGCAGGGTTAACCCCATGCCCCTTGTAGAGCTTCATAGTCTCTTCATTCATTTTGCGGCGTTGGTCTATATCTTTTTTTGCTTTTTTATATTTTGACTTCAGCGCTTTGATCTTCGGCTGTAATTCTTGCATCTTGGACATGGACTTTGTACTGCTGTAGGTAAGTGGAAAGAAGAGTATTTTTATAATAATTGTCAAGATAATAATACTGAAGCCCCAGTTCGGGATCACATTATGAACAGCTTTGATAGCTACATACAGGATTTCTGCTACAAAACCAAATAATCCGAATCTTACTAATTTTTTGGTATTAGGGCCAAGCTTTGATAGATTATCAAAAGATTTAGGCCCGATATAAGCTTTGTTTGCGTAGTTTACAGCCATGAAATAATACGGAACTTGGTCTATTGTTTCTCTAAGAAACACGGTGCTGGTTTTTTGGGGGGAAGTTAAAAAGAGGGCGGTAAAATACTGATCGTCATAAGCTGCCCAACTAACAAAATTATAAGTGCTTTTTTCAGGGTCATACTTTGTTTCATTCTGATGACGGGCTTTAGCTCCAGTATATACAGTTATTCCAGTTGCGCCCCCGTATCGTGATTTATTTGCTTCAGGGGAAGGATTGCCGATTGATGGACCCCAGATAAGATTCGGCTCGATCTTCTGTCCGTTTTTCCAGAGGTTTATTGTTATATCAAAGTCATAGACACCGCCTCTAAACTTAAAGATCTTTTCTGCTTTATTACCTTTATCATCTGCAAACAGGAACCGGACCTCTCCTTCCTTGCCGTTATCCAATTGCAGGGAGTTCCGGGACGGTTCAAAAAGGGCGGTATTGATAGTCTTGTCAAATTCAGGGTCATCTGTCCGCAGCAAAAATGGATATCTACCTATTTTTTGAGCAGAGGAAGAGACAATCTCCAAGTCTTCTCCGTTTTGATCTTTATATTCTCTAAACCTCCAGCTTGTTAGCACAGCTCCTTTACTACTCCACACAGCATGATACTTGGAAGTGTCAATAGTTATCTTAGCTTCTCTCTGTTCGATTGTAGGCTCAAAATCTTCCGGTTCCTTGGCTTCCACTGCCTCTGCCGGAACCTTTCTATCCGACAGTGTTTTAGCGGGAACTTGCGTAAGTTCTTGATTTGTCTCAACCGGAGTATTCTGAGGAACAGGTGTAGGCGGTTTTTTCGGGGCAAAGAACGCCTGATAAAGAAAAAGAATTAAAAAGGAGAGGACAATAGCGAGTAATAATCGTTTTTCCATGAAAATATCCTTTATGGAACTTGATCGACTCCACCAGGGTGCAAGGGGTGGCATTTCAGGAGTCTTTTAGTCCCTAAATATAATCCCTTGTATAAACCATACTTTTCTATGGCCATGTAAGTATATCTTGAGCACGTCGGGTAAAAGCGACAGTGCTGACCAAAAAGGGGCGACAGATATGATCTATAACTTTTAATTAAAAATAAAACAACTTTTTTCATACAGCTCGACTTTTTATATTTATGTTTGTTATTGCTTTTAAGTATTCATCTTGGACCATTTTCCAGGATGCCTTGTAAATTCCTTTGTTGGCAATTGCAATGATATCCAACGAAGTTTTAAGCACCTCTTTATTCCTCCGGAATAATGTCCGTATCCATCTTCTAACTTTGTTACGTTTAACGGCATTTCCTACATTTTTTATGCTGGCAATTGCCGCCAATCTGGAAAAGTTCAAATCGTTTGGACGATAAATAAGAGTGAGGTATTGTCCATTAAAACGATTTCCTTTTCTATACAGTAATGAAAAATCTTTCTGCTTTCTAATCCTCTCCTTAGGGCTTAAAGATTCAAACATCAAGCAGACAGTCTTTTTCTACCTTTTTTTCGTCTGTTTTTAATAACATGCTGCCCGCCCTTGGTTCTCATGCGGACCAGAAAGCCATGCTTTTTTTTTCTTTTTCTTTTATTTGGTTGAAATGTTCTTTTCATCGTATCTACTTCTCTATAAGATTAACTTGAATTATGCATAAAAAATTTCGATATGTATTATACCTTTTTTTAAATCAATATTGCACCTTGATTCCTCAGGCATTACTATTGACCATCTTGTTTTCGATATAAATTTACATATATAATCGACATTTTTTATGCATAGTTCAGGTTAAGCCATTTATATTAATAAACCGCGCCATTTCTGTCAAGACCTAAAACTGCAGTTGACTCTAGAGGGACAATAGGCTATACTTATATAACTACTATGGATAGATTCATAATTGGGGATAAAGTTATTTACCCCACCCAGGGAATCGGGATTATAGAAGACGTCCAGGATGAAAACCTTTACGGTGAGCATTTCCATATTTACCATTTGCGGATCAGGGCCAATAATACACTTATAATGGTTCCTTCTGCCAATACAGAGGAAATTGGCATCCGGAAACTTATACCTGAGGAAAAAATCAAGAAGGTCTATGCTTTCATGCGGAAGGGCAATGTTAAGGTATCAAAAAATTGGAAGGGGAGATACAGGGAACATGTTGAGCTTATGAAGACAGGTTCCATACTTGATATAGCTTTAGTATTTAAAAGCCTTTATTTCTTGGATTTAAAAAAGCCCCTGTCTTTTAGAGAAAAAAAGATGATGGAAAAAGCAAAAGACATGGTAGTATCTGAACTATCAGAAGTATCTGAGAATTCCCTTGACGACATTGAAAAAATAGTTCTGGAAAATCTCTCTGTCTGCTTTAAAGCTATTAAATCTTACTTAGAGGCCTAAGTCCTATCATGCTTCTGCCACCCCAGTTTTCCCCTGCCTAAGTGTCAATTATTCTGAATAACCTGGATTATTCACGAGTCGAGGTTGCCGCAGATGCGAGGCGCAGGGGATGAAGCCGTGATAATTCACTGCGAATCCGCTGCAACAAAGCAGATGCGGGGAGATCGGCTCGCTTGAAAGGTAAAAAATGTCGATTATTAATCGAGATTACATCATGAAGGAAATGGTAAATTGAGTTACTATAGAAATCAATGTAAAATACTAATTAAAAAGATATATCATCCATATCGACATATTTTATGAATAGTCCAGGAAAATTAATGAGCCAATGAGAGTCATAAATAAAAACAAAAAAGCAATCTATAATTATGAGATACTGGAAAAATTCGAAGCAGGGATATCTTTATTAGGAAGCGAAGTCAAATCTATCCGGGAAGGGCGTATCAGCCTGAAAGAGAGTTATGCTGATATAAAAAACGGGGAAGTATTTCTTGTCAACTGTCATATTAGCCCCTATGAAGCAGCCAATCGTCTAAACCACCAACCCCTAAGGGAAAGGAAGCTTCTGTTGCACAAGCATGAGATAAAACGGCTGGTCGGAAAAATTAAAGAGCGGGGCTATACTTTGATCGCGACTAAAGTGCTGATCAATGACAAGAAAAAAATAAAAGTCGAGATCGCCCTAGCTAAAGGCAAAAAGGTTCATGAGAAAAGGAACATCATCCGGGAAAGAGACCTTGAACGCGAAATGCAAAGAGAGATGAAAAAATATTAGGGGTCAGGTCTTGTTTTTTGCTTAAAAGAAAGGATTGATAAAGAAAATTAAGCAAAAAACAAGACCTGACCCCTATGGGATATAAAAATGGCTAATATAAACAAAAATAAAGGCATCATCGGAATTCTGACGGGAGGGGGAGATGTCCCCGGCCTTAATCCTGCCATAAGGGCTATCACTATCCGTGCCCTGAGGGAAGGGTATAAGGTCATAGGTATCTCCCGGGGCTGGGCTGGATTGATCGATATTGTAAGGGATAAAAAAGCGGACAATTCGGAATTTTACCATGTCCTTACCGAAGAGATAGTAAACAAAGCGGGACGCACAGGCGGGACTTTTCTACATACTTCCCGGACAAGGCCCAGTCATGTTCCGGCTATAAACGTTCCCAAGCACCTTAAGCATAAATATAAGGACGCATCTAATAACCTTACTGCTGAAGTTTTGAAAAACTTGGATTTCATTGGCATCGACTATCTTATCCCGATGGGCGGGGATGATACATTAAGTTACGGAGTACAGCTGCACAATGAAGGGGTAAAAGTAATTGGCATTCCAAAAACCATGGATAATGACGTCCCCGGAACAGATTACTGTATTGGATTCAGCACCTGTATTACCCGGATCATTGAAATGACCCATGCACTCAGGACTACAGCCGGCTCCCATGAGCGATTCCTGGTCATAGAAGTTTTTGGAAGGTACGCAGGCTATACTGCTTTGATTCCTGCCATGGCGGGAGCAGCCAACCGTTGTGTCATCCCTGAATATGAGTTTAATATCGAACAACTCTGTGAACTTTTGACGAGGGACCGATTAACGAATCCCAGTAAATATTCGGTGGTATTAGTTTCCGAAGGAGCAACATTTAAAGGCGGCAAAATGGTTTTTGAAGGCAAAGAGGTTGATATGTTCGGGCATAAAAAATTAGGGGGGGTAGGAGATCTTGTCTCACATCAGCTTAAAGAAATCTCCCCGAGATTTAATAAGGGGCGGCGGATAAATGTTATAAACCAGCGTTTGAGTTATCTCGTCAGATGCGGCAACCCGGATGCAATTGATTCCATTGTTCCTATAGCTTTTGGGAATTTAGCCCTAGACCTAATCCTGGACAAAATCCACGGCCGGATGGTATCTCTGCGTAACGGTCAGTATAACAATGTTCCTATAGAAGTTGTTACCAGCACAAAAAAGACTGTTGATATAGCGAAATATTACAACACAGAGAGGCTGCGCCCTCAATATAAAAGTTTTAATCAAAAGCCGCTGTTCATTATGACAAGTGATTATTAACCTGGATCATTCATAAAAATTGCCAATGCTGTATTCAAAAAAACAATATCTAATTTTATCATTGGCACTTTTTACCTTATAGGCGAGCCGATCTCACCGCATCTGCTTCGTTACAGTGTATTCGCAGTAAAATCTACAGCTTCATACCCTGCGCCTCGCATCTACGGCAACCTCGACTCGTGAATAACCCAGGTTCTCCTGAACTATTCATAAAAAATGTCGATATGGATGATAAGTTTTACCAGGTTAATATTTCGCATTTTACAATTCACATTTCATGGTTTTTCCCATTTACCATTTACTATTTACTATTTTCCAGTTTTTCCGTATCTGCGCCAACCTCGACTCGTGCATAATCCAGGTTAAGGTTTTCTGTGTATGATTTTTTCGGCATTAAATTTAACTGCCATTTTAATAGCTTCGATCATGCTTTTAGGATCAGCAAGTCCTCTTCCGGCAATATCAAAAGCAGTCCCATGGTCAGGCGAGGTTCTAATAAATGGGAGCCCAAGGGTTACATTTACTCCTTCATCAAAAGCACTCAGTTTAAAAGCGATCAATCCCTGGTCGTGGTAAAGAGCTATGACGATCTTTTGCGGCTCATTTAATGCTTTGCGGCAGACGATGTCAGGAGGAAAAGGTCCGCTTATAGGCACGCCTTTGCTCTGGCAATATTTGATAGCCGGAATAATCTTTTCGATTTCTTCAGTTCCCAGCAGGCCTTCTTCACCGGCATGAGGGTTCAGCCCCGCCACAAAAAATTGGTATGTGATTTTAGAGAATTTGTTTAAAACCCGGTTTAAAAGCAGAAAAAAATCCTGCAAGGCCTTTTGTTCTATTTTTTCTATCGCCTCTTTGAGCGGCAGATGGTGGGAAAAAAGCGCAACTTTAAGCTTGTCTGAAAAAAATGACATAATAGCTTCAGAATATGTATTATTCAAATAATCAGTATGACCTCTCCATTTTATCCCGCCTAAATTCCAGGAGTGCTTTGAGATGGGCGCAGTGACCAAAGCCTGGATTTTACCGGATTCTGCAGCTCTTACCCCAGCTTTAAACCAGCAAAAAGAAGCCTTGCCATTTTCTTTGCAAGGACGACCCTTGACTTGGAGCTTGAAGGAAGGATCTGGCTCTTGAACAGAAAATATAATGTTATCTTTTTCTGCTTTTAGCCCTTTAATTTCTGAAACAATTACTTTTCTTGAGCCGAAGAGGATATATTTAGCTTTAGGTAAAGCTCTCTCCTGGAGAAGGGCTTTTAAGGTTACTTCCGGCCCGATTCCCCCTGGGTCCCCCAAAGATATCCCGATAGTTGGGAAAGGGGTTATTTGCTTTTTGCTGTTGATGTTGTAGCCTTTTTTCTGCTGCTATCTTTCTTTCCCTCTATGCTTGAGCTAATTTTATACAAATATTTTATGCTGTTTTTGTAAACTAAAAGATTAGGGGCATTTTTCCGGTTTAGTTTGATACAGTTTCTATCATACCATTCAATAAAACCTTCCATTTTCTCCCCGTCTGTAAAAACAATAGCAACGGGAGTTTTTTTGTTCATCTGTTTTAAGTAGTAATAATTCTCAGCTGCAGTGTCGTATGAAGGGGAGGATCTTTTTTTGCCTGATTCCCGGTTCTTTTGTCCCTTATATTCAGCAAGGTTTGGCCGAATTAGTTTCCTATTCATTTGTTTTTCCCATAATTCCGTTTTTTAATGAAAAATCGACTTATATTTTATTTTATTTTAGCACTTATCAATAAATTATGCAAGACTTATGAGGGCTCAAGTCTTGATTTTATTGAGGTTTTTTTATTGCCAGGTAGACAAGTGGGAGCACGATAAGGGTTACAATCGTAGAACTTATCAGCCCCTCCCACAACTACGGTTGCTAAGGGCCTTTGGATCTCAGCTCCCGGGCCTTGGGCAAGTATTAAGGGCATAACCCCGAATATTGTTGTAAATGTTGTCATCAGAACCGGCCTTAGCTTGTCATTAATACCTTGATAGACAGCCTCCCCTATTGTGCTGCCTTTTTTCAGATTGCGGTTAAATGCAGACAGAAGCACCAGTCCATCTTCCAGGGCTATCCCGAAGATAGCAATAAACCCAATAGATGCCGGCACACTAAGATATAAGCCTGAGAGTTTCAAGGCTAAAATTCCTCCTGTTAATGCTAGGGGGATATTGATGAGGATTATCAAAACTTCCCGAACTGAATAAAATATGGTGAAAAGGAGAAGAGCTACAATTCC
>JAUWNW010000187.1 GCA_030612445.1 Candidatus Aminicenantota bacterium
AAAAAATGTCGATTACAAATAGAGATTATATTGTGAACGAAATGGTAAATTGAACTACTCTAAGAATCGAGGTAACATACTGATTAAAAAAGAGGTATCACTCATATCGACATTTTTAATGAATAGTTCAGGTTAATTAATCATTGACTCTTTATGTAAATTCCTTTATAAATACTACTTTATTTTTTTGGATGGGCCGTTAGCTCAGGGGTAGAGCACCGGCCTTTTAAGCCGGGTGTCGCTGGTTCAAATCCAGCACGGCTCACCATCCATAGCATGCTCCTGTCGTCTAGCCTGGCCCAGGACACCGCCCTTTCACGGCGGCGACACGGGTTCAAATCCCGTCGGGAGCGCCAGCCACATCAGAATTTCACCTCTTACCAGAATATAATATAAAGGATTATAGTGGCTGCTATAACCCCTATTCCCAGCCATTTCACTACAGGCGAAGGAGTCATATCAAACTCTTTTCTGACGGGCATTTTTACCGGCTTTTTTAGGGGCTTTAGTTTTGTAATAACAGCCATTACTACAACAATTATTACAAATGTGATGGCCATCCTGTTAAGGAAAGCTATATTGCCTAAGGTGACTCCCATGTCATTAAAAACCGGAAGATTCCCGAAGAAGATCAAAAGAATACCATAAATAATAGGATTTAATATTAAAGAGGAAACACCTGCGGCTGCCGGAGCACGTTTAAATATCAGCCCGAATACAAAGGCTGCCAGTATGCCGGGTGAAATAAAGCCTTGAAATTCCTGGATATAAGTGAAGATTCCCTGGAGGCTTGGATGGTCGAGTTTGGGTGCTATCAGGCAGCCGATTACTACAAATAATAGAGTCATTATCCTCCCTGTGGTTACCAGAGAATGGCTTGATGCGTCTTTTTTCCAGAGGCGCTTATATATGTCCATTGTAAATATTGTGGAGGCTGAGTTTAGCATCGAAGCCAGTGAGCTTATTACAGCTCCGGCAATGGCTGCAAAAATTAATCCTTTTATTCCGGCGGGAATAAGGTTTTTTATCAGGAGTGGATAGGCTGCATCAGTAGTGGCACCCGGCGCTGTAAGCTGATCAGAATAAAGCTGAAAAGCCATTATGCCTGGAAAAATGATGATAAAAGGGATTATTAATTTTAAGAAGGCAGCGAACAATATTCCAGTTTGCCCCTGTTTGAGAGTTTTTGCCGCAAGGGTCCTTTGGGAAATGTACTGGTTAAGCCCCCAGTAGTAAAAGTTAGGTATCCAGAGCCCTATGACAAGAGCAGTCCAGGGCAGCACTGAATGGTTGCTGGGGAGGATAACATGGAGTTTATCTGCATTGTGTTCAAAAAAGCTGCCTACCCCGCCTACAGCGATGAAGCCGAGTACCATGGTAATAGCGCCACCTAAAATCAAAGCTGAGCCCTGAAATAGATCTGCCCAAGCAACTGCTTTCAGCCCCCCCCAGGCAGTATACAATGCGGCAATTCCGCCTATCATCCAGATGGCATAAGTCATTTTAATGTCAAAAATGGTATTAAGCGTCAAGCCGCCGGAATATATAACTGCCGAAATAGTTACGAAAACGTAGATAAGCATGGTGTAGAATGCCATAAGGCTGCGGGCAGCTGTGTTATAGCGGTACTCAAGGAATTCTGGTATAGTAAAAATACCTGCTTTTAGGAATTTGGGTAAGAAGAAGATTGCTACCACCACCAGGCAGATGGCCGCCATCCATTCATAACTAGCGACCGCCATGCCGGCAACGCTAGCTCCTTGCCCTGCCATTCCTACAAAGTGTTCAGTGGATATATTAGCAGCTATTAATGAAAGGCCAATAAACGGCCAGAGAAGATCTCGGCCAGCCAGGAAGAAATCCTCTCCGGTTTTTTCTTTTCGGCTTTTGTACATACTGATGCTTACGACGATTAAGAAAAAGGCCAGAAACAAAAAAATGTCAATCCAAGTCAGCTGCATTATTATTTCCTTTTATTTTATTATGGGGTTCTTCTTGATCCGGGTTTGATAGTTTTTGTTTTTTCTTTTTATACAATCCGAAAAGAACTACGGCCGGGATTTGATAGCAGGCAATAATGACAGGAGCAAGGATCAGCCGGAAAATGTTAAAATCAGGGACAAAAAGGATAATAAATCCGGCGAATCCGCCTAAGGATGCCAAGATTGAACCGATAAGTAAAAAGTCTAAATTTATTTTCTGCAAACTCTTACAACCTGCTAGCCTGAACTTTACCTCTCAGGCGAGCCGATCTTACTGCATCTGCTTCGTTACAGAGCACTTGCGGTGAAGTACCACAGCTTCGTACCCTGTGCCTCGTATCTGCGGCAACCTCGACTTGTGAATAATCCAGGTTCTCCTGAACTATTCATAAAAAATGTCGATATGTATAATACTTATTTATGAATAAGTATTCTACTCTGATTGATACGAAAATCCTATTGACCATTTCGTTCAAAATGTAATATCTATTAATAATCGACATTTTTTACTCTACGAGCGAGCCGATCTTACTGCATCTGCTTCGTTACAGGGCACTTGCAGTGAAGGACCACAGCTTCGTACCCTGTGCCTCGTATCTGCGGCAACCTCGACTTGTGAATAATCCAGGTTAGTCGAGCATAAAGCTCTTGTTTTTAAAAATGGTCAGACAAGCGCTAACTACCTTGGAGTCATATAGTTTTCCCCGGTTGCTTTTAATTTCATAGAGAGCTTCTTCGATGCTTAAGGCGGCCCGATAAGGTCTATGTGTAGCCATAGCCTCGATCACATCGGCGACAGCCAGGATCTTTGCTTCCAAATAGATATCTTTTCCCTTTAATCCATTGGGGTATCCGCTTCCGTCTATACGTTCGTGATGCTGAAGTACGATTTCTGCGATTGGCCAGGGAAAGTCAATGGATTTCAAAATATCGTAACCAACCTGAGGGTGGGTCTTGATGATATTATATTCGACCTCAGTTATTTTTCCGGGTTTGCTGAGGATTTCAGATGGAACATAGATCTTTCCAATGTCATGCAGGCCGCCTGCCATACGTACTGCTTCTATTTGATTTTCAGATAAATTCATTTCTTTGGCAATAGCATAGGCCAATTTGGTTACACGGCGTTGATGACCGGCTGTATACGGGTCTCTGGTCTCAATGGTAGAGGCCAAAGCCTCTACAGTCCCTTCCATGGCTCTTTTTTGTTTCTCCCAGCTTTCTTTGAGGTTTTGTTCTGCTATTTTTATGCGGGATATATCAGAAAAAGCCAGTACGATTCCACTAATTTTACCGGCTTCGTTTCGAGTTGGAGAAATGTTTTGATGAATAAAGATATCTCCCCTTTTTTTATTTTTGCACAGGACTGCCTCTTTTGTTAACTTGAAATTTTCTCCTTTAAGGATTTTTTCTGTGGGGAGGGACAATTTTTTTCCAGTTTTTTCACTTTTGATAGTAAAAAATTGCTGCAAAGGCTGCTTCAGCATGTCTTTCTGTTTACACATAGTCAATTTTTCTGCATAGGGGTTTATAAAGGAGATTGCTCCCTCTTTATCAGTTGCGATCACTCCCTCGTCTATGCCATCTAAAATTGTTGTGAGAAAACGCTCTCTGTTTTTAAGCTTCATTTCCATCTTGAATTTATAGAGAGCGATCTCGATCGTACTTTTTAATTCTCTTTCTTCAAAAGGTTTAAGCAGATAGCCGAATGGTTCTGTTTTTTTGGCACGATCCAGGGTTGTCTCGTCTGTGTATGAGGTTAGATAAACAATGGGGATATTAAGCTTAGTGTAAATTATCTCTGCTGCTGTGATTCCTGTCGTTTTTCCCTGCAGCATAATGTCCATTAACACCAAGTGTGGGTTTTTTTTTTGGGAATTCTCAATCGCTTCTGAAGCGGTCTGGACGACTCCCGTAACTTTGTACTTTAACGTCAAGAGCATATTGAGGATGTCGTTGGCAACAATGCTTTCATCCTCAACTACAAGTATTTTTGTATCTGACATTTTTTTTCTTTAATATGGTGGGCGGTACTGGATTTGAACCAGTGACACCCTGCTTGTAAGGCAGGTACTCTACCGCTGAGCTAACCGCCCACCTGGTTTTTACCCATAATTAGCATGTAAATTATTCATTAAAAAATATTTATTGTCAATAATAGATAAACTGGAGTTCCCCCAATTTTTTAAACTTACGGGTGATGTAAGCCCTGAATACGGGGAAATCCCTTCCTGTCCTCACAACGCTCTCCTCGAGATTCTCTCGAGGAACCATGCCCGCGTTGTTCCGGATGGCTT
>JAUWNW010000181.1 GCA_030612445.1 Candidatus Aminicenantota bacterium
ATTGATAATCATGGCACCCTCCTATTTCAAAAAAGTAATAAACCAATTGTAGCTATTTAGACCAGGTTGGTCAAGTAAAAGATTCGATGTGACCCTCCCGTCGTCCCTACCGGTTGCCGATGAGCTTGTGGTCCCGATGAATAGGATCAAGCTTGTCTTCTGCGATTAGGGAACGAATGGAATTCCCCCAAAAAAATGGACACTGATCAACGTCAACTATTATTTCGCATTGGCGGCAATTAAAATTCCCGTTTTCTTGGATATATAAGCTTTCATTCATACAACCTTCAAAAACGAAGCTCTCAGATGCTCTGTCATCCATTTTTATATGTAGATTCATATTTATACCTTAGTCATTTTTACCTTTTTTAGCCTCTTGCATGCGGCAACACGGCACATCCTTGGCAATTTTTTCGATCTTATGTGCAATAACCAGTCATGGTTAAATTTTGCATTGCCATTGCAAATTTGCACTTCTTCTTCAAAAGCCTTACTTGACAACGTTCCCATAAACAGCATAATATCATACAGGTGGTGAGAACTATGCGTTTAGTAGAAATAATTAAAATTCTCAAAGAAACTAAAGTAAAAATTCTTTCCTTGTCTGATTTAAAGAAATTATTGGATATTGAAAATGACAACACGGCCTATAAAATAGCCGAAAAGCTTATCGGCGAGAAGTTCTTATTGCGGATTAAAAAGGGTACCTATATTTCAACCTTTAATTCCCCTAAAGATTTTGAACTTGCCAACGCCCTATATGTGCCTTCGTACATTTCTTTTGAGTCAGCCTTAAGCTATTACGGCATTCTATCTCAATTCCCTTATTCCACTACCTCGGTCAGCCCAAAAAAAACAAAAAAAATAACCGTCGAAGGAAAAGAATACAGTTACACTCAAATAAGCCGGAAATTGTACTGGGGTTTTAGGCGGGAAGGACAGATAATTATTGCTTCTCAGGAAAAAGCCCTGCTGGATATGCTTTACATAACGGCCAAGGGAAGACGCAAAGTAGAACTTGATGAGCTGGATTATTCCTCTATCAACAAGAAAGATTTCTACAAAATGTGCCAAAAAGTTAAATATCGACCCTTTCTCAATAAATTGAAGGAAATAAGGTTATGATAACAGCAGAACAAATAAGCGAGCTGGCGAAATATTTTAAAATTGATGAAACCTCTATAGTTAGGGAGTATCTACAACTGTTATTTCTGCGGTCCTTTTATACAATAAAAGAAAGCCAACATGTTTTCTTTAAAGGGGGGACTGCTATCCACTTCCATTATGGTTCTTTCCGGTTTTCCGAAGACCTGGATTTTAGCACCCAGCTAAGTTCAAGCCGGATCCGGCAGATGCTGGAAGAAACGATCAATGACCTAAAGAATGAAATTGCTCCTCTTGAGTTAGGGAAAACCTCGGCTCAGCAAAACTCATTTAACAGCCAGCTCAAATTCAAGTATAAAGCACCTCACATCTTAACTATCCGCCTGGAGTTTTCGCAAAGGGAGAAGGCCTTGACAAAAGCGGTTTCTGCCATAGAAACTCGCTTTCCCCTGATAAGCTATCCTTTAGTTGCGTATCTTGATGCAGAGGAGCTGCTGGCAGAAAAAGTCAGGGCTATTCTTATGCGCAGTAAAGGCCGTGATTTTTTTGACCTCTGGTATTTGCTCTCAAAAGGGATTGTTTTAAGAAATGACTATATCCAGGAGAAAATGAAGTGGTGCCGAAAATCTTATAAATCCAAAGACTTGATTAGGGCTGTCCAGCAAACAAACGAAAAAGAGCTATATAATGATTTAGCCAAGTTTCTGCCAAAAAATTACCGCCAGGTTATTACTGACTTGAAAAAGAATATCCTCCAAAAACTTAATACGCATGTCTGAATGCGAATAAACATGAACCTAGGGTAATAATAATTCTGACCTTCAGTTCACAATGCCGGCTAATGCAACGAAGAAAATTTTACTACCCTGACTTAATCTGCTCCACTATCTTTCCGCTCTTGTCAACTGAAGTGGTCCGGTTGCCAAGACCAAATCTGAGTCTTATTTTACGCTTAGGACGCGGATGGACACGGATGAAGAAATAAAATATTTGACACGGATTTACGCGGATAAGATTAAGAAGCTTTTTCTTTTTTGGCTTGCATCCAAAAAACAAAAAGCAATTTCAGTTTGGATTGGAGCACAAAGGTAAACCTTAAAACCGGTGAATAGTGAATAGTGAATAGTGAATAAAAGCAGGGAAGGCAGATAAAACCGGTGAATAGTAAATGGATAAAACCTGTAAATGGTAAATAGTAAATGGTGAATAAAAGCGGGATAAAGGCAGGGAAAGCAGATGGGGTTTGCTCTAGGGCAGCAATGATAGCCAGTGATCTGCACTGATTATCATTATTTTTAAATTATTGTTGGAAACAAGTTTGCAGATGCCGCTTTTATTGACAAGCTGAACTGCCGGGACATTGAGAATCTTTTGAAATTTTAGCAGACTCTTTGTTGCCTGATCAGCAGATAATTTGGCTTCAACGAGCAGGAAAGGATTATGATTATTTGAAAGCAGAAAGTCGACTTCTTCCTTTTCCCTGTTTCTTAGATAATGCAAAGAAAAATCCCCGAGCCCCAGATCATTCCAGTTCGATATAGCCCGCAGAAGTTCCATAGCAACCATGTTTTCAAATTTAGCTGCCTGGGATTCAATTCCAGCATAATCGAAAAGATATAGTTTTTTCTCCTTGGTTATAGCTCTAGATATTTTTTTGCTCCACGGAGATATTCTGAAAACCATAAAAAAGTTCTCAAAAATCTTAATCCATTTCCTGACGCTGTCAAATGATACATGAATATCTCTGGCAAGGCTTGCCATTGACAAGGGGCTGCCAATTTTTGAAGGAAGCAGAGAAAAAAGTATCTCCATATTTTCAATATTGCGAACAAATATAAGATCACGAATATCTTCGCGTAAGAGCTGTTTTCTGTAGGTGTTTGACCAAATTCGGTAAAATTGATCTGTTTTATTAAGGTATGGATCCGGGAATCCACTGAATCGACTTAACCTGTTCCAGGCAGGTTGTGTTTTATTTTGGCATAAGCGAACTTCAATAGGATTGGAGATAAATTGTTCAAAGGGGAGATTATTTCCTGCAAGTTCGGCCAGGGTAAAGGGCCACAGATGAAAAATAAAATATCTTCCGGCTAATGAATCCCCTCCCTTTTGATACATATCCAGCCTGCCGCTGCCGGATACTATGAATTTATACTTGCCTTTGTCCCGGTCATATACACTTTTGAGGTAATTCTTCCAGTTTGAATATTTGTGCAGCTCATCAAATATTATAAGCGGCATAGATTTGTCTTTACGATGAACCTCTTCATAAAAAAACGGATTTTCGATAAGTTTTCGCTTTTCATCAAGGATATCCCAGTTAAAATAAAGTGAATTGTTGAAATTTTCGGCCAGAATTTGGGTAAATGTGGTTTTGCCTGCTTGTCTCGGCCCGGAAATAAAAACCATTTGTTTATGCTTAGAAAGCATTTTCCAGGTATTTTCGTATAATATCCGCTTTTTCTTCATATCTGACAATATAATGCCATAAACTAATATTGTCAAGACAAAATTTGGTTACAGCACAATATTGTCAAGGCGCAATGCTGTTTTGAAATAACGGGACAGGCAACTTTTTCTCTGACGAAAAAAAGTACCCAGTCCCATTTTTGCTCAGAAGGGGATAGTCCCCAGTGCTATTAGCAAGAGAACCAGGGCAAAGCATTAAAGGCAGCGGATAGATGGTTTTTATTTAGTCAGTTTTGCATTGATGAGTCGGTTTAGGCTTATGTCTGCTTCAGCAGCTTGGATTGATAGATCTCTATGGACTTCCGGGGGAATTCGGACAGAAAATTTGCCACTATATTTCTTATTAAATAAAGGCTCCGGGATTAAGTCACCATCGGCTTCCAGAATATTAGTACCTTCTGCAACAACCCTGCGGATACCTTTCAGTGCCGCCTCCGGTGTTCCAGCCAACCAACTTAGACTTGGGAACTCCGCACAGAGACCCAAATACTTGGCATCTTTATCTGACCATATTACTCGATAAGCGTATTTATCCTTTTTTTCTGCATACATCTATAAACCTTACATTGACAGGGCTTACCCTCATCTTTGCTAATATTTTTTTAATGCCTGCCATTTGTTATATGATACCACTATTGGTGTTATTGTCAAGCAAAAAAGATTTGTGATATCTTACTTGGGTGCCAGGATAAGCTTATTGCATTATGGTTTAAATTCTTTTAATTTTAAATCTTTAATTGGTTTAAAATGCTTGGTGTTGCTTGAAACAAGTGTTTTATTATTTTCAACTGCTGTGGCTGCAATGATCGCGTCTGCTGCACGTAGACCTGAGGATAATGAATATTCTTCAATATAGATGCAGGCGCGATGACTAATATTTTCGGTAATGGGAAGTACTCTAAAATTATATTCAGATAAGAAATCTTTTGTATATTTGTGCTGGGATATATTTTGAGCGCCTTGAAGCAGCTCCATGTATGAGAAGGCAGATAAAAATCTTT
>JAUWNW010000169.1 GCA_030612445.1 Candidatus Aminicenantota bacterium
GTGGAAAATCTTGATCAGGGCAAACCGTTTTTCTCAGCGGAAGAAATAAAAAATCAGGCCCTTGAGGATAGAAAAAAAAGAGCGCATCAGGAAAAATTTAAAGTCACTTTAGGGGAAATGTATAAAGGGGAGCATTTACTGGAAACTCACAAGGGGAAGGAATATGTCATCACCCTCCATGACCCTGAAAATAACCGGGGGCATTGTACCTGCCCTGATTTTTTCACCAATAGATTAAATACCTGTAAGCACCTTATTTATCTGGGGCAACATATAAAAAAAGAAAAGGACTTCAAAACCCGCCTAAAGAAAGAATGTTTTCCCTTTATTGATATCTACTGGGATTCCATACATGATAAGCCGCGCCTGTTTTGTGAACGGCCTGCTTCCGAGATTCCGGATATTCAAGAGCATTTAACTCAATTTTTTGATGATCAGGGTCTTTTTTCTAAAAATGATCTATCGGAATTTTTAACCTTTGCCTCCCGTCTCAATGGGAACAAAAAGATTCGTGTTCAAGAGCAGGTATTTAAAAGACTCGATGATCTTCTCCAGGAAAGGCAAATGAAAGAACTCGCCAATAACTCCTTGCCGGCAAAGGATGTAGTAAAAATCAGCCTGTATCCCTATCAAAAAATAGGAATTGAGTTCGGGTTGTATAAAAAAGGCGCCCTCATTGGAGACGAAATGGGGCTTGGCAAAACATTGCAGGCAATAGCCCTGGGGATTTTGAAAAGGGAAGTTTTTGGCTTTAATAAGATATTGGTAGTAACTTTGGCCTCTTTAAAGGAACAATGGAAAAGGGAAATAGAGCGGTTCACTGATGAAAAAGCCTTGGTTATTGCAGGTAGTAGAAAACAACGCCAAAACTGCTATAACCAAAATGACACTCTTTTTAAGATTACCAATTATGAAGCAGTGCTTCGAGATGTAATGATTATCTCACGATTTAAGCCTGACCTGATTATTTTGGATGAAGCTCAGCGTATTAAAAATTTTACCACCAAAACTGCCGAGGCTGTGAAGAGTCTGCCGAGAAGACATGCTCTTGTGCTTACCGGCACCCCTTTGGAAAATAAACTTGAAGACGTTTATTCCATTATCCAATTTCTTGATCCTCATATGTTGTCCCCTTTATGGAAATTCGCAGCTGAATATTTTATGCTCTGCAAAGAAAAAAAAGGGAAAATCCTGGGATATAGAAATCTCGACCAACTCAAAACCAGGCTGCAATCCATTGTTATTCGAAGACGAAAAGAAGAGGTCCTGTCGGACCTTCCTGAAGAAGTGGTCAATAATTATTTCCTTGACCTTTCAGCGCCCCAGCAAAAGATCCACAGCGGATTTTTGCAATCATTAGTCCCTTTGTTGCATAAAAAATTTCTTACTCCCGTGGATATGAAGCGAATACAAGATCTCCTTTTATTAATGCGCATGGTATGTGATTCAACCTATTTGATTGATCGCAAAACCAATGTTTCCCCTAAATTAAAAGAGTTGGAAGGAATTATCGATGAGCTGGTCCTGCAAAGCGGCAGGAAAGTAGTCATTTTCAGTGAATGGACAACCATGACCTTTTTGATTGCCAAGCAGTTATCTGAAGCCGGTATTCAGTTTGTGGAACTATCCGGCAAAGTGCCCGTAAAAAAGAGGCAGCTTCTTATTGATGAATTTACCAATAACCCTGAGTGTAAACTTTTTTTATCAACGGATGCCGGAGGTACGGGGCTAAACCTACAAGCTGCGGATTGTGTTATTAATTTTGAGCTTCCCTGGAACCCGGCAAAAATGTATCAGCGTATAGGCCGGGTAAGTCGTATTGGGCAAAAAAGTAACTGTATCAATGTAGTCAACCTGATAAGCAAATGCAGTATAGAGGAGAAAATTCTGGCTGGTATTCAAATGAAAACGGATTTATTTAAAGGGGTCTTTGACGGGGGCATTGATACAGTAGAATTTTCTCAACAGAAGCGCACAGAGTTAACCAATAAACTTCGGGAGATGATAGAAGAGGAGCAGATAGTTCAGGTCTCTGAAACAAAAGCCGTTGAGGAAATCCCCGAAGATACGCCTCATTATCTCAATCCTAAGGTGCTAAAGGGAGAGGAAAAATCTTTCTCCTATGATGCAGAAGAAGGTTGTCATGAATTGGATTCGGAAAGTGTAAATGATAGCGAAGATAATTTGGAAGATAAAAATGTGGATTTGGATTATGAAAATGTAAATGAAAAAATAGATGAAAGCCATGAATCAGGTCCTGAACATTTAAATAGAGAAGAAGCCTTTACCGGCGCCAAAAGCGCTTCGAAAAAAGAACAAACCTCTATTCTTTCAGGGCAATCCCCTGAAAAACTGGAAGAGGTCCTCAATTCAGGCATGCAATTTATTGGCGGCCTTTTAGAAATGGCCACAGGAGAAAAAATAAAAGCCACCGATAATGAAGGCCGAATGCTGCGGATAGATAAAGAAACAGGTGAGGTGACCATGAAATTTAAACTGCCTGGGTTTTAGTCTATTTAAAAAATTTACCGCAGAGAACGCAGAGTTCGCAGAGAAAAAATTAGATAATCTCTGCGTTCTCTGCGGTGAAAAGAATTAAATTAGTAACCTAGGTATAAAAGAATCTTTTGAAATCGATTCTAAGTAAGGGGGAAACAATGATCTGCACAAAAAAGTTATCCTTAAAAAAGATCAAGATATTGACTTTATCCGCTCTTATCTTCATGAGTTTCGGGTGTAATCAATTAAAAAAAGAAACGACTTCAGACACACCTGATGTATTGGCCGTCATTGATGGAAAGGTAATTAGCGCCGGGGACATCAAGGATGAAATTGTCCGTCGCCCGGAAAGATATTCGACACAGGAGCAAAGAGAGGCGCTGTTAGAAAAAAAAGTAAATTTTGAAATGCTCTATGCTGCCGCCATAAGGGAAGGATATGATCAGGACCCTGAGATTCAAGATCGAGTCAGAAGGCTTATTGCAGGCAAATTCAGAGAGGACCAACTTGAATCGAAACTTACCGGTTTGACTGTAGCAGAAAAGGAAATCGAGGATTTTTATGCAAACAATAAGCAGGAATTCATCTCTCCCGGAAAAGTAAAGGCCGCTGTAATAAAGATTACAAAGCCGGCAAATGCCTCAAAGGAAAAGAAGACTGAACTGTTTGAAAAAGCCAAATTTGCCAGAGAAGAGTCTTTAAATCTCCCGGCGGAAACTGTCTCCTTTGGAAGCGTTGCCGTTAAATACTCTGATCATCAGGCTACTCGTTACCGTGGGGGCGACGTTGGATGGCTACACTATGGAAAAGGGGATTCGCGATGGGAAAAAGAGGTCATGGATGCCCTCTTTTCTCTCTCAAAGCCCGGTGAGATCAGCCCAATCATTGAGGCATCCAAGGGCTACTACATCGTAAAGTTTATTGATGGAAAAGAAGAAAGTGTGAGGCCGCTTTCTAGTGTCAGAGACAAGATTTATTATCAGATTCTTACCCGGAAGAAAAAAGAGGCTCAGGGGGAATTTTACAAGGGCTTGAAAGAAAAGGTCGAAGTAAAAATATTTACTGACAGGCTAAATAATATTAAGATACCTGAAGCAATTATGAAAGAGAAAGATAAAAAACCACCTACTATGCCGGGGCGGCGGTAAACAAAAATTGGGGTCACCCATTAAAGGGATGGTCAAGAAAAAAAACACTTCTCCCTTAAATTTTTTGTAAAATTTTTTTTTGTTGGCAATATACCTTCAGCACAGCGTGTTCGATCTCCTGTTCGCACCTGTTATTTCAATCTTTTTGGTTAGCAAATGGTTAATGCGATTCGCACCGGTCCTGGGAACTAAATGCTATAGTTATGATTTTGGTTCATTATCTTCTGATACTCCTCCCGATTATAAAAAACTTTGCCAACCCGCCCAATGTGTTCAGTCAGATCATAGTTGCTAATATGGCTGTATATAGATAGGTCGAATATATAAGGCAAAAGCAGATCATCAAGATCAGTACTTATTTTGTTTAGTAATTTCAAATTTAGTTTTTTGCCTTTTAATGTAAGATCAACATCAGATCCTGGTTTATTGCTGCCTTTAGCGCGGGAACCATAAAGGACAACTTCCTCTACTTCTTTGTACCCGGCAAATATACTGTTTATTTTTTTTACAGTTTCATCCGGTAATCCGTATTGCATATTATTCCTTATCAAAAATTGTTTTTTCCGGATCTGAATGTAAACCCTCCAGTTTTACTTTTAACTGCTTAAAAAGCGAATAATAAACTTCCAACACTGCTTGGCAGATTTCTTTAGCTATTTTTTCATTATAGGTATGTGATGTTTGATTTCTGCTTTTAAGCATATCCATCCAACTTTCACCATCATTTATTAAACCTAATTCAAAAGCTTTCCGAATTGCGTCTCTTGAGCCATAAATATCTGCTTGCCCCTTATGTTGCCAACTGAAGTTGCCCTTCATGACCTTCCCTATCAAATTCTCGTCCTTCTACTACTATAAGTTGTCGAGCCCTACTTGCAGGTTTTAATCTGTCCCCATCGAGCACATCAGTAATTTTGAGGAAATCTTTCACTTTAAAATTATCTATAAGCCATTTTCGTCGCTGCTCAGCCTTGGCAAGATTGCCATGAAAATTTTTAGTATTAACAATAAAATCTTTTTCCTTTGATGCGAAAATAATATTTAGTTGTTTTCGTTCCATAGGAAGGGCAAAGGCCATTCCAAGCGCAGTGATGCTCGGAACCGGTGCAACTGCAATCTTAATAACAGCGCGCTCAGCAGGCTCTCCCTGATTTATCATATCGGCAAGTCTGTATCCGAACTGAAGGCTGCATGCATCAAGGAAAACTAAGGCAGTTGGCGTTTTATTCTGCATAAGCTCATCAAGAGCTAATTCACCCATTGTCGGATATGAAAACAGCTCTTTTTCCCCGCCGGCCAGTAAGGCGGAAAATACACGGCCAATGGAATCTATTTTACGCCGGCAACCCCTCCGCAGCCTCGTGCGGATGCGATGGAGTTGCTTGGGGAGATCCGGCGATTCAATGAAAAGAAGCTCTCCTGCCTGATCAAGCATCCATCCGCGCCGGCTGTACCAGGGAATGGCATCTTCCACAGTTTCCCATATTTGTTCAACTTCGGCATTTTCAACAATGAGACTTGCAGCTTCAGCAAGCTGTACAAGATAATTCCATCCGATCTGATAGGTGGCCAGACTTCCCCAGAAACCTACTGCCCGATCTTGAAAAATTTGTAGATGTTGCTCTAATTCCCTGGCCAGCACATCTATTTCCGTAATCCGATCAAGTTGATCACTCAGCTTATTGAAGAGCGCTTCTTCAACAGCCCGGCAGCTAAGAGAACGAGGCGGTATATCCAGATTCCTTGCCCAATAGGAAAGCCCCAATATTTTGTCAGCTTCCCGTGCTTGCTTTTCAAAAGAAGGGATAAAATAGACGATCACGCAGGATCAGCTCATGCTCTGCGGGATTTGCCCATAGCTCAAAACCGGCAAATGA